>NZ_WQQB01000049.1:0-89213 GCF_018785565.1 Blautia sp. MCC283 | reverse complement strand
AACCCACACGAGCGCAATGCTCACAAGATCCTTAGTCTTGCTCGTCTGCCAGTTCCGACACTTCCGCATATCGCATTTCTTGGAAATTTCCAATGCGGAAGATGGGACTTGAACCCACACGAGCGCAATGCTCACAAGATCCTTAGTCTTGCTCGTCTGCCAGTTCCGACACTTCCGCATGACCGCATTTCCTTGGGATTTTTTATTTTCTCCCTCGCGACAAGTGATAGTATAACAAAGTGGTTCCTATATGTCAACACTTTTTTTTATTTTTTTCTCAACTTATGATTCTGTCTCTTTTTCTTCTTTTTTCAACAATAATTGACCATTTTTTCTTTTTTTGTAGTAAAATATTGCCAGGTTTATATGTAAAACCATATAAAAAGGAGGTACCTATGAAAAACAAAAAAGCACAACTACTATCCATTTTTCTTTCTGCATGTATACTGGGCACTTCTGCTCCGGTAAATGCAGCTGATTTTTATTCAGACGCTTTTTCTGCGGATGACAACGTGGAAGCAGAACCTTCTTCTGAGATCTCCGAAGATCTCTCTTCCGAAGAAAACTCTGATCCTGCCGATTCCACCGGCATCGATACACAGGAGGAATCCTCTGAGGATCTTTTGCAATCACCGAAAGATTCTAATAGCGGCAGCACATCAGACGCTTCCGATGCTTCTTCTTTGGAAGAGGAATTTAATGCCGGAAATGAAGAAGAGACTTTTTCCGATTCCGATGGAACAGACGATTTTTCATCCGGAGAAGAAGGTGGGGTACAAGCCGGTATTCTGGACGGTTCCGTAGAAGCCCAGATGGCAAAAAGCAGTTCCGTCATCGAAGCAGATATTCCGGTATCGAACTCATTAAATACAACCTGCACCATTTATAAAGGAAGCAACCTTGAAAACCAGAACTACAGTGTCTGGTCTTCTCCTGTCGAATCCTATCTTACAACAAGCCCAGACGGATCTCTCATGCGGGTTCAAAGTGGTGCCCTTGACGGTAAGCTTCTGATTGAATACTATGATTCCGGATACAACTTTAAGAAAACGATGACTCTCGATCTTCCACTGCCTGTATTCGGCGCTTTCTACGAAACCAACGACAACTATTATATCCTTACCGGCGCAAACAACACCGAAAAAGATAATACGAAAGAAGTTTACCGGGTGAGCAAATACTCCAAAGACTGGAAATCCCAAGGTTCCTGCAGCCTTTTCGGTGCAAATACCACCTATCCCTTTGACGCAGGTTCCGCACGTATGGCTTCTTACGGAAATTATCTTTTTATCCGCACCTGCCATGAAATGTACGGAGGGCATCAGGCTAACGTAACTTTTTCTGTAGATACCTCCACCATGTCTGTTGTGGATCAGCTTACAGGAATCCAGAATTCTGAGTTCGGATATGTCAGCCATTCCTTTAACCAGTTCATCCAGATCGATAACGGAACTCTTCTGGGCTGTGATCACGGTGATGCTTATCCCCGTGCTATTACGGTTCTTCAGTATCCCACGGATATCAGCAGCGGATCTTTTGTCCCGCAATATTCCTGGAGTTCCAGTTCCTATGCCTGCAAGGAATTTGACCTTATGACTTTCCCCGGATCATCCGGCAACAACTATACCGGCGCATCCCTTGGCGGTTTTGAATATTCCGACAGTTCCTATCTGGTCGCAGGCAATTATGATGCTGACAATCATTCCAGAAATGTATTTGTCTCCTCTGTTTCAAAATCCGGAGGAACACCTGTTGTGCGGTATTTTTCCGACTATGCAGGCACTTCTGACAGCGCCGCTACACCGCACCTTGTAAAAACCGGCAGCAACAGCTTCGTGCTTCTCTGGTCCAGTCAGGGTTATGTTTATTATACTGCCATTGACGGAACCGGCCAGCAGGCTGGCTCTACATACAAAATGGCCGGAAATCTTTCCGACTGTGCACCTTCTGTTATAAACGGAAAACTGATCTGGTACGCATGGAAAGACAGCCATAATACTTTTTATGAGATCAATCTGTCGGATCTCTCTTCCAACCATGCAACGCGAGTGGAAAACGGACATAAATATGTTTACGGCACAACCATTGAGAACTATCAGGTTGACAAGACCTGCCGTGTCTGCGGTACTTCTTCCAAAGCTGTTGTTCCCTCACAGGTCACTGCAAGCATTGCTCCTTCCAATTCCAGTTTCTCCGCTATGAAAAAGAGCGAATTTCTGACTAAGGAACTTAGTTATAGGATCACCGCTTCCAGCTGGTTTCCTAATGATTTCGGCAGTGATTCTGACTTTCTGTATGACTGCATTATTTCCAGCTCAGATGAAAGTGTTATTTCTGTAAACCAGACTTCCAATCAAACTGCAGTCCTCACCCCCAAAAAGTCAGGCAAGATCACACTTACCGTTCAGTCCAAATATAATCCGGATGCTGTATTTACCTCTGAATTATATGTAGACCTGTTAAGCGAGGATGTATTCACCATTTCCCGCGGCTATATCGGATCTTATAACGGAACAGACAAAACACCGACTATAACCATATACCGTTCCGGCCTTACTCTCCAAAAAGACGTTGACTATACCATTACAACCAGCGGAGATACTGTTAACGCCGGTACTTTTACCATGACCTTCACAGGAATCGGAAAATACGCCGGCAGTGTAACAAAGGAATACACCATTGACAAAGCCCCTATCTACTCAAACGGCACCACCTGTACCCTTACTCCTTCTTCCTGTATCTACGACGGTAAGCCTCAGGAACCGAAAGTAACCATCTCTAAAAATGGTGTTGATTTGGTTGAAGGCAGGGATTTCACTGTAGAATATCAAAATAATACAACTCTTGGAAATGCACGTGCCGGTATCAGCGGCATCGGAAATTATTACGGATATTTTACAACATCCTTTTCTATCACCTATGGCCGGATCAGCAACTGCGATATTACCGTTTCCAATGAATCGCTGGTTTTTGACGGCACTGAGAAAAAACCGGCCGTCACTGTAACATGTAACGGCAATACTTTAACACAGGGGCAGGATTACACCTTGTATTATCATGCCAACACCAACGCAGGTTCCGCTACAGTTACCATCACAGGAAAAGGTAGATTCTCCGGTTCTGTTGAAAAAGCTTTCCAGATCCAGCCTGCTGACCTGAGCAGATCCAGCGTAGATCTTTCTGCCGATTCCTTCACCTATGACGGCACTGAGAAAAAGCCATCCGTTACTGTAAAAACCGGAAACAGACAGCTGACTGCCAACAGCGATTATACGGTTTCCTTCGTAAACAATACCAACGCAGGTTCTGCCACGGTTACCGTCACAGGAAAAGGTAACTATTCCGGTTCTGTTACGAAAAATTTCACTATCAGTGCCGCCAGCCTGGAGAAAGCCGAACTTGCTCTTTCCGCTTCCTCATTTACTTACGATGGAACCGAAAAGAAACCGGACGTCACAGTAACTGTCAATAAAAAGCAGTTAAAAAAAGAAACTGACTACACCGTTTCTTATGATAACAACACCAACATCGGTACTGCTTCCGTCACCATCACAGGAAAAGGTAATTATTCCGGTACTGTAACAAAATCTTTCCAGATCACTGCCAGAGATCTCAGTAAATGTGAGATTCAGCTTTCCAGTTCATCCTTTACCTACAGCGGTACAGAAAAAAAGCCGAAGATCACAGTAACTTCTTCCGGAAAAGAACTGGTTCCCGGCACAGATTACACAGTTTCCTACCGTAATAACATAAATGCCGGTACTGCTTCCGTCGTGATCACTGGAAAAGGCAGTTACACAGGAACAAAAACTGCCAGTTTCCAGATTGCCCGCGCAAAAGCCGTACTCACAGCAAAAGCCACAGCACTTACCCTGACTCAGAGCAGCAGCAAAACCGCGGTCATCAAGAGCAAGAAGACGGACGGGAAGATAACCTGCAAGTCTTCCAACAGCAAGATCGTAAAAATTTCCGGTACCAGTATCATTCCGGTAAGCCCCGGACAGGCCACTGTTACCATTCAGGCTGCACAGGGCGTAAATTATAAAGCTGCATCTGCAAAGATCCTGATCACAGTACGTCCACTGACTGTCAGCAGTGTTTCTCTGAAGTCCACTGCAAAAGGCCAGGCAAATATATCCTGGAAACCGGTAAAATCTGTTACCGTTTATCAGATTCAGTACAGCACTTCAAGCAGCTTCAAAAGCGCCAAAACAATTACCGCCAAAAGCAGTTCCAAATCTACCGTGCTGAAGAAATTGTCCGGTGGCAAAAAATACTACATCCGTATCCGCACATACAAAACGGTCAGCAAAAAGAATTACTACTCCACCTGGAGCAAAACTTCTTCTGTCAAAGTAAAATAAACAATATCCATTAACAAAAAAGCTGAATCACAAACCGGTTCCTTTATCTTCCGGTTTTGTGATTCAGCTTTTTTACACTTGCTTTTATTTACAAAAAAAGAACCATGATCTCTCACAGTCCTCACAAAATAAAAAATGCGGAAGATGGGACTTGAACCCACACGAGCGCAATGCTCACAAGATCCTTAGTCTTGCTCGTCTGCCAGTTCCGACACTTCCGCATATCGCATTTCTGTGGGATTCTTTATCTTCTCCCTCGCGACAAGTGATAGTATAGCAAAGCATCCTTCCTATGTCAACACTTTTTTCTAAAAAAATCAAAAAATATTTTTTATTTATACAATTTAAACTTTTCATTCAAAAAGAGCCATCCGCATAATCATGCAGTACGGCCCTTTCTGTCCTGTTATTCTGTTTTTGTTTTATGATCAGTCAAAAATGATCAGTGCCATAAATACAAGATCTGTCTCTCCTGTATTTGCAAGGCCATGACCTTTTCCGTCTGGTGTAATGGTGATATCACCGGCCTTTACCGGACGTTTCACACCGTTATCATCATACTCGCCTTCACCGCTTAAGATATAGTAGGTTTCTGTCTCTCCATGATGCTCATGGTATCCAAGGGAACATCCCTTCTCGATAGTAACCTGTGCGTAAAGTCCGCATTTTCCTTTCAGCTCGTCTCCCTCAAGAATGTCTTTGATGATCACATGACCTTTACCGCCGCACATATTTTCTACTCTTCTGATACCCATGATAAAATCCCCTTTCGTGATTGCGTAAATTTGTGAATTTCATAAACACAGCCTCTTTGTGTTCTGCGTTTCACTTCCTGTACAATTATAAACGATATGATAAATTTTCGCAATCCTCATTGCCAATTTCCTGAATTTGCTCAAAAAATTTCTTATAAACGAAAACGAAGCAGACCTTTTACAAAGACCTGCCTCGCAATTTACACCTGTATTACAGATTTTTAATTCTCTCAATCGCTTCCAGTGTATTCTCATAGCTTCCGAATGCAGTCAGACGGAAGTATCCCTCACCATGTGCACCAAAGCCTGAACCTGGGGTTCCTACGATGTGTGCTTTCTCAAGGAGATAGTCGAAGAACTCCCAGGAAGTCATCTGATCCGGTGTTTTCAGCCAGATGTATGGCGCATTTTTTCCACCGGATACGGAAAATCCTGCTGCGGAAAGTCCGTCGAGGATTGTCTTTGCATTACGCATGTAGTAAGCGATCTGTTCTTTCAGCTGTGCTTTTCCCTCCGGAGAATAAACAGCCTCGCCTGCTCTCTGAACAATATACGGAGCACCGTTAAACTTGGTTCCGTGACGTCTTGCCCAGAGGCTGTGAAGCTCTACGCCGTCACGTACCAGTTCCTTCGGAACTACGGTAAATCCAAGACGAACGCCTGTGAAGCCTGCATTCTTGGAAAAGCTTCGAAGCTCGATGGCACAGGTTCTTGCACCCTCGCACTCATAAATGCTGTGTGGAACATCTTCCTCAGAAATATATGCCTCATATGCTGCATCATAGATGATCACGCAGCCGTTTTTGTTTGCGTAGTCAACCCACTCCTGAAGAGCAGCTTTTGTGATGGCACCACCAGTCGGGTTGTTCGGGAAGCAGAGATAGATCAGATCCGGTACTTCATCTGCCGGGATCTCCGGAAGGAAACCGTTATCCTCTTTACATGGCATGTAGATCACACCGTCAAAGTTCTCACGCTCTTTGTTATAAAGACCTGTACGTCCGGCCATAACGTTGGTATCTACATATACCGGGTAAACCGGATCGCAGACTGCAACCTTGTTATCCAGTCCGAAGATCTCCTGAATATTTCCAGAATCACTCTTTGCTCCGTCGGAAACAAAGATCTCATCTGCGCTGATGTCGCATCCTCTGGACTGATAATCATTCTTTGCAATGGCACTTCTTAAGAACTCATATCCAAGATCCGGTGCATATCCGTGGAAAGTTTCCGCATGAGCCATTTCATCTACGGATTTATGAAGAGCATCAATGATCGCCGGTGCAAGTGGCTGTGTCACATCACCGATTCCAAGGCTGATCACAGAATCCTTAAATTCCGGATTGGCCTCCTTGTATGCTTTTACCTTCTTCGCGATATTGGAAAACAGATAGCTTCCCGGAAGTTTTAAATAATTCTTATTTACTGTAACCATAATGCTTTTATCTCCTTCTCTCAATTTCCTCTGCCAGTGCTTTTCTGACGCTGTCAGGATTTGCCTTGCCTTTCAGCTCTCTCATCAGCTGTCCTACGAAAAATCCCATAACCTTGTCCTTGCCGCCCAGAAGTTCAGCCAGCGGTCCAGGATTGGCATCTACGATCTTTTTCACAGTTTCGGTGAGAAGACCTGTATCTTCTACGATCTTAAGACCATTCTCTTCTATATATACAACCGGATCAATATCCTCGTCAAATACTTTTTCAAACACTTTTTTGGCATTCTGTGCGCTGACCTCTTTTTTCTCCACCATGGAAAGAAGATCTGCCAGATGCTTCGGTGTAAAGTTTACTTTTTCCGGATCAAGACCTTTGTCCTTTGTCAGGCGTAGAACTTCCACCATAAACCAGTTGGCTGCTTTTTTCGGATTTCCCAGAAGAACGGCTGTCTCCTCAAAAAGTCCTGCCAGATGTCTGGATTCCGTAAGGATTCCCGCATCGTAAGCCGGAAGCTCGTACTCTTTCTGATAACGTTCCATCTTGGCTTCACGCAGCTCCGGAATGGAAGCACGCAGCTCCTCGATCCATGCATCGGAGATATGGATCGGCGGAAGATCCGGGTCCGGGAAATAACGGTAATCCTTGGCATCCTCTTTGGAACGCATAGCGTGGGAGGATTCTTTGTTATCGTCCCATCTTCTTGTCTCCTGAACAACAGCTCTGCCTTCCTCCAAGAGCTCGATCTGACGCTCTCTCTCACCCTCGATGGCTCTTGCAATAGCTTTAAAGGAGTTCAGGTTCTTCATCTCGGTTCTTGTTCCAAAGGTCTCACTTCCCACCTCACGGACAGAAAGGTTGACATCGGCACGCATAGAACCTTCCTGAAGTTTGCAGTCAGAAACTCCAAGATACTGCATGGTACAACGAAGTTTTTCCAGATATGCGATAACCTCCTCGGAGCTTCTCATATCCGGCTCGGATACGATCTCGATAAGCGGCACACCACTTCGGTTGTAGTCAACCAGGGAGCAGTCTTCCCACTCATCATGAATCAGCTTACCTGCATCCTCCTCCATATGCATCTCGTGGATACGTACGGTCTTTTTGCCTGCGGAAGTCTCGATCTCAACGGCTCCGTCATAGCAGATTGGCAGATACAGCTGAGAGATCTGGTAGTTCTGAGGATTATCCGGGTAAAAATAGTTCTTACGGTCAAACTTGCAGTACTGATGGATATGGCAGTTTGCCGCAAGACCTGCCTTGATGGCAAACTCTACCACTTTTTTATTGAGGACCGGAAGAGATCCCGGCATACCGGTGCAGACCGGGCAGGTATGTGTATTTGGTGCACCTCCGAACTCTGTGGAGCATCCGCAGAAGATCTTTGTTTTTGTGGCAAGCTCCACATGCACCTCAAGTCCTATGACTGTCTCATACTGTTTCATGCCTTTTCTCCCCCTTCCATTGCTGTTCCGAAATCGCCGCGTTTTTTCTCATATGCGTGTGCCGCACGGAACAGATTGTTTTCTTTGAAGCAGTCACCGATCATCTGGATTCCGATGGGAAGTCCGGCTGCGTCTTTTCCACATGGAACTGTGATTCCGGGAAGTCCGCACAGATTTACTGCTACCGTGTAAATATCGCCAAGATACATGGCAAGCGGGTCTTTCAGGCTCTCTCCAAGCTTCGGCGCGGTAAACGGAGATGCCGGAGCAAGAAGGACATCATATTTGGAAAAGGCCTGGTCGAATTCTTTTTTGATGAGGGCTTTTGTGCGGAGTGCTTTCAGGTAGTAAGCATCGTAATAACCGGAGCTTAACACGAAAGATCCCAGCATGATACGGCGTTTTACTTCCTCACCGAAGCCTTCAGTTCTTGTCTTTTTGTACATGTCATGAAGTCCCTCGTACTCTTTTGCACGGAAACCGTACTTCACGCCATCAAAACGTTCCAGGTTGGAGCTGGCCTCTGCGCTGGCGATGATATAGTAGGCAGGGATCATATATTCTGTTGTCTTCATGGAGAAAAATTCCACCACTGCACCCATCTCGGTAAGGCTTTTCAGTGTATTCATAAATGCCTCTTTTACCTCAGGGTTCAGACCTTCGGAAAGATACTCCTTGGGCACACCAAATTTCATTCCCACGATCTTATCTGTCATGGAAGAGGAGAAATCAAGATCCTCTCTCTTCATGGAAGTGCTGTCCTTTGTATCGTGACCGGCAATGATCTCAAGAAGTGCCGCACAGTCCGCAACGTCTTTTCCAACCGGTCCAATCTGGTCCAGAGAGGATGCATAGGCAACCAGTCCGTAACGAGATACGGTACCGTAGGTTGGCTTGATTCCGGTAACACCACAGTAGGAACTTGGCTGACGGATAGAACCGCCGGTATCAGAACCAAGTGCCAGGTAAGTTTCCCCTGCTGCCACTGCCGCACAGGAACCACCGGAAGATCCGCCCGGAACATGCTCCAGATCCCACGGGTTTCTGGTGACACCGTAAGCGGATGTCTCTGTGGTACTTCCCATGGCGAACTCATCCATGTTTGTCTTTCCGATGATCACAAGACCTGCCTGTTCCAGACGGTCAATAACCTCGGCATTGTACTGCGGCACAAAATTCTCAAGGATCTTTGATGCACAGGTAGTTGTTTTTCCCTTAATGCAGATATTATCCTTAATTGCAATAGGTACACCGGCAAGAGGTCCGGTATAAGTTCCGTCCTCAATGCCTTTCTGTACTTCTTTTGCTCTTGCATAGGCTTCTTTTTTATAGGTATCAAGATAAGCGTGGACTTTGTCCTCTTTTGCCTCGATCTGATCAAATACGTATTTCACACCGTCCAGGACGCTTATCTGATGCTGTTTGATCTTTTCCGCAAGCTGTAATGCGGTTAATTTTCCCAAATCCATGTCCTGTCTCCTGTCTTATCCAATTGTTTTCGGAACCTGATACTGATCTTCTTTCTGCTTCGGCGCATTGGCTAGCATTGCCTCATGGTTGTCGCCGTTTGTCACAACGTCTTCACGGAATACGTTTTCGTCCTCAAAAATATGGGACATGGGCTCTACGGAAGAAGTGTCAAGCTCGTCTAACTTATCTACATAGTCCAACATCTTCTGCATATCCTCTTTTGCTTTTTCCTTCTCATCCTCTGTCAGGGAAAGCTTCGCCAGGATGCAGACATTTTCCATTGTTTCATCATCGATTATCTTTGCCATCTTTTTTCTCCTTATTACGGCTCAAGTCTGTTCATATCACGTGGGAACAGGCAGGTCTCACGAACGTTTTCCTCTCCCAGGATCTGCATGGTAAGACGTTCCAGTCCGATTCCAAGTCCTCCGTGAGGCGGCATTCCATGTTTGAACGTATCCAGGTACTGTTCCATACCTTCCTCGTCCATGCCACGGGCTGCGATCTTGTCTTTCAGCATCTGATAATCATGGATACGCTGTCCGCCTGTGGTGACCTCAAGTCCTTTGAACAGAAGGTCAAAACTTAATGTAAATTTCTCATCTGCCGGATCATCCATTGCGTAGAACGGACGCTTCTTGGACGGATAATGTGTGACAAAAACGAAATCCGCATCGTACTCTTCTTTGAAATATCTTCCGATCAGTGCCTCTTCTTCCGGCTCCAGATCGTATGGGTTACGGATCTTACGTTTATATTTCTCAGCTACCAGCTCTTTTGCTTTGTCAAAACGTACGGCCGGGATCTTGTCTACTTTCGGAAGTTCCACTTTCAGAATGGAAAGCTCATGGGCGTAATCTTTCTTCAGAAGCTCGACTGCATACTGGAGAAATCCGGTTTCCATCTCCATGATATCCTCAAATCCGTTGACATAGCCCATCTCAAAATCAAGGCTTGTATATTCGTTCAGATGACGTTTGGTGTTGTGTTTCTCTGCACGGAATACAGGGCCGGTCTCAAATACGCGGTCAAAAACACCTACCATCATCTGTTTGTAAAACTGCGGGCTCTGTGCCAGGACGGCCGGTTTGTGGAAGTAGCTCAACTTGAACAGGTTTGCACCACCCTCTGCGCCTCTGGCTCCGATCTTCGGTGTGTGGATCTCGGTAAATCCTTTTTCGTAGAGATAATCACGGAATGCACGCACCAGAGCTTCCTGAATCTTGAATTTTGCACGCTCCTGCACGTTACGCAGGGCGATAGGACGATAGTTCAGTTTTGCCTCCAGGGAAGTGTTCAGTTTCCATTTGTCGATTGCCAGAGGAAGGGGTTCTGCCGGTGAGGAAAGGATCTCCACATGGCTGATGCGAAGCTCTCTTCCGTGAGGAGCTCTTTCTTCCTCATGAAGAGTTCCTGTGAGGCGGACACACATTGCCTCTTTCAGATCATGAATGGAAACATTTGTCTTATCGTTCTCATATACGGTCTGAAAAAGTCCCTCTTTTTTTCGAAGTATCACAAATGCCACATCACCCATATTACGGATGCTGTGTATTGCTCCTTCCACTGTCGCTTCCTGGTCTTTCATGCTCTCAGAAAGAAGCACGTCCCAGGCACATTCTCTAGTCTTACAGATTCCATCCATAAATTCCATTCCCTCATCCTCCAATTCCGGTGCAAAAAATATTCAGCATTCAGCCTTTTTTCTTTGCGCCTGTATTTTGATAAGCGGGTCTTACGAACCCGCTCTGCCACTTTTTTCTGTCAAATTCTGCTTTTTCTTTTATATTTTTCTTTTATATTTTTCTTTTATATTTTTCTTTTATACAGAATCATATAAAAGCATCAGAACCATCTGGGCTGTCTCCACCATATTGGTTCCGGAATCCATACTGCATTTCTGAATATAACGGTATGCATCCTCCTCACTCAGATGATTTCTTTCCATTAAAAGCATCTTTGCATTTGAAATATAATTCTGCTCTTTCCATGAACGCTGCTTCGGTTTTTTCTTATCTTTTTTCCAGCGCCTTTCGATCTGGGAAAGGATCATGCTTACTGTATTTACCAGATCTCCGGCTTTCAGAGGCATTCCCACACACAAAACAGAAGGTGGTGCTTCACTGATCACTCCCTGCGAAGCCATAAGCAGCATTTCAAAATAATCCGGCATATAGTCCAGAAGATCACGGTAATACATATCCTGAAGATGATAGCCGCAAAGCAGGACGCCGCCATCAAGTTCCGAGATACTGGCAAGGGCATTTGCACCCGAATTGCATACCGCCGCCACCGTGAATCCATATCGGTTAAGGACTGTGCGGATCTTTTTTGCATCTTCTATTTTCGGTAATGCAATCACGATACTCGTGTTCATAAGCCGCCACTCTCTTTCGTCCCATTATGCCTCAATCATCAGATTCGATACAGATACTCCTCGATCTCCCAGTCGGAAATCTCCTGGGAATAACGCAGCCATTCTTTTCTTTTGGCCTGCGCGTACTGTTTGCAGAAATCTTCTCCAAGGATCTCTTTCATCCAGTCACTTTCCTCAAACAGTGTGATCGCTTCCCGTAAGTTCTCCGGTAAATTCTCGATACCCTGTTCCTTCTGGTCCGACTCGGAAAGAGAACGGTCAGAAGCTTTTGTCGGATAGATCTTCTTCTGGATTCCATCCAGGCCCGCTGCCAGGCATACCGCAAAAACAAGGTATGGGTTGGATGCAGCATCCGGGCTTCGAAGCTCGATTCTGGTATCATTACCATTGACTCTCGGGATCCTTACCAGTGAATTCTGGTTGTTTCTCGTCCAGGTCAGTTCTGTCGGTGCATCGAATCCAGGCACAAGGCGCTTGTAAGAGTTTACCAGCGGATTTGTGATAAGTGCCATCTCCCGGCTGTGTGCCAGAAGACCTCCGATAAAATAGCATGCCTCATTACTTAATTTGGACGGATCATCCGGATCCACAAAAATATTTCTTCCATTTTTAAACAGCGAAAAATGGATATGCATGGCTGAGCCGTTTACTTCCCGTCTTGGCTTCGGCATAAAGGTTGCATGAAGTCCATGGCGTTTGGCTACGGTCCTTACTGCCATCTTAAAGGTCATAACTGCGTCTGCCATCTCACGTGCTTCCCCGTAATGAAGGGCGATCTCATGCTGTGCAGGTGCCGTCTCATGATGAGAGGATTCCACCTCAAATCCCATATCCTCAAGAGTCAGTACCATGTCACGTCTTGCATTTTCACCCAGGTCCACCGGACTTACATCCAGGTATCCGGCTTTTTCGTGAGAAACCGTTGTAGGCATTCCGTTGTCATCAATATGAAACAGGAAAAACTCGCATTCCGGGTCAACATAGCAGGTGTATCCTGCCTCTTCTGCTGCCTGCGCTGTTTTTTTCAGAATGTATCTGGAGCTCATCTCATGCTCAGATCCGTCTGCACGGCGCATATCACAGATCAGTCTTGCAACCTTTCCCTGCTGAGGACGCCATGGGAGAATTGAAAAAGTATCGTAATCCGGATACAGGATCAGATCCGGCTCCTTCTCTCCCACAATGCCCGCAATATGAGAGCCGTATACAACGCACTGGTTATCCAGGGCTCTTGGAAGCTCTCTTGCTGTGATCGCAATATTTTTCAGAGTTCCAAACATATCTGTAAACTGGAGGCGGATGAACTCTACGTCTTCCTCCTCTGCCATTGCAAGAATCTCTTCTCTGGTATAATTCCCCATAGTATTCTCTCCTTTATTTCCTCATCACACAAAATAATTACCCTAAAAAATAGAAAAAGGGTGCACTTCAGAGAGCTTTCGCTCCTGAAGAACACCCTTGTTCATGGACGTAATTATAGCAATCGGTCAATTCTTTGTCAACTTTTTTTTAAAGGAAATTAGGGGCAAAAAGAACTTTGCCCCTGGTATTTTTAACTTTTTTACTGTAAATATGAATAACTCATCAGAGATTCATCCACTGCCTTCGCAGCCTCACGTCCCTCGTGGATCGCCCATACGACAAGTGACTGTCCACGGTGCATATCGCCTGCTGTGAATACACGGTCTACGCTTGTTGCGTACTGCTCCGGTTTTGTCTCCACGTTGGTTCTTGGTGTCAGTGCTACATGGAAAGCATCGGTTACATATTTCTCGCTTCCGAGGAAACCTGCTGCAATCAGTACCACATCTGCAGGAATCACTTCCTCGCTGCCCTCGATAGGAACCATGTTGAATCTTCCGGTCTTTTCGTCTTTTACGCTTTTCAGTTTGACAATCTTTGCCTTGCAGACATTTCCTTTTTTATCTTTGATAAATTCGGTAACGGTTGTCTGATAGATTCGCGGGTCATGACCAAATACTGCAATAGCCTCTTCCTGGCCGTAATCGGTTTTCAAAACCTTCGGCCACTCCGGCCACGGGTTGGACGGTGTTCTTGTTACCGGAGGCTTTGGCATCATCTCAAGCTGTGTTACGGATTTTGCACCAAGACGGATGGAAGTTCCCACACAGTCATTTCCGGTATCACCACCGCCGATGACCAGAACATGTTTGCCTTTTGCAAGCTCATATGGGAATTTTGCAAAATCGGTATCCAGAAGGCTTTTTGTTACCTGTTTCAGGAAATCCACTGCAAAGTAGATTCCTTTTGCATCTCTTCCTGGAACCTTGATATCTCTCGGATGGGAAGCTCCGCAGCAGAGAAGGACACGGTCATAATCTTTCAGAAGCTGCTCCGCGGTAATGTCCACACCAACGTTGATGTTGGTGACAAACTTCACGCCTTCCTCTTCCATCAGTTTCAGTCTGCGGTCGATGACTTTTTTCTCCAGTTTCATATTCGGGATACCATAGCGGAGAAGTCCTCCGATACGGTCGTTTCTTTCAAATACGGTTACGCTGTGACCACGGCGGTTCAGCTGCTGTGCTGCTGCCAGTCCGGAAGGGCCGCTTCCGATGACTGCGATTGTCTTTCCTGTGCGGACAGGCGGGATCTGTGGTTTTACCCAGCCTTCTGCATAGGCAGTCTCGATAATGGCTTTCTCATTTTCCTTTGTGCTGACCGGATCTCCGTTCAGGTTGCAGGTACAGGCAGCTTCACAGAGTGCCGGGCATACTCTTGAAGTAAACTCCGGAAAACTGTGGGTCTTGTTCAGACGAAGAAATGCCTGTTTCCAGTTTCCTGTGTATACAAGATCGTTTGTCTCAGGAACCAGGTTGTGAAGCGGGCAGCCGGAAGCCATTCCGCCGATCATCATACCTGCCTGGCAGAAGGGAACGCCGCAGGCCATGCAGCGTGCTCCCTGAAGTTTCTGTTTTTCTTTATTTAACGGAATACGAAATTCGTTGAAATTCTGAATACGTTCTTTTGGCGGCAGAACTTTTGCCGTTTCTCTTTCATAATCTAAAAATCCAGTTGGCTTTCCCATTTCCTCATCCTCCTTAATGTTTCACGCCGATGCTCTCATAGAATGCTTCCATCTGTGCCTGCTGGCTGGTCAGACCTTTTTCTTCCAGCTTTGCACTTAATGTGATCATTCTCTTGTACTCATCCGGAATGAGTTTTTTGAAGTGAGGCAGATAGGAATCAAAATCAGCCAGCACCTTCTTACCGATCTCGGAGCCTGTTGCTTCCACATGAGCCTCGATGAGATCACGAAGCTCTTTTTTATCATATTTATTATCCACTTTTTCAATGGAGATCATTGCTTTGTTAAGATTCTTGTAAAGAACGTTGTCCACATCAAGAACATAAGCGATACCGCCGCTCATACCTGCCGCGAAGTTCTTTCCGGTTTTTCCGAGAACTACCACACGGCCACCGGTCATGTACTCGCATCCATGCTCACCAACACCCTCAACTACTGCCACTGCACCGGAGTTACGAACTGCAAAACGCTCACCTGCAACACCGTTGATAAATGCAGTTCCGCTGGTTGCGCCATAGAGAGCCACGTTTCCGACGATGATGTTATCCTCTGCCTTGTATCCGGCCTTCTCCGGTACTTTAACGATCAGCTTGCCACCGGAAAGTCCTTTTCCGAAGTAGTCATTGCTGTCGCCGGTAAGTTTCAGTGTCAGTCCTTTCGGGATAAATGCACCGAAGCTCTGTCCGCCTGCACCTGTACAGTTTACAGTTACGGTATCTTCCGGAAGGCCCTCTTTATGGTTTCTCGTGATCTCAGATCCAAGGATGGTACCGAATGCACGGTCTGTGTTGGTAACATTTACATCTACAGAAACTTTCTCACCTTTCTGGATCGCCGGCGCACATTTCTTAACCAGGACTTTTTCATCCAGAGTTTTCTCAAGGTTGAAGTTGTATACCGCTTTCGGATCAAAAGTAACTTTGCCTTTTCCTGCATATGGGTTATTCAGGATCGCACTTAAGTCAACTTTGCCCTTATGTGGCTCCTGTACGCTGTCAGAAACGGTAAGAAGATCTGTACGGCCTACCATCTCGTCGATGGTTGCAACGCCAAGACGTGCCATGTACTCTCTCAGTTCCTGTGCGATAAATCTCATGAAGTTCTCCACATACTCCGGTTTTCCACGGAATCTCTTACGGAGTTCCGGATTCTGGGTAGCAACGCCAACCGGGCAGGTATCCAGGTTGCAGACTCTCATCATCACGCAGCCCATAGTTACAAGGGGAGCAGTTGCAAAACCGAATTCCTCTGCACCGAGAAGCGCTGCGATAGCAACGTCACGGCCGCTCATCAGCTTACCGTCTGTCTCGATACGTACACGGTTACGAAGTCCGTTCATGATCAGTGTCTGATGTGTCTCTGCAAGTCCAAGCTCCCACGGAAGTCCTGCATTGTGGATGGAACTTCTCGGTGCCGCTCCGGTACCTCCGTCGTATCCGGAGATCAGAACAGTCTGTGCTCCGGCTTTTGCAACACCGGCAGCGACCGTACCAACACCAGCCTCGGAAACCAGTTTTACGGAAATATCTGCATATTTGTTTGCATTTTTCAGGTCATAGATCAGCTCTGCCAGATCCTCGATGGAGTAGATATCGTGGTGTGGCGGCGGAGAGATCAGGCTGACTCCCGGTGTGGAATGACGGGTTTTTGCAATCCACGGATAAACCTTCTTTGCTGGAAGATGTCCGCCTTCACCAGGCTTTGCACCCTGTGCCATCTTGATCTGGATCTCTCTTGCAGATACCAGGTAACGGCTGGTAACACCGAAACGTCCGCTGGCTACCTGTTTGATCGCAGAGCAGCGGTCATTGTCTGTTCCCGCGGAATCCAGACGCTCATCACTTTCGCCACCCTCACCGGTATTGGATTTTCCATGGAGATGGTTCATGGCGATGGCCAGTGTCTCATGTGCTTCCTGGGAAATGGAACCGTAGGACATGGCACCTGTCTTAAATCGTTTTACAATGTCGTCAACACTCTCAACCTGGTCGATGGGAAGAGGCTCTTTTGCAAACTTGAAGTCCAGAAGTCCTCTTAAGTTCCCATGACCTTCTTCGTCTACCAGTTTTGTATATTCTTTGAACATCTCATAGCTGCCCTGTTTTGTGGACTGCTGAAGAAGATGGATAGTACGTGGATTGTATCTGTGCTCCTCGCCCTGACTTCTCATCTTGTGAGCACCTACGCTGTCTAAAGTAAGGTCTGTGGCAAGTCCCAGCGGGTCAAATGCCTCAGAGTGGAGTTTTTCTACGTTATCCTCGATATCTTCCAGTGTGATTCCGCCTACACGGCTTACTGTTCCTGTAAAGTAGCGGTCGATCACATCCTGGGAAATTCCGATTGCCTCAAAGATCTGAGATCCCTGATAGGACTGGATGGTGGAAATGCCCATCTTGGAAGCGATCTTTACGATACCGCTGATAACCGCATGATTGTAATCATCAACCGCTGCATAGTAATCTTTGTCCAACATATGGGTATCGATGAGTTCATGGATGGTATCCAGTGCCAGGTATGGATTGACAGCACTTGCGCCATAACCAAGAAGTGTTGCGAAATGATGTACTTCTCTCGGTTCACCGGACTCCAGGATCAGCGCAAGGGATGTACTCTTCTTTGTTTTTACAAGGTGCTGATGCACTGCGGAAACAGCAAGAAGAGACGGGATCGGCATATGGTTCTCATCTACGCCACGGTCAGAAAGGACCAGGATATTTGCGCCCTCACGGAAAGCCTTATCAACCTCTACGAACAGGCGGTCAATGGCACGTTCCAGTTTTGTACTCTTATAATACAAAGTAGAAATGGTCACAACCTTGAAGCCTTCCTTTTTCATGTTCTTGATCTTCAGCATATCGGTGTTTGTCAGGATCGGGTTGTTGATTTTAAGAACCTGGCAGTTCTCCGGATTCTGAACAAGAAGGTTTCCGTCTTTTCCTACGTATACGCTTGTGGAAGTAACGATCTCCTCACGGATGGCATCGATCGGCGGGTTTGTTACCTGTGCAAACAGCTGTTTGAAGTAGTCGAACAGTGGATAATGCTGTTTTGAAAATACTGCAAGCGGGGTATCATGGCCCATAGCTCCGATGCTTTCTGAACCATTTAATGCCATGTTGCGAATGGAAGTACGATACTGCTCATAGGTATATCCAAAAGCTTTCTGCAGACGTGCTCTTTCCTCCGGCGTGTACTCGATCACTCTCTGGTTCGGGATCTTGATATCACGGAGCTGTACCAGGTTGCTGTCCAGCCACTCTCCATATGGCTGTTTCTTTGCATATTTCTCTTTCAGCTCATTATCATCGATGACACGGCCCTGAACGGTATCAACCAGGAGCATTTTTCCAGGATGGAGACGCTCTTTTAATACGATCTTCTCCTCGTCTACCGGAAGAACACCAACCTCGGAAGAAAGGATCATATATCCGTCAGAAGTAATATAATATCTGGATGGACGGAGACCGTTACGGTCGAGAACCGCTCCCATCACATCACCATCCGAGAACAGGATGGATGCAGGTCCGTCCCACGGCTCCATCATGGTTGCATAATACTGATAAAAATCACGTTTTTCCTGGGAAATGGTATCATTGTTTGCCCACGGCTCCGGAATGGTGATCATCACTGCAAGAGGAAGATCCATTCCACTCATAACCAGGAACTCCAGGGTATTGTCAAGCATCGCAGAGTCAGAACCATTACGGTTGACTACAGGGAGAACTTTGTGGAGTTCGTCTTTCAGATACGGAGAATCCATGTTTTCCTCGCGGGCAAGCATTTTATCTGCGTTACCGCGAATAGTGTTGATCTCACCGTTATGTACGATGAAACGGTTCGGATGTGCTCTCTCCCAGCTTGGATTTGTGTTGGTACTGAAACGGGAATGCACCACTGCAATGGCAGATTCATAATCCTGGCTCTGAAGATCTCCGAAGAATGTACGAAGCTGTCCAACCAGGAACATACCTTTGTATACAATGGTACGGCTGCTCATGGAAACTACGTAAGTATTGTCATTACTCTGTTCAAACTCACGGCGGGCAATGTAGAGCATACGGTCAAAGGCAAGGCCTTTTTCCACATCTTCCGGTTTCTTGATGAATGCCTGCATGATGCATGGCATACACTCTCTTGCCTTATGTCCAAGAACCTCCGGGAATACCGGCACTGTACGCCATCCAAGAAGCTCCAGGCCTTCTTTTTCCACGATGATCTCGAACATCTTCTTTGCCTGGGCACGTTTGATCTCATGCTGTGGAAAAAAGAGCTGGGCTACACCATATTCTCTCTCGCCGCCGATCTCAAAGCCCTCTTTCTTACAGACTTTTTTGAAGAATTTATGGGAGATCTGGAGAAGGATACCGACGCCATCGCCGGTTTTTCCTTCTGCATCTTTACCTGCACGATGCTCCAGATTCTCTACGATCTTAAGAGCATTTGCAACAGTATCATGTGTTTTCTTTCCTTTTATATTAACAACGGCTCCGATACCGCAGTTATCATGTTCGAATTCAGGGCGGTAGAGGCCCTGCTGCTGATTTCCTACTTCTCTCATTTTTCTCATCCTTTCATTGCAGCTTCTTCTGCCGTCTTTTTGTCAACTGCCGCCTGCACAAATCCACGGAACAGCGGATGTGCATGGTTCGGTCTGGACTTGAATTCCGGATGTCCCTGTGTTCCTACAAAGAACGGATGTCCGGCAATTTCGATCATCTCAACGATATGTGCATCCGGGGAAGTTCCTACGATGGACATTCCTTTTTCACTTAATTCTTTACGGAATGCATTGTTTACCTCATAACGATGTCTGTGACGCTCCTGGATCTCTTTCTTTCCAAAAAGCTCATAGGATTTGGAGCCTTCGGCCAGCACACACGGATAGCTTCCAAGACGAAGGGTTCCGCCAAGGTCTTCCACATCTTCCTGATCCGGCATCAGAGCAATGACCGGATGCGTGGTCTCCGGTGCCAGCTCAATGCTGTTGGCATCTTCATATCCAAGTACGTGGCGGGCAAATTCTACAATAGCCATCTGCATTCCAAGGCAGATGCCAAGGTACGGGATCTTATGAACTCTCGCATACTGTGCTGCAAGGATCATTCCTTCAGTACCACGGTTTCCGAATCCTCCCGGAACCAGAATTCCATCTACAGAATGAAGGGTCTGATCCAGGTTTTTCTCATTGAGCTCTTCAGAGTCTACCCAGACGATATCAACTTTTGCACGGCAGGAGATTCCACCATGTTTCAGGGCTTCCACAACACTTAAGTATGCATCATGAAGCTGTGTGTACTTACCAACCATGGCGATCTTCACGGTTTTGTCCGGGTGGCGGAGATTTTCTACCATATTCTCCCAGTCTGTAAGATCCGGTTTACGGTTCTCAAGTCTTAAGCTCTGCAGTACTACATCTGCCAGTTTTTCTCTTTCCATTGCAAGAGGAGCTTCATATAAATATTCTACATCCAGGTTCTGAAGTACGTGGCTTACCGGTACGTTACAGAACAGGGCGATCTTTCCACGGATATCATCAGTCAGAGGATACTCGCTTCTGCATACCAGAACATCCGGCTGGATTCCCATTCCCTGGAGTTCTTTTACGCTGGCCTGGGTCGGTTTGGTCTTCATCTCTCCGGAAGCACGAAGGTACGGGATCAGGGTAACATGAATAAGAATGGCATTGTCATGTCCCACATCATGCTGGAACTGACGGATGGATTCCAGGAACGGCTGACTCTCAATATCACCAACTGTCCCGCCTACCTCGATGATGGCAATTCTGTCCTCATCCGCTGTTTTTGCTCTGTAAAAACGGCTCTTGATCTCGTTGGTGATATGCGGGATTACCTGTACAGTACCTCCGCCAAAATCACCGTGACGCTCTTTCTGAAGAACAGACCAGTAAATCTTACCGGTTGTCACATTGGAATTCTTGTCAAGGCTTTCATCAATGAAACGCTCATAATGTCCAAGGTCAAGGTCTGTCTCTGTACCGTCATCGGTTACAAAAACCTCTCCATGCTGAATGGGGTTCATAGTTCCCGGGTCAATATTAATGTAAGGATCAAACTTCTGCATGGTCACCTGATACCCTCTTGCTTTCAGAAGGCGTCCCAGGGACGCTGCGGTAATTCCTTTTCCCAGTCCGGAAACAACTCCGCCTGTTACAAAAACATACTTTACTGCCATCTTCGATTTCCTCCTCCATTTTGTGTTCCACAACAAAAAGGCGTCCGGAACAGGTTCCAAGGGGTGAGAATTCCCCTGTGGTACCGTTCCTGACGCCTTTGTCAGTTATCTTCCATATAAAATATGGTTTACTATAAACTATTTTTTTTTATTTGTCAATAACAGATTTTTTCTATATAGTCTGATGAATTTCTTCCTATGATATGGTGATACAGATGCAAATAATGCTGTGGATACAAAAAAACAGACGCCTGCCAGGGACTCCCATATGATGTCCTCTCTCTGCAGTCACGTCTGTTTTCTCTTTTTATTTTCTTTACGCTTTATCTCCCTCTGTGCTTCCCGCCTGTCACGCTACCGCAAACTTCTGAAGGAAACGGTTGAACTCGTGATCTTCCCCATGACAGGTTACAGTAAGGACCTTGGTCAGATCCATGCTGAGAATTCCAAGAATGGATTTTGCATCAATGATAACTCTGTTATATGAAATATCTACATCAAAGTCGCATTTGCTTGCAGCCTGTACAAACTCTTTCACATCTGCTGTTTCGTTTAACCTGATTTTCTGAGACATAAATTTCATCCTCTCTTCTCTCGGCCTTAAGAAAGGCCGGCAAACCGGTGACGCCAGATCTCTGCGATTCTTTTTCGTCACTTCTCATCTGGTTGTCTCACATTATGTCTCATGTTGTCGAATTTGTCAAGTTGATGTTTTTTATCATTTTTAAAGGTTATCCTATAAAAACCCGAATTTTATATAACAAAATTCGGGTTTTCTGCTTATTTATTGTATATTTTTCATATTTTCATTTTCGAATCAACCGACGTTCACTGTGAGATTAATTCCACACAGACCTTAATCCTGTTTGATTTCTTTCGGTATCTCCATCGGATAATTGCCGTCAAAACATGCTTTGCAAAGCGGAAGTCCGCCTGCCATGCCCTCCAGATAATCAATCTGCATATAACCCAGGGAGTCTGCTCCGATCATCTTACGGATCTCCTCCGTGCTGTGCTGAGCAGCAATGAGCTGGTCATTGGACGGCACATCGGTGCCAAAATAACAGGGATGTAAAAATGGCGGGGAGCTGATACGTACATGAACTTCTTTTGCTCCGGCCTCTTTCAGCATATGAATCAGGTTTGCAATGGTAGTTCCACGAACAATAGAGTCATCTACCAGAACAATCCTCTTTCCCTTTACTACAGATTCCAGAACACTCAGCTTCAGATGAACACTGGACTCTCGCTCCTGCTGGGTCGGTTTGATAAAGGTTCTTCCAATGTAACTGTTCTTATAGAACGCAAAACCAAACGGGATTCCGGATTCCTCAGAATAACCTTTGGCTGCCGGAAGTCCGGATTCCGGTACACCGGTTACCAGGTCTGCTTCTACCGGATAGGATTTTGCCAGAGATTTTCCCCCGCGGATCCTTGCATCATAGATCTTTACTCCATCCATGGTACTGTCCAGTCTGGCGAAATAGATATATTCAAAGACACAATGGGCATGCTTTTTCTGAACGTCCAGTTTGCTGGATTTCAGACCATCTTTGGTGATGGTGACGATCTCACCAGGCTCAATATCACGGATAAATTCTGCGCCTACAGATGTAAGTGCACAGCTCTCGGATGCCAGAACATAGGCATTGTCTCTTTTTCCAAGACAGAGGGGTTTCAGTCCGTAAGGGTCACGGGCACCGATCAGTTTCCGTGGGCTCATGATCACAAGAGCATATCCTCCGTGGATCTTCTCTACGGTTTTATGTACGGCTTCTTCTACAGTGGCAGAATGCACGCGCTCCCTTGCGATATGGAACGCGATAACCTCAGAGTCGGTAGTTGTATGGAAGATTGCTCCGGTCTGGATCAGTTCCCATTTCAGGGCTTCTGTATTGACCAGGTTTCCATTATGTGCAAGCGCCAGACTTCCCTTGATATAAGAAAGTACCAGCGGCTGTGCATTCTCCGCAACAGACTCTCCGGTGGTGGAATAGCGAACATGTCCGATTCCGATATCACCATTCATATTATGTACAACATCTTTTCGTAAAACTTCGCTTACCAGTCCGAGATCTTTATGAAACTGTACGTTTCCTCTCTCTCCGTCCGTCCTTGAAACGGCCATTCCGCAGGACTCCTGTCCCCTGTGCTGCAGCGAGGTAAGACCATAATAAATAGATGGTGCAATATTTCCTCCATCCAGATCATAAATCCCGAATACGCCACATTCTTCCTTTACTCCTGACATATTTCCCTCCATCTGTTTTTCCATTGTCTTTGTAATCATTAACTATGATATCAGATTATAATAAAAGGACAAGATTTGTCAACCCTGCCCATTTTCCGACACTCCCCTCTCCCGGATCAATTTTTTAGATTTTTTCAAAAAAGCTCTTGACAATATTTTATTTTGGTGTATACTGCATCACATAAAGCAAAGGCGCTTTGGATACGACAAGTATCTGAAGCGCTTTTTTTGTTTTTCCGGTCTGTTTTTCTTATAAGAGAAGCAGGACGGTCCTTATAAGATAATTAAAAATTATAATGAATGAGTGAAATCGAAAGGAGTGTACCTATATGGCACAGAGTATCCCGGAAATGTATGGCAGCCTTGTATTCAACGACAAAGTGATGCGCAGCAAACTGCCAAAGGACATGTACAAAGCATTAAAGAAAACAATTGAAAACGGAACTCATCTGGAACTGGATGTTGCAAATTCCGTAGCAGTTGCAATGAAAGAATGGGCTACTGAAAACGGTGCAACCCATTACACACACTGGTTCCAGCCGATGACAAACGTAACAGCCGAGAAGCATGACAGTTTCATCTCCCCAACAGGAGACGGACAGGTGATCATGGATTTCTCCGGTAAAGAACTGGTAAAAGGTGAGCCGGACGCATCCAGCTTCCCGTCAGGCGGACTTCGTGCCACTTTCGAAGCAAGAGGATATACAGCATGGGATCCTACTTCACCGGCATTCATCAAAGATAAAACCCTTTACATCCCAACGGCTTTCTGCTCCTACAGCGGAGAGGCACTGGATAAGAAAACTCCTCTTCTCCGTTCCATGGATGTTCTGAATAAAGAAGCAGTTCGTATCCTTCACATCCTTGGAAACAAAGAGGTCCGTCATATCAATACAACGGTAGGACCTGAGCAGGAATACTTCCTGGTTGACAAAGATCTCTATAAGAAGAGAAAAGACCTGATCTTCTGCGGACGTACACTTCTGGGAGCTTCCGCACCAAAAGGACAGGAAATGGAAGATCATTACTTCGGAGCCCTGAAGCCACGTGTTGCCGCTTACATGCATGATCTTGACGAAGAGCTCTGGAAACTTGGTATTCCGGCAAAAACAAAACATAACGAAGTTGCTCCTGCACAGCATGAGCTGGCTCCTGTATTTGATACCACAAACGTTGCAGTTGACCACAACCAGCTGACCATGGAGATCATGAAAAAAGTTGCCGACAAGCACAACATGGTTTGCCTCCTTCATGAGAAACCATTTGAGGGAATCAACGGAAGCGGTAAACACAACAACTGGTCCATGAGCACAGACACAGGTGTAAACCTTCTTGATCCTGGAAAAACACCGGCAGAGAATACACAGTTCCTGGTATTCCTGGTAGCTGTTATCAAAGCCGTTGACGATTATGCGGATCTTCTCCGTGTATCTGTTGCAAGTGCAGGAAACGATCACCGTCTTGGAGCAAACGAGGCACCGCCAGCAATCGTATCCATCTTCCTTGGAGATGAGCTGACAGATATCCTCAAATCCATTGAGAATGATACCTTCTTTAACAACAAACATGCCGTACAGATGGATATCGGTGCAAAAGTACTTCCACACTTCACAAAAGATACCACCGACAGAAACCGTACTTCACCGTTTGCATTCACCGGAAACAAATTCGAATTCCGTATGCTTGGTTCCGCAGCATCCGTTGCAAACCCGAACATCGTACTGAACACTGCCGTTGCAGAAGTTCTCTCCGAGTTCAGCGCAGCTCTTAAAGATGTTCCGGAAGAAGAAATGGAAAGCGCAGTACATGCACTTCTCAAGAAAACCATCGAGGATCACAAACGTATCATCTTCAACGGCAACGGTTATACAGACGAGTGGGTTGAAGAAGCTGAAAAACGCGGTCTCTACAACCTGAAGACAACTCCGGATGCTCTTCCTCACTTCGTTGATGAGAAAAACATCGCGCTGTTCACAAAACACGGCATCTTTACAAAGGAAGAACTGTTCTCCCGTTATGAGATCTGGCTTGAGAACTACTACAAGACCATCAACATCGAGTCCAACACTCTTGCTGAGATAATCCAGAAACAGGTGATTCCTTCCGTATTTACATATGTTGAAAAACTTGCCGACACTGCTGCTGTAAAGAAATCCGTAGTAGCTGATGTTTCTGTAGCAAGCGAAGCTGCTCTGATCTCCAAATTGAGCACACTTGCTGACACCATGACTAAAGATCTGGAGACACTAAAAGCTGACACAGCAAAAGCTCTCGCCGCTTCCGACGATGTACTTGCCTGCGCAAAAGCTTATCAGGAAACTGTTCTTGAAGACATGGATACTTTAAGAAAATCTGCAGATGAGGCAGAAGCTCTGATCCCGGATGAGTTACTTCCATATCCGACATACGACGAGCTGTTATTCTCCATCTGATACTTGATCAGATAAACAATTTCATACGGTAAATACAGGGGATATCCCTTATGAACTCTACTTCATAATTCATTATCGATTTCCTCATCCATTAATCACACGATACAGATATCCCCTGTTTTACAATATATTCATTTTGTTTCGTAAAGGCGCGAAAGAGAAACTCTTCTCTCCCGCGCTTTTTCGTTATACTGATACTGGATAAATTCTGTCTGTTTTATGATCCGGTATTGTAAAAATCCTTCCTGTATATGCCTTATATAATAGGAAGAAAAAAATTGGGAAAGGGAGTGTTACTATGTATTCTTCAGTAAACACAATCTGGGTCCTCGTCGGTGCGGCACTGGTCTTCTTCATGCAGGCCGGATTCGCAATGGTCGAAACAGGATTCACAAGAGCAAAAAACGCAGGTAACATCATTATGAAAAACCTGATGGACTTCTGTATCGGTACTCCGGTCTTCTGGCTGGTTGGTTTCGGTATCATGTTCGGTGCAGGAAACGGTTTCTTCGGCAAGATCGGCGGAATCGCCACAGAGGCAAACTACGGAAACGCAATGCTTCCGGACGGAGTTCCATTCTGGGCATTCCTGATCTTCCAGACTGTATTCTGCGCAACATCTGCCACCATCGTATCCGGTGCCATGGCAGAACGTACCAAGTTCATCTCCTACTGTATCTACAGTCTTCTGATCAGTCTCGTTGTTTATCCGGTATCCGGTCACTGGATCTGGGGCGGCGGATTTATCAGTCAGATGGGATTTCATGATTTCGCAGGTTCCTGTGCCGTTCATATGGTCGGTGGTGTTGCAGCACTTATTGGCGCCATCATCCTTGGACCCCGTATCGGAAAATATTCCAAATCCGGTAAATCCAGAGCGATTCCCGGACATAACCTTACCGTAGGTGCCCTTGGTGTATTTATCCTCTGGTTCTGCTGGTTCGGTTTCAACGGTGCATCTACCGTCAGCATGGAAGGGGATGCCATCGTAAGCGCAGGCAAGATCTTCGTAACAACAAACCTTGCCGCTGCTGTTGCAACGGTAACCGTTATGCTGATCACATGGATTCGTTACAAAAAACCAGATGTCTCCATGTCCCTCAATGGTTCCCTTGCAGGACTGGTAGCCATCACAGCAGGCTGTGATACCGTATCTCCTACCTCTGCAGCTATCATCGGAATCATTTCCGGATTTATCGTAGTATTTGGTATTGAGTTTATTGACAAAGTTCTCAAAATTGATGATCCAGTTGGTGCTGTTGGTGTACACGGCCTCAACGGTGCTTTCGGAACACTGGCTGTAGGACTTTTCTCAGACGGTGCTGGCACAGAATGGAAAGGTCTTCTCACAGGCGGCGGTTTCCACGGCTTCGGTGTTCAGTTCATCGGTATGGCAATCACCATCGCATGGGTAGCTGTTACAATGACAATTATCTTCCAGGTGATCAAACACACCATCGGCCTTCGTGTTTCCGCTGAGGAAGAGATCGCAGGTCTGGATATGAAAGAGCACGGTCTTGCAAGTGCATACGACGGATTCTTTGTACAGGATACCATGACAAAAGCTCCGGCTCCGATGGGAACTTCCGTGAAAGATCCGGTTATCAAACACGCACCTTCTGCTCCTGCTGAATCTGTTCCTGAGATTCCTGCTGACGGCGTACACAAACTGACAAAAGTTGTTATCATCACACGTCAGAACAAGCTGGACGAATTTATGCAGGCCATGAACGAGATCGGGGTAACTGGTATCACAATTACAAACGTTATGGGATGTGGTGTTCAGAAAGGTGCTCCAACCTACTATCGTGGTGTTGAAGTTGACATGAACCTCCGCCCGAAGGTTAAGATCGAGATCGTTGTAAGCCTTGTACCGGTTCAGAAAGTTATTGACACTGCAAAAGCAGTTCTTCATACCGGCCAGATCGGTGATGGTAAAGTCTTCGTTTACGACATCGAAAACGTTGTCAAGATCCGTACCGGCGAGGAAGGCTTCCTGGCTCTGCAGGATACAGACGCATGATCTTTTTATAAGAAAAACATATAAAATCTTTCTACGCAATATAAACCAAATGAAAGCCAGAAAAGATCCGGAACATTATCTTTCAAATGTTCCGGATCTTTTCCTGTATTACTACTCTTATTCTCTACGAAGCCTCGGCAGGTTCCACCGGTAATGAGCCGCCAGATACCGGACCAGTATCACCACCACAGTTCCGATCACCATAGCAGGGACGCCTCCCCACAGACGGTATACCCACACGCAGGCAATGGCTCCTACAATGGATGCGCAAGCATAAATATGACGCACAAAAATATACGGCGGCACGCCTGCCATCATATCACGGATCAGTCCGCCGCCAACGCCCGTAACCGTTCCAAGGAACACAAGGAAAAACGTCCTTCCCATATATCCTTCTGTGATCCCTTTATCCACTCCCATAACTGTAAACACACCCAAACCCACGGAGTCCATCACCAGCATGATCTTATCATAGACCATCCGGTTCTCGCCCTCCAGCAGTTCCTGTTTCCAGTACATTATGGCAAATACAATACAGGACGTCACCGTTGCCACAATGGTATATATGGGATTCTGAAACATCCCCGGCGGCACGATTCCCAGAATAATATCTCTGGTCGCTCCACCTCCCACGGCTGTCACCACGCCCAGAACGCAGATCCCGAAAATATCCATTCCTCTCTGTGCTCCTACCATTGCTCCGGAAGCAGCGAATGCAATCGTTCCCGCCATTTCCAGAATAAATGTAAATAAACTCTGATAATCCATTTCCCCTCCATACATATCCGGCTGCTGTTCCTTCTCCGGCTCATATCTGCAGCCTGTTTTCCCCACCTGTGCATTTTTTTACAGGGCGCAAGAAGGAACCCTGTTCACACAGGATTCCTTCTCTTATCTTTCATTTCACTTTTCTTATTCTAACAGAATTTCCCTATTCTGTACATCTTTTCTTTTTGTATCCGATTTCTATTATTCTGCTTCGATCAGAAAGCCTCGTCTTTTCAGCATATCCTGGATCATATCCAGAATTTCTTCTGATTCTGCCTCTACTTTATGGTAATGGTAATCCGATGTAATATTCTTCAGAGGACTGGACTTACCGTTTCGAATGTCCTCCATAAAATTCTCCACCTGGCGCCTGGAGCCGATATTCAGTTCTGCCTCGATGTGTCCGTAAACTCTGTGATTGACCATTACGTTGATCACTTTTCCGCCAAGATCCACAATTCCGCAGAGTTCATTCTCCAGATCCGCATCTGTATGATGCACCTTAAAGATCCGGCTCACTGTATGCGGGGCGTTGAGGATATATCCCCGGTTGGTGGAGATCACATTATTCCCCTCTGCACGTATCAGTGCAATATCCTGCACGATCACCTGTCTACTGACCTGAAATGTTTTGGCCAGAGCGCTTCCCGAGACCGGCCGGTCACTGTTTTTAATTTGATCCATGATCGCTGTCCTGCGTTCTGAACCAGTCATTTAAGCTTCCCCTTTCCTGGCTGTGCCTGTACTTTTGGTCCTGATATCTGTTTTCCTCATTCCTGCGATATCCCCCACCCGTTTCAGATACTGTCAATTATGTTTCTGTGTTCGGCACAATACGTACTTCTGTTTTTCTGATGTTCCGGGTATTTCTGTCACAGCACTCGGTATTCTGTAAAATTCCGTGATCTTCAGAAAAGCGGATGAAGGTTCTTCAGGGAAATATCAAGGATCGGTGCAGAATGTGTTAATGCACCACTTGATACATAGTCTACACCAACATCCCTGATCTTTGCAATATTTTCTTTTGTAACATTTCCGGAACACTCGGTTTTGGCTCTTCCGTCGATCAGCTGTACGGCTTCTTTCATCATTTCCGGAGTCATATTATCAAGCATGATGATATCTGCGCCTGCTTCAACTGCCTCTTTTACCTGGGCAAGGCTCTCTACTTCCACTTCGATCTTACGGACAAAAGGAGCATACTCCTGTGCCATTTTTACAGCTTTCGCAACGCTTCCTGCTGCTCCGATGTGGTTATCTTTCAGAAGGACTCCGTCAGAAAGATTATATCTGTGGTTCTGGCCGCCACCTACACGTACTGCATATTTTTCAAAAATACGCATGTTCGGTGTGGTTTTTCTTGTGTCAAGAAGTGTGATGCCGGTTCCCTCAAGAAGAGATGCTACAGAATGCGTGTATGTTGCAATTCCGCTCATTCTCTGAAGATAATTAAGGGCTACACGCTCCCCGGAGAGAAGCACACGGATATCACCGGTAACTTTTCCCATCTTCTGGCCTTTTTTTACTTCGTCGCCGTCTTTGCAGAATAATTCCACTTTTGTGTCAGCATCCAGAAGTGTAAATACACGGCTGAAGATTTCCAGTCCGGCAATGATCCCGTCCTCTTTGCAGATCAGATCTACTTCTCCAGGAACTGCCTCTTTCATAACGGAATTGGTGGTAACGTCTTCGCTTGAAATATCTTCTTTTAAAGCCTCCAGGATCAGGTGGTCTACCTGGAGTGTCATTGTGATCTTATTCATTATACAGTACCTTCTCTTTCTCAATAATCATGGCAGCCCTGTTCTTCAGATCAAGGTTGTTTCCATCTTTCATAATGCGGAACTTTACATTGCAATCTGCGTTCACGCAGCTCCTGCTGCACTTTTCTCGCTTTTCTTTTCAGCGGAGATTGCTTTTGCGGCACGTTTGGCAAATACAAGACTTTCCAGCAGGGAATTACTTGCCAGGCGGTTGGCTCCATGTACACCGTTACAGCTGGTCTCACCTACTGCATACAGCTGGTCCATACTGGTCTTGCTGTCAGAGTCAACCCAGATACCGCCCATAAAATAATGCTGGGCAGGAACTACCGGGATACACTCTTTTGTTACGTCGTAGCCTTCCTCCAGGCATCTTTCGTAAATATGTGGAAAATGATGAAGGATGGTATCTTTGTCAATGTTTTCCATGGAGAGCCATACATGGTCGGTTCCTTCTTTTTTCATCTCTTCCTGGATTGCCTTTGTTACCACATCTCTTGGAAGCAGTTCGTTGACAAAGCGTTCTTTTTTGCTGTTATAAAGCACTGCACCCTCTCCGCGGACGGACTCGGAGATCAGAAATCTGCGGCCAGGTTTCTTGGAATACAGTGTTGTGGGGTGGATCTGTACATAGTCCAGATGTTCCAGACGTACATTGTGTTTTTTCGCAATATCCAGGGCATCACCGGTAAGGTGTGGATAGTTGGTGGAATGCTGATATCTTCCGCCGATTCCGCCGCTTGCAAGGATGGTATCCTCTGCATAGATTTCTACCGGAAGCTCTCCGCCTGGCTGGATTTCTTCCTGGATCTTTACGTTTTTTCCTGCTTCCATTGCTTCCAGACGTGTTTTGTTTACTTCTGCGGAAACTGCCTTCAGTCCGATGCATTTGCCGTTTTCCACAAGAATGTCCTGCATGGAAGTATATTCCAGAACAGTCACATTTTCAAGTTTCAGAACCTGTCCCAGAAGTTTTTCGGAGATTTCTTTTCCTGTAATATCTTCATGATAAAGGATCCTCGGTTTGGAATGCGCGCCTTCTCTTGTATAGGCAAAATCATCTCCATCCATCTTAAAATCCACACCGTAGCCTACCAGGTCATTGATTACATCTCTGGATCCCCGGATCATAATGTCTACGGATTCTTTTCTGTTTTCGTAATGTCCTGCTTTCATGGTGTCTTCAAAATAGCTGTCATAATCATTTTCATCACGGAGTACACAGATCCCGCCCTGTGCCAGGAAGGAATCGCTGCTTCGCATATCTTCTTTTGTGATGATCACGATTTTTTTGTCTCTTGGAAGTTTCAGTGCGCTGAACATTCCCGCAACACCTGTTCCTACAATTACTACGTCTGTCTTGATTTTCATTGTTTTCGCCTCTCTGTCTCTATTTTGCAAGTTCCAGCATCCGCTCCAGCGGTTTCTTTGCTTTTTCTCTTGTTTCATCAGTTACATGGACTTCATTTTCTCCGGTTTTCAGAACATGGAGCACTTTTTCCAGAAATACTTTTTTCATGTTTTTGCAGACTGGTACGGTTTCTGTGAAGTAGAATTTTTTGTCCGGGCAGGTGGTTTCCAGTTTGTACTGTACGCCACATTCTGTGCAGATGATGAATTCTTTGTTGTTGCTATCCTGAGCGTATTTGATGATCCCGGATGTGCTTCCGATATAATCTGCCTGTTTCAGGACTGTCTGAGGACATTCCGGATGGGCCAGCACAAGTGCTTCCGGATGGGCTTCTTTTGCTTCTTTTACTTCTTCGGGATCCATAAATTCGTGGACGATGCAGAAGCCTTCGTTATAGATGAAGTGTTTTTCCGGTACCTGTTCTGCGATAAAGTGGGCCAGGTTTCTGTCCGGGATGAAGAAGATATTTTTATTTGGGAGTGCTTTTACGATCTTTACGGCGTTTGCGGAGGTTACGCAGACATCGGAGAGTTCTTTTAAGGCTGCTGTGGAGTTGATGTAACAGACAACTGCTACGTCGTCGTATTCTTCTCTTACTTTTCGGATTCCTTCTTCAGTTGCCATGTGTGCCATGGGGCAGTCTGCGTCCATTGCGGGCATGAGTACTGTTTTGTCGGGACTTAAGATCTTGGCGCTTTCTCCCATGAAGCCTACGCCGCAGAATACGATGGTTTTTTCTTTTGCGCTGGCTGCGATTTTGCTAAGGTAAAAGGAGTCTCCTATATAGTCTGCTACGTCCTGTACTTCGGGGCGCACGTAGTAGTGCGCCAGGATGATGGCGTCTTTTTCTTTTTTTAATTTCTGGATTTCTTCTGCTACTGTCATTATTTTCACCTTTCCTGCAGGGGGTTTTCTTTTATTCCTGCTTTTGTTTTGTGGTTTTTTCAAAATATCTTACACATAATACCATAGTTCTTTACATGTGACAAGACAGTTGTTTGATTTGTTGTAAAGTTTTTGTGAGGGAATGGATGGATTGGTTGCAGACGGACGGGGATGGATGGCGAAGGGGTGTTCAAATTTTAAATAAAATGAATTCGTGTGTGTATTTATTTTGGGTTAATTAATTACTTGATATTTTTTTACCTGGTAAATTTAGTGATTAACATTTTTTTGAATAAAAAAGACCTGGTGTTTGCAATAATTACCAGGAATATATATTCCTGAAATTACTGTAAGCTCCAGGTCTCTTGATTTTTTCAGTGAGATGGGGTTATTGGAATTTGCTTCTGTTTCGTATCTTTGCTCTGAATAATTGTTTGGTTGTTTATTCGGTTTTATTTTTCTGTTCCAGGTATGCCTGGGTGCTGTCTTTCAGGCGATTGAGGCCGTCTATTACTGTATCTTTAGGGCAGGCGAGGTTTACGCGTAAGAAGCTTTGTCCGTTTTTATACTCATTGCCGTCGCATACGTAGAGTCCGCTGTGCTGGCGGATGAAGGCATAGAATCTGGTTGCATCGTCGGTTACTTCGCGGCAGTCCAGCCAGAGCAGGTATGTGGCTTCTCCTCTGACTGCGTGGATTCCTTTTATTTCTTTTGTGATAAATTCTTCTGCATATCGTCTGTTTTCCCAGAGATATTCTCTTAAGCTGTCCAGCCATTCTGCTCCGTGGTTAAAGGCAGCTACCGGTGCGATAGCTGCAAATACGTTTGGTTCTGCCACTTCGTCTGTATTTAATCCGCGGTTAACCCGATGCCGCAGTACGGGGTTTGGAACGATCACTGCTGCCGTCTGTAGTCCTGCCAGGTTAAAGGTTTTTGTAGGTGCCACGCAGGTGATGCTGTTTTCTCTGCAGGTCTCAGATACTGAAGCAAAAGGTACGTAGTCTTTTCCTGGTTTTGTCAGGTCGCAGTGGATCTCGTCAGATAATACCAGTACGTGATGTTTTGCACATAATTCGCCAATCTTTGCCAGTGTTCCTCTGTCCCAGATCTTTCCTATGGGGTTGTGCGGGTTACAGAGAATCAGCAGGGATGCCTGTGGGTCTGAAAGTTTTTCCTCAAGGTCTGCGAAATCAATTTCATAGGCACCATTTTCGTAATGCAGCGGGCTTTCCAGGATGAACCGGCCGTTGTTGATGATGGAGTTAAAGAAAATATTGTATACCGGAGTCATGACCACGACTTTTTCTGCTGTGGTTGTCATCTTACGCACAATGCTGGAGATTGCAGGTACAACACCTGTGCAGAAAATCAGCCATTCCTTTTCGATAGACCACTCATGGCGTGTTTTCCACCAGTTCTGATAGGCGTCATACCATTCATCTTCAATCAGGGTATAGCCAAATACTCCGTGCTGTGCTCTTTTTATAATGGCTTCTGTTATCTGCGGAGCTGTCTGAAAATCCATGTCAGCCACCCACATGGGCAGTTCTTTTTCTGTTACATCCCATTTCATGGAGCCAGTATGACGGCGGTCTGTTTTTTCGTCAAATATGCTCATTTCTTTTTCCTTTCTGTATCTGTCAGAGCTTTTATGCTTCCGGCGCTTTATCCAGCTTTTCCCCAACTGTGGGACAGATAATTTCGGTTTCAGCCGGATCGATCTTTTCCGGATCCAGAATCAGTGTTTCAATCTCATCTGCCTGGATCCTGCCTTCTGACGGATTCATGACACTTTTGATCCTGCCGTTGATCTGTGCATTGATCCCTTTCGAATACTCAAAAGCCAGAGTTGTATTCAAAAGGGTACAATTGATCATTTTCAGATTTTCAATATAACACAGTCCCTGCAGACTTTCTATGGTACAGTTGATAAATGTGAGATTTTTTGAATTCCAGCCCAGATACTCTCCATGAATCACAGAATCATATACCGTAACATTTTCGCTGTTCCAGAAAGCATCTTTTGACAACATTCTGGCATTATGGACTTCCATATTTTTTGCACCATCAAAAGCATAGTTGCCAACAAGTTTGAAATCATCGATGGTGATATTTGTGCTGTTCATGCCAAAATAATCACCCCTGGCCTGTACATGTGCAAGTTTTATACCCTCACAGTTCCAGAACGTCTCTGCCGCATTGGCAAGATACACATTATCAAGAGTCACATCATGACAGCGGCGGAAATTTTTCGGCGCCTCAATCAACGTATCCTCGATCCGGATATGATCCGTATACCACACCCCAGAACGCGCCATCTCCAGCCAGGTACAATCCCTCGCCTCTATATTTTTGCTGTACCAGAGCGGATATTTCCATTGAAACGAACTGTTCTCCAATACAATATCCCTACTCTCCTTAAGCGGAGACTCCCCATCATTAAAAATCGTCTGTTCAATATGCAACTTCTTCCCATGAAACAAAGGCCGCTCCCCTGTAAGATACGCACCCTTTAATTCTTTATCTGTTTTTATATTCTCTACACTCATTTTCTATCCTCTCTACATTCCTGTCATTCACACGTTACTTTTTATATTTTAACATCTAAAGTTTACTTTAGGTCAAGTATCTAATTGTTATTATCACGTTAAATGTAAAGGTAACTTCCTGATTATAAGACTTAATTCCGGGTAGCTGACGTTAGGGGGACGGACATCGCCTCTTCATATAAACAATCGTTATCATTATACCCCACACATCATCTCACATACAAACTAAGCCATTGCAGCCGTCCAGCGAAGCGCCCGACGGCCCACCACCCACCGAGCAGCCACTCAACTTATCATCCTCAACAACCCTATACCTCCGCCCACACCGTCACACAGCCACCCTACCCCTCCCAAAATCTGTACGGACGCACACCCCCATCCAACTTCCCACTTTGAACACACAGCCCCGGGCAGCGGAATGGATCTGCTGCCCGGGGCGTCCGTTTTACTAATCAAAAAAGAAAAAATCCGCCGCACCCAGCACGACAGATTTTTCCCCACCACTATTTTAATAATTCCCGTTCAATCCTCTCCCGAGCCTCCGGTGCCTGCCTATCCATCTTCTCCGGAAAACCAAACATCGAAACACAGGCAATATTATCACCACCAGCCTTCGGCGCATCCGCCCTCAGCTGTTTATTCGCAAAATCCATATCTCTTAAGGTTTCAAAAATACCATCAAAATCCACATCACCCTCACCCATGGCAAGATGCTGATGTACCGTCACATCCGCTTTTCCACGGCCATTCAGCCACGGTGGATTTAAGATATACCGACAATCCATAGTCTGATTAAAAGTATCCGCAAACAACACATGCGTCAGCTCATCTCCCGCATACTTCAGCATGGACCGCACATCTCCTTTACCCTCATCATAGAAGAACCCATGAGGAGAAGAATACACATAACCAAGGTTCGGAGACCGGAAAGATTTTACCATATCACAGGTCTCATTATTCAGCTCGCAGAAATCATAAGGATGAGACTGAATTTCCACACGAATACCCTCACGCTCGATCAGCGGAAGCAGCTCCTCCATGGATTTGAACCACATTCCATTGCAGATTTCCTGCTGGTTGGGATCACCGGAAAGCTCTGTATTAATAACCTTTACGCCCATATCTCCCGCAATCTGGATCATCCGTTTCCAGTTGGCAACTGCAAACTGTCTCTGTTCCTCTGTGGGGCCGGACCAGCGGTATACGACGATAAAGGAAGAAATCTCCACGCCGGTTTCCCGCAAAGCCTGTCTGTATTCCTGTTCACACTCCTTGGAAAACAGCGGATGTTTATAGAACGGATTGATCCTCGGATGTGGAGACTGCTCGATATATTTATATCCCCAGTCTGCCACCTGATGGACCATACGATTGATATCCATCTGTTTTGCAAGCACATCTACATCAAATGCGATCTTCATGACGCATTCCCTCCTTTTTCTTCTTTATTTTTGATATAATCCAGGATCAGACCGGCCGCTCCGGCTGCACCTGTTTTGGAAACATTGATCACCATATCATAATAATGGGGATCGTCTCTGCGGATTCCGGTAAATTTTTCATAATATTCATTTCGGATCTGGTCACGCTTCTTCAGCTCGTCAAGAGACTGGCCTTTATAATATTCCCGGCCTTCTTTTTCCCGGTAATCATCATCTGCATACACGAAAAAGCTGTATGTATGCGGTTCTCCGCGAAGCACATAGTTGGCACATCTTCCCAGGAATACACCAGGACGCCTCTTTGAAAGTTCACGGATGATCCGGCTCTGCACCTCAAACATCTGGGCGCCTGTATAATCTGCTGCCGCACCTGCCGATGAATGTCCGTACGGGGAAAACGTAAGCTCGGAATCTTCATAATTGTAAGAATCCAGATACTGTCTTACACTTTCCAGATCTGCTTTTTCCATACCGAATTTTTCTGCCATGAGACAGATGATCTGACGGTCATAAACCCTGCAGTCCAGCGCTTTTGCAACATCCTCCGCGATTTTTCTTCCGCTGCTGCCGTACAGTCTTCCAATCGCTACATTGATCCTGTTTCCGGAAACTGCCGGTGCTGGCATGGACTGGATTTCTCCCGGTACAGAAACGTTTCCTTCTCCGGATTCTCTCTGGATCAGTTCCCGCATCATCTTGTCATAGACTTTATCCAGCTGATAGCAGGCCGCGATCACAAACATCACTACCCAGATTGCTACCGGAACATACAGATAAAAACCTTTGATCACACGGATAGCTTCTGCAGACTGCTCTGCTGCGGTTGCCTTGGTGCCATCAAAATATGCAGCGGAAAGGATTCCACCCATGATAGCGGAAGTCAGTCCGGAACCGGCTTTCTGGCCCATGCTCATAGATGAGAACATCAGACCTTCCACACGTTTGCCTGTTTTCCACTGGCCATACTCAATGGCATCACTTGGAAGAGAATACTGCACGCCATAGAACGGTGCGATTCCGATTCCTCTCATGATACAGGTCACAACACCAAGAGAAACACTGGTAATATTCATCAGGAACAGAAGCTGTCCCGCAACACCCAGGATGCAGCCTGCACAGATGAGATTTCTTTTTCCATAGCGGGGAAGCACCTTTGGCAGGAGGGCAATTCCTGCCACAGTTGCCAGTTTCTCCGCTGCTGAAAGAGGCATAACAAGGTCTACATTTCCAAGTACATACTGACAATAATAGGTAAGGTCCGTTCCAATGATGATCTGATATGCAGTATAAAAGATCATCAGCCCCAGGGCGATAAGGAAATACCGGTTGGTAACGGTTGCTTTAAAAGCTTCCACAAAAGAAATATCTTCTTTTTCCTGTTTTGCCGCAGAAACACGCTCTGTACAGACCATGTAAGTGTTCACAAGCACGCCGACGGAAATGATCGCATAACCTGCTGTTACCAGGATCCAGGCCATCTGCTGGTTGCCGGTAACATTTGCCACGATATTGATCAGCGGCAGCGTGAACGCGGTAATGATCATACTTGCCGTGATAGACAATACCATACGGATGTTACAGATCACATCACGCTCACGGCGGTCACGGCTCATCAGAGATCCCAGTGCGTGGAACGGCTGGCTGATGGCAGTGTATACAACCGTGTTCATAATGTTATAGGTCACAAAAGCATAGATGATCTTTCCCATGTTTCCAAGCGGCGGCATGGTAAAAAGAAGCACCGCTGCCAGCGCATAGGGAACCGCAAGTCTTAAGATCCAGATCCTGGCTTTTCCATATTTGGAATGAGTCCTGTCGATAATGGTTCCCATCAACACATCGGAAAATCCATCAAAAATGCGGGACAAAAGCATGATCATTCCAACAGCTCCTGCTGAAATTCCAACAACATTGGTATAAAAATAGATCAGCAGAGTTGTTGTCATGGTATACATCAGCGTCAGCGCCGGATCGCCAAAACAGTACGCAAGTTTTTCTGACACCGGAACCTTGATAAATTCATTCAAGTCTTTACCCTTCTGCTTATAATTCAACAATTCGGGGATTCCCTTACCAGCCATAGTATCTACCTCCTATCGGTTTAAGGTCGAACCTTTCTGAATGAATTATCCGAAATATTTCTGTACAAAATCTCTGGTAACTTCTGCTGCTTTTTTCACATTGTCCTCGTGGCTCATTGCATAGTACTCCGGACGGAACTCTTCGATGGTGCATACACCGTCAAAACCGATCTCTTTCAGTGCTGCCGCGATTCCTGCATGATCTACCACGCCTTCTCCCGGCCAGAGTCTCTTGTCGTCTCCGCAGGAACCAAGTGGAAGATCCTCACAGTCATTTAAGTGGTATGCAAAAATCTTCTTACCGTCTGCTGCTTTCAGGTCTTCCAGACGGGAACACATCTCATGGAAATGGAAAGTGTCCACGGTAACGCCAACATTGTCTCTGTCTACTGCTTTTACTACATCGTATGCTGTTCCAAACTGGTTGATAGAGCAGTTCGGTGCACCACAGAACTCCAGGGAGATCTTCATATCTGCGCCCACTTTGTCAGAAAGGTAGCGAAGACGTGCAACTGCTTCTTCTTTGATCTCGCTGACAGATTTGTCTTTTACATCAAAACTTGGAACTGTTATCAGCATTTTCATTCCGATCGCTTTGGAAACTTTCAGGATAAAATCTACTTCTTCATCGATTTCTTTTTCCCCTGTCTCATCTCTCTGGTTGAAAAAGATCAGGGTGTTGTATGCCCACGGTTTCAGGTGATGATTCTTAAACCAGTCTGCCAGTTCTTCCAGTGTATGTTCTTTGAGATAGTCTTTTACGCAGTCAAAACGGATCTCAATGTAATCAAAGCCATATTTTTCACACATCTCCAGATCTGCCATAAGAGACTGTCCTTTGCATTCCAGTGCAGTTGCTTCATTAAATCCTAATTTCATCTTCGATACCCTCCATATGTCCGAAACCGGTGTACTTTGTCTGGATTTCTATGTCCTGTTTTCTGCGCACAGGGGAACCGCCCCTGTTTCTGTTGGATCATGCAGACTTTACCGATTCTTATTTTCTTTTTTATTTTTCTGTTGCTTTGTGTTTGTGCTATTTTGTATTTTTGTTATCCGTATTTTCGATTTGCCAGCATGCAGGCATTTCTTTTCAGCCTGATCTTTCTGGTTACTCTCACCGGCAGATTTCCCGCTGCAGTTTCGATAAAACCGTATCGGAATCGGACTCTGCCGGTGAATGCCGCCACAGGCTCATTGGGAAAGCCTGCGACAATAAGCTGGTATGATAACTCACACTTGATGAGGTGGAGTTCTGTAAAATTATTTATAAAATTCCGGTTTCTCAACTGCTGTAACGATCTTCTCGATCTGTCCGGTTTCCTGCGCTTTTACAAGAGCGTCTGCTGTGATCGCTGCCAGGTATCCATCCCATGCGTTCGGTCCTGTGATCACACCTGCTTCTGCATTGTCAACCCAATCCTGAACCTCTTTATCATAGGCATCTTTAAATCTTACGAAACAGTCTGTGTCAATGGCACTGGATACAGCTGCGTTTTTACGGATAGACGGATAAGCCGGCTGTGCCATTTTCAGTGCACCGTCCTCACATACTACTTCACAGTTGATGTCATATCCGAACTTGCAGTTTACAAATACTTCCACATCGATACACACACCTTTTTTAGTGCGGAGCATCATGATCTGCGGATCTTTCAGCTCGGAATGAGAATATTTGGTTACTCTTGGCATTACAACCTGTGCAGATTCATACTCGTCATCTACCAGCCAGTGAAGAACATCGATCTCATGGATTGCGGTATCGTGCACAGCCATTGGAGTATTATAATTGGTTCCTACTTCCGGGTTTCTATGTGTACAGTGAAGAATCAGCGGCTCGCCGTACTCTCCGGTTGCAAGGGCTTCCTTGATCTGCTGGTAGCCTTTGTCATAACGTCTCATAAATCCAAGCTGGATGAGATGTTTGCCTGCTGCTTCCTCTGCTTTCACTACTTTCAGGCAGTCCTCAGCAGTGGTACATAATGGTTTCTCACAGAAAATCCTCTTGCCGGCTTCAATTGCCTGGAGAAGGGAATCTACATGTGCGAAGCCCGGAGATACGATAAATACTGCATCTACGTCCTCTGCGTTGATCAGTTCCCTGCTGTCTGTGTAAACTTTTGCGCCGCAGATCTCGGCTGCTTTCTTTGCACTTTCCTCAAATACATCTGAAACAGCTACTACTTCTGCTCCCTGGATCTTCTCGGTCAGTCTTCTGATATGATCTCTTCCCATTCCGCCGCATCCGATAATTCCTACTCTTAACATTTTAAATTCCTCCGTTCATTTTTTAACCGAATCAACTGTGAAGCAGTTATTCGGTTATGAGCAAGTAGCGAAGCGGATTGCGAATATCCGCTTGACTCCTTTTATTGTTTTCTGTTTTCGTGTTCTTTTTGATGATGTTATATTATCATTTTGTGCACGTGAACGCAATATCTTTTTTATACAAATTTTCCATTTTGTTTTTATGCGTTTTTCACGATTTGTTACTTTATTCACAAGTTTTTATTGATTTTACAGCGTTTATGCGTGATTTCTATTCATTTTGGATGTGTGTTTCCAGTACGTTTTCTGTTTTTTAATCTGTTAATTTTCTAACATTTTTATGTGTGCACCAGAACGCAATGTTTTATTTCCCGTATACTCCGGTAAGGTTTATAGAGAATATTGTTGTATTTTCACACACAAAGAGTTATAATTACATATAGTTTTATATAAAGTATATAAATATATTCTCTTATCTGTATCCAAAACTTCTATACAAAAACACAACAGAAAGGATTTTTAAATATGAACGATTACAGCTTAGAAACCAAATGTATCCATTCCGGATACACTCCTTCCAAAGGCGAGCCATGCGCGCTTCCAATCTGCCAGAGCACCACTTACAAATATGACACCACCGATGAAATGGGCCAGTTATTTGATCTGAAAGCAGATGGATATTTTTACACCCGTCTCCAGAACCCGACCAATGATGCCGTTGCTGCAAAAATTGCAGATCTGGAAGGTGGTGTTGCCGCAATCCTGACTTCTTCCGGACAGGCTGCCAACTTCTATGCAGTATTTAATATCTGCGAAGCGGGTGACCATGTTGTTGCTGCTTCTACGATCTACGGAGGAACCTTTAATCTTCTTGCCGTTACTTTCAAAAAACTTGGCATTGACTGTACCTTTGTTGATACCGACGCAACAGAGGAAGAGATTGCTGCTGCATTTAAACCGAACACAAAAGTTCTCTTTGCGGAGACCATCGCCAATCCAGCACTGGTTGTCCTAGACATTGAGAAATTTGCACGGGTTGCACACAAAAATGGCGTGCCTCTTATTGTGGATAACACCTTTGCCACACCGGTAAACTGCCGCCCGTTCGAGTGGGGTGCAGATATCGTCACTCACTCTACCACCAAATATATGGATGGACATGCCGTTCAGGTAGGCGGCGCCATTGTTGACAGCGGCAACTTTGACTGGGATGCTTACGGCCATAAGTATCACGGCCTGACCGAGCCGGATGAATCCTACCACGGCGTGATCTACACCAAACAGTTTGGCAAAAAAGCCTACATCACCAAGGCCACTTCCCAGCTGATGCGTGATCTGGGTTCTATTCCGTCTCCAATGAACTGTTTTCTTCTGAATCTTGGACTGGAGACACTTCCGCTGCGTGTTGAGCGTCACTGCTCCAACGCCCAGAAGATCGCCGAATACCTAAATGCACACGAAAAAGTTTCTCACGTAAATTATGCCGGACTTCCGGATGATAAATATCATGCACTGGCTCAGAAATATATGAAGGACGGCCGTACCTGTGGTGTTATCTCCTTTGAACTGACCGGCGGCCGTGATGCAGCAGTCCGCTTTATGGACAGCCTGAAGCTTGCTACCATCGCCACACACGTTGCTGCTTCCATTACCATGGTTCTTCATCCTGCCAGCCATACCCACCGCCAGATGAACGATGAACAGCTGGTTGAAGCAGGAGTTTCTCCTGGAATGATCCGCCTTTCCATTGGTATTGAAAACGTGGACGATATTATCAAAGATCTGGATCAGGCACTGAAAAATGCGTAAATAAAAAACATTAAGGGAAAATCCATCAAATAATCGATGGATTTTCCCTTTGATCTTTTTTGTAAAATGGGTTAAGCGGATATTCTCAATCCCACAGGAAATTTATTTGGAATTATTTTAGTTGATTAAAATCTATTGCCCAATATTTTCAAAACAGAATTCATTTATAATACTTCAGCGATCTGCATTCATATGTTCAACCACTTTCTTCCAGGTTTCTGCTCCGCAGATTCCATCGACTGTGATCTTTACATTTTTCTGAAATGCTTTCAGTGAAGTTTCTGTCTGTGTTCCAAAGATTCCGTCCACTTTTACCTGCAGCATTGCCTGTAACATGGAAACAGCAGACCCGGTACTGTTTTTTCTGATGATCGGAAGCTGTACATTCAGCTTCTCTGTTGTATCTGGTTTTTTCGTACTTTTACTTTCTGCTGTTTCATTTTTATTTTGTGAGTTTTTGTTTTTCATATATAATTCTGTTTTTTTCACAAATTCCGGCCACTTTTCTTCATCCATGAGGCGTCTCGGGCAGTGTTTTCTTGACGCATCGTAATGTCTTTTCAGCCGGTCTGTCCCCCATCCGTACTGTTTCAGCAAAAGAGCCGCCAGCTGTTCTGTCTTGTCTACCGCCGTATAATAATCTGTTTCCGGATTCACACAGATTTCGATATTGATAGAATTCCGGTTCGTGATTCCATACTTTCCTTTTCCGTCCCCTACTGCCCAGGCCCCGTCGCTGTGGTCCAACGTCTGATATACGGATTTTGAATCTACATAATAATGCACGGTACCAGCCAGATTGCCATTCTTCATTGCATTGGCATGAGCTTTGGCATCTGCCCCCTTACTCCAGTTATCCGTTTCATGGATTACAATATATGCCGGCCGGTTCTGGCCGATATAACAATTCTTTTTGCTGATCAATTTTATGATATTCATAAAAAATTTCCTGTTTTTTTGTCTTCTCTTTATTCTATGCAGCTATTCATCTTTTTCCAGCTGTTTGATCAGCTGATTTACATATGTAGAAAGCCCCGCCACCAGAACTCCCTGTGTCATGGAAGTAAATACAGCCATTGCGATATCCTGTGCCGTATTATAAGAACAGGTTGCAAAAACATAGATCCCGCATACAAGGATCCCCACACCTCCCAGTATCAGTGGAATATATTTATCCTTCACAGCCTGAGCTTCCTTCAGCGCAATTCCCATAAAATACAAAGCGACTGCTGTGATCAGCAGTTCCGGTTTAATATAATTCACAAGCGCTTCCATAAATCTTCTCCCTCCTTGCAGCTTTGTTTTATTTTATGAACTGCTCCGAAATTTGTTTCACAAATTCTTCAAAATTGCATCACGATTTGCTCACATTTTTTCGATATATTATTACCTGTAAACAGCAAGCAAGTAAATGCAACTGCTAAACAACTTTTTCTTTTTCATACTTTTAACCGGGAGCGTTAAAACTCCCGGTCTCCTTCCTTTTTTTAATACAATCGTAATACAAAGCGGTCATTCCCATTCCGCTTTGTACTTCAAAAAGGATACCGTAAACTCATCAAGACTGATGACCTTACGGTATCTTTTTTGTATTTTAAAAGTATTAGCTGCGAGTGATTGCTACGTGTTAGATATATGTTAGCTATTGCTGTTTTTCCAGGCTTTTTGAGAATATTTTGTTCTATTTCCAGGCAAAAAGAAAAAGGCCGCAAACCCTTGAGTTTACGGCTTTTTCGCTATTTTAAGCTATGCTTATATTAGAATTTGCCAGCGTCAGCAGCTTCCTGTACGGAAACAGCTACAGCTACTGTCATACCAACCATCGGGTTGTTTCCAGCGCCGATGAGACCCATCATCTCTACGTGAGCCGGTACGGAAGAAGATCCTGCGAACTGAGCGTCAGAATGCATACGTCCAAGTGTATCAGTCATACCGTAGGAAGCAGGACCTGCTGCCATGTTATCCGGGTGAAGTGTACGTCCTGTACCACCGCCGGAAGCAACGGAGAAGTATTTTTTACCTTTCTCGTTGCACTCTTTTTTATATGTTCCTGCTACTGGATGCTGGAAACGAGTTGGGTTTGTGGAGTTTCCTGTGATGGAAACGTCAACACCCTCTTTCCACATGATAGCAACACCTTCCGGAACGCTGTTAGCGCCGTAGCAGTTAACTTTTGCACGAAGTCCCTCTGAATAGGATTTACGGAATACTTCTTTAACCTCGTTCTTATATGGATCATACTCTGTCTCTACGTATGTAAAGCCGTTGATACGGGAGATGATCTGAGCTGCGTCTTTTCCAAGACCGTTCAGGATAACACGAAGAGGTTTTTTACGAACTTTGTTTGCTTTCTCGGCGATACCGATAGCACCCTCAGCTGCTGCGAAAGACTCATGTCCTGCAAGGAAGCAGAAGCAGTCTGTCTCTTCCTCAAGAAGCATTTTTCCAAGGTTTCCATGTCCAAGACCTACTTTACGTGTGTCTGCAACGGATCCTGGGATACAGAATGCCTGAAGGCCTTCTCCGATAGCTGCTGCTGCGTCAGCGGCTCTTCTGCAGCCTTTTTTGATTGCGATCGCTGCACCTACTGTGTAAGCCCAGCAAGCGTTCTCGAAGCAGATCGGCTGAATGCCTTTGATCTGATCGTAAACGTTCAGACCTGCGTCTTTAGTGATTTTCTCAGCTTCTTCGATAGAAGCGATTCCATAGCTGTTTAAAACAGAATTGATCTTGTCAATTCGTCTCTCATATGATTCAAATAAAGCCATTTCCTGTAACCTCCTGATATTTTTACCTTACGAAGTGTAATTACTCTTTTCTTGGGTCGATGATCTTAACAGCATCTGCAACACGGCCGTACTGACCTTTTGCTTTCTCCCATGCTGTGTTCGGGTCATCACCTTTCTTAATGAAGTCAGTCATTTTTCCAAGGCTTACGAACTGGTATCCGATGATCTCATCGTCCTCATCAAGAGCGATACCTGTAACATAACCCTCAGCCATCTCAAGGTAACGAGGTCCTTTTTTCAGAGTTCCATACATTGTACCAACCTGAGAACGAAGTCCTTTTCCAAGGTCCTCAAGACCAGCTCCTACTGCAAGTCCATCCTCGGAGAATGCAGACTGGGAACGTCCGTAAACGATCTGAAGGAAAAGCTCTCTCATAGCTGTATTGATTGCATCACATACAAGGTCTGTGTTCAGTGCCTCCATTACAGTAAGTCCTGGAAGGATCTCAGCAGCCATAGCAGCAGAATGAGTCATTCCTGAACATCCGATTGTCTCAACAAGTGCCTCCTGGATGATTCCCTCTTTTACGTTAAGGGACAGCTTACAGGCACCCTGCTGTGGAGCACACCAGCCTACACCGTGTGTGAATCCGGAGATATCCTTTACTTCTTTTGCCTGAACCCATTTTGCTTCTTCCGGGATCGGAGCGGCACCATGATGTACGCCCTGTGCCACTGGACACATTTCTTCTACTTCGCGTGAATAAATCATTTTAAAACTCCTTTCAAGTATAGATTGACCGATGTTATTGAGAAAAAAAGTTCGATAACACCCTACGGCTATTTTCTCACAAAACCTTTGTTTCGTCCAGTCATATTTGATAAATTTTTGCCATAAAACGCATAATATTGGAAGTTATTCTGGCAGTATTGCATGCCTAACTGTCAAATATTTCTGGCAACTATTCTATGTATGTGATAATATATTATCAAGTTTAACCCTGGAGGTATATTTTTCATGAATGCATCTGTGGATTCTGTTTTTCCAGAAAAATACCGTATCCTCAGCGGAAGCGCCCTGAAGATGATTGCGATCATCACCATGCTGATCGATCATATCGGAGCTGTGATTTTAAGTATGTATCCGCCTGCACAGAAAGTCCTGTTTACGCTTCTCGGAAGGGAATACAGTGTGTATCTTATTTTTCGCGATATCGGCAGAGTGGCTTTTCCCATCTTCTGCTTTCTCCTGCTGGAAGGTTTCCGGCATACCAGGAGCCGTTTCCGCTATGGACGGAATCTCCTTCTTTTTGCTCTGATCTCAGAGATTCCCTGGAACCTGATGTTCACAAACACACTGCATTATGAAAGACAGAATGTGTTTTTCACGCTTTTCCTGGGATACCTGGCGTTTTGTGCCATCGAATATTTTAAGGATAAGCGCTTGATACAGCTTCTCTGTATCCTGGGACTGCTTGTTGTTTCCATTTTTCTGAAAGCAGATTACGGATGGCGGGGATATATTTTTCTCCTGATCATGTACTATATGCGAAACGATAAGCCCGGGCAGGCGATCCTTGGAAGCTGCTGGCTTTACTATGAATGGAGAGCCTGTTTCGCCTTTCTGTCCATTAACCTGTACAATGGGGAGAGGGGATTTATCCACGGAAAAGCGGCGAAATATTTCTTTTACTGGTTTTATCCAGTCCATATTATGGGACTGGTGATACTTCGACAGATTTTATTTCTGTCTTAATTCTTTTTTTCTTATTATCTTATATGGATGTGCGTGTTGTATGTGAAAAGTTTTGAGATTTCAGTTCTGCACTTTTCCAGTGGGGAGTTCTGAGGGGAGAAAGCACTCAGAGTTGCGAAGCCCGTTTTTCTCCCCTCTTTCCGGGCACGCAATTCGGCCAGGCCCCTTCATAATGTAACACTCCTGGTTCGGTCCTGTATTCCACTTCTATCACCCATTTATCACTGTGCCGATTATAATTGTATGTTCTGTTTTACCACATCTAAAAGTCAAACTATTCATTCATCAATCCAGGAACAGGCCTGCTACGCAGGCCGCCTTCCGTCCCCCTCTCACCCGATCGGCACAGCCTCTCGCAAACAATACCGTCGCATCCATCGCCCCATCAAAAAAAGCCACACTCTCAAAAAAGTGCGGCTTCCCTGCGTGGCCAGGAGGGGAGACGGCTCGAGGAGGGGAGACGGCCTTCGCAACTGTGAGTGCTTCCCCTCCTCGAACCTTCCACTGCTTACCAAGCAGAACTTATTTCAAAAAACAAAGAAAAACTATTTTTTCTTCACAATTTCTTTCGCATTTTTATAAATGGAATCCGCCGGAACGCATCCCCTTACCGGTGACAACGGATAAATATTGGAATTCCGTCCGATCACAGTCCCAGGATTCAGCACGGAACCACATCCAACCTCAACATGGTCTCCCAGCATTGCTCCAAACTTCTTAAGACCAGTCTCGATCTTTTCATCCCCATCTTTCACAACAACCAGCTTCTTATCCGATTTCACATTAGAACAAATCGATCCGGCTCCCATATGGGATTTATACCCAAGTACTGCATCTCCAACATAATTATAATGCGGAACCTGCACTTTATTAAAGAGCACAGCATTCTTAAGCTCTGTAGAGTTTCCCACAACTGCTCCCTCGCCAACAATGGCCTTACCACGGATAAAGGCACAGTGACGTACCTCCGCCTCCCTACCAATGATAGCCGGTCCGGTAATACTTGCAGTCGGCGCAACAGTAGCAGATTTTGCGATCCATACATTTTCACCTTTCTTCTCATATTCAGAAGGATCCAGTGTTTTTCCAAGTTTAATGATAAACTCTCCGATCTCCGGAAGAACCTCCCACGGATAAGTCTTTCCTTCAAAAAGCTCTGCCGCGATGGTCTCATTCAGATCCAGCATATTGCTGATGGTAAAATCTTTCATCATGATGATTTTTTTCCTCCCTGTCTGGAAGCACGCTCCGGCTTCCTGTAATTTACAGCGGCCGCGTCAAAGAACTGCCGCAGGTTGTACTGATAATTGCTTGCTTCCACCTGCTGGGTCCGCACCCGCACAAAATGTTCCAGTTTGTCCATATATTCCTGTTCCGTGATGCTTCCCTCTGACACGTAGGTGAGGCCTTTTTCCCAGCTTGCCGTAAGCTCCGGGTTCAGAAGCTGCCGGATAGAACAGTTTACCACATCAAAGATCATCTCCCCCAGAAGTGTGGGGGTGATCACCTGAGTTTTCTTATTCAGTGCCAGATATTTGATGTTAAAAAGTTTCTTCAGAATCTCCGCACGAGTGGCACTGGTGCCGATCCCGCTTCCCTTGATCTGGGCACGAAGCTCTTCATCTTCGATCAGCTGTCCCGCATTTTCCATGGCAAGGATCATGGAACCGGAATTGTATCGTTTGGGAGGCGAAGTCTCGCCTTCCTTGATACTTAAACCGTTCACAGGAAGTATATCACCCTTTTTCAGCTTCTGCAACGCCTCCAGAAGCACCGTATCACAGGAAACTTCTTCCTCTTCCCCGTTGCCGCCTTTCTCACTGTCGGAAGCTTTTTTCCGGGCAAAAGAGTTCGTGGCGATCTTCAGATAGCCTTCTTCTTTCAGAACTTTAAAAGAGGAAAAGAATGATTCCCCGTCCAGTTTCGTCACAAGGCTCACTTTCTGATAAACAGCCGGAGGATAAAAAATACATAAAAACCTCCTCACGATCGTCTCATACACTCTCTGTGCGGTAAGAGACACACTTCCCAGTGCATTCAGCCCCTGGCCGGTAGGAATAATGGCATAATGGTCTGTGATCTGCTTGTCATTCACATACCTGGTCTTCGCAATGTTTTTCCAGGATTCCATTCCCAGAACCTCTGCTGCCGCAGCTCCTGCCTGCTGATAATTTCGAAGGCCGGAAATATTCTTATATATCTCCTTGGCAACTGCTGTAGACAACACTCTGGCATCCGTTCTCGGATACGTCACCAGTTTCTTCTCATAAAGCTCCTGCACGATCCGGAGTGTTTCATCCGGACTGATCTTAAAGAGCTTGGAGCAGACGTTCTGAAGCTCCGCCAGGTTAAAAAGAAGGGGCGGATTCTTGTTTTCTTTTTTTCGCTCCACTTTCTCCACGGTACAGGAAAGGGGCTGGTTCACCATCAGCTGATTGATCAGCATCTGGGCATGTTCTTTTTTCTTGAAACCATTTTCTTTATAAAGATACGGGGACTGGAAATAACGGCTGCCTTCCACAGCCCTCCACTCTCCGTCAAAACTTTCGCCTGCAAGGGCAATGCTGCTTAAGACTCGGTAAAACGGTGTCTTCACAAAGACACGGATCTCCCGCTCTCTACGCACTACCATACCAAGGACACAGGTCATTACACGGCCTACCGCAATGGCCTGATATTTGGAATGGAGATAATTGGTCACACTGCTTCCGTAACGCAAGGTCAGCACCCTGGAAAAATTGATTCCCATAAGATAGTCTTCCTTTGCGCGGAGATAGGCAGACGCTGCCAGATTATCATACTCCGAGATATCTTTTGCTTCCCGGATCCCTCTTAAAATTTCTTCTTCTGTCTGGGAATCGATCCACACTCGTTTCTGGACTTTTCCCTTCACTCCTGCCATCTGGGCTACCAGACGGTAAATATATTCACCCTCACGTCCGGAGTCGGTACACACATAAATGGTCTCCACATCCGGCCGGTTCAGCAATCCTTTTACGATCTCAAACTGCTTTTTGACTCCGGGGATCACTTCATATTTAAATTCGCGCGGCAAAAAAGGCAGGGTATCAAAACTCCACCTTTTATACTTGATATCATATTTTTCGGGATAACTCATGGTAACCAGATGTCCTACACACCAGGTCACCACGGAATCTGCTGATTCCAGATATCCGTCTTTTCTCTGACCGTTGATCTTCAAAGCCTTCGCAAATTCCTGTGCCACGCTGGGCTTCTCCGCTATGTATAAAGCCTTTGCCATACTATTTATCTGCACTCATCTTTCTAAGCGGCCATGCCAGAAGCACGCCTCCGCCAACTATATTTCCCAATGTTACGATCACCATGCTCTTAAGCATAGCGCCGACAGACAATCCAGGCACCATACAGAATGCAACTGTAAAGATACCCATATTTGCAATACAGTGCTCAAATCCGCTGACAACGAAACCTGAAATACAGATCGTGATCATCAGGAATTTGCCTGACTCACTCTTCAGCTTAATGCCGCAGAGAACTGCAAGACAGACAAAGAAATTACAGAGCACCGCACGGAAAAACATCTGTCCTGCCGGAATACTGAGTTTTCCGTTTATAAATCCCGCAAAGTAATCTGCTGTACCGGACGCTCCGGCACCAACAAAGATCAGAGCCAGGATCAGGCATCCCACAAAGTTGCCGATGTAACTGATTCCCCAGACCTTGCCCACGTCTTTCCATGATACGCTCTTGTCATACGCACCAAATGCCATTACCAGATTGTTACCGGTAAACAGCTCTCCTCCTACCATTACGATCAGAAGAACCGCAATAGAGAACACCAGGGCTCCGAGGAATTTCCCCCATTCCGGGAATGTTTTGGAAAATACATTTCCTACTACATTACTATAGATCATCGCCACATCAATAAAAAATCCGGCCATGATCGCCCGCATAAAGTATTTTCCGAAATTGCTGTTCAGTAAATTAATCTTACCTTTCGCAGCGGTTGACAGTTTCTCTACATCCTCCCTGTTCATAAATAGCACCTCCACATATTTTTTAGCAAGCGTGGCACTTTGTTACTGCTTCTTTGTTCACAGTAACACGCTTTCCGGAAATCTGCTTGTTATATTGTAACACTTTACCATTTATTTCACAATAAAAATGCGAAAATTTCCAAAAATTTCTGGTTTGTTATACACAACAAACAATATCCACTTTATGCTAAAACACGATAGATGCCATCCCAGGCCAGTTCTTTTTCTTTCAGAAAAACTTCCGCTTCTTCCTCGGACTGTTCCACACATTTCCAGGCCAGCCCGCACTGGGCGCTGATCTCCGACGGGATCGGGATCAGTCTTCCCGGAAATTCTGCTTCCTTCGCCGTTTTTTCCATCTTCATGGCTGCTGTGGTCGTAGAAAACGTGACAACTGTAGTGATCACTTTTTTACGCATGTCTTTTTGTTCCTTCCACACACGCAAAAACAGGACACCGGAAAACCCGATATCCCGTTTCTGCTGATTTTTTATCTCTATGAAGAATTACCAGATTATTTTGCCTGGATATATCCTTTGGCTTTCAGAGTCTCTGCACAGAGAACAGCTCCGCCTGCAGCACCTCTTACAGTGTTGTGAGAAAGTCCGATAAACTTGTAATCGTAAACAGTATCCTCACGAAGACGTCCTACAGATACTCCCATTCCGTTCTCATAGTTTACATCCATCTGTACCTGCGGACGGTTGTCCTCCTCAAGATACTGGATGAACTGCTTCGGAGCGCTTGGAAGCTCAAGCTCCTGCGGAAGTCCCTTGAACTCTACCAGTTTCTGGATCAGCTGCTCTTTGGTCGGTTTCTTGCGGAATTTAACGAATACAGCTGCTGTATGTCCGTTGAGAACCGGAACACGTACGCACTGGCATGTGATCACCGGTGTGGTAGCCGGAACGATCACACCGTCCTCGATCTTCCCCCAGAGTCTTAACGGCTCTTTCTCGCTCTTCTCTTCCTCACCGCCGATGTACGGAATGATGTTGTGCTCCATCTCCGGCCAGTCTTTGAATGTTTTTCCTGCTCCGGAAATAGCCTGATATGTAGTAGCTACTACTTCGTATGGCTCAAACTCTTTCCATGCGGTAAGTACCGGAGCATAGCTCTGGATAGAGCAGTTCGGCTTAACAGCTACGAATCCGCGTTTTGTTCCGAGACGTTTCTTCTGGAACTCGATCACATCGAAGTGCTCCGGGTTGATTTCCGGAACTACCATCGGAACATCCGGTGTCCAGCGGTGTGCACTGTTGTTGGAAACAACCGGTGTCTCTGTCTTGGCATACTCTTCCTCGATTGCCTTGATCTCTTCTTTCGTCATATCAACTGCGGAGAATACAAAGTCAACAGTAGCTGCAACTTTCTCTACCTCGTGGATATCCATAACGACCAGTTTCTTTACTGCCTCCGGCATCGGAGTATCCATTTTCCATCTGCCGCCTACAGCCTCCTCGTAGGTCTTGCCTGCGCTTCTCGGGCTTGCTGCTACAGTAACCACCTCAAACCACGGGTGATTCTCCAGAAGAGAAATGAATCTCTGACCAACCATTCCAGTTGCACCTAAAATGCCGACTTTAAGTTTTTCACTCATAATAAAACTCTCCTCATCTTGTGTCCCTCTATGGCACACATTTGTCTTTTCTGTAAATACTATACCAATTTTTCGGAAAATGCAAGCATTATCTTAATTTTTTTCAAGATATTCCTTATTCTGAGCGATCACCTGCTCCATAACAGATGGTCCCGGTGCACCAAGAGTTACTCGTTTCTCCACACAGGTCTTCATACTGATCGCCTCGTAGATATCCTCCTCAAAAACAGGGCTGATCTCTTTGTACTCGGAAAGTGGAAGCTCATCCAGGGAGATTCCTTTATCCAGGCAGAGAAGAACCAGTCTTCCTACGATACCGTGGGCATCACGGAACGGTACGCCATGGTTTACCAGATAATCTGCGGCATCTGTTGCGTTTGTAAATCCTCTCTTTGCGCTTGCCTCCATATTTGCCTTATTGAACTGCATGGTGGAAACCATACCTGTAAACAGGGCGATACATCCCTTTACAGTATCAATGGCATCGAACGTAAGCTCTTTATCTTCCTGCATGTCTTTGTTATATGCAAGGGGAATTCCCTTCATAGTTGTAAGGATAGATGTCAGTGCACCATAGACACGGCCTGTTTTTCCGCGGACAAGCTCTGCGATATCCGGGTTCTTTTTCTGCGGCATGATGCTGCTGCCTGTGCTGTATGCGTCGTCAATTTCAACGAAACGGTACTCGTTGGAGTTCCACAGGATGATCTCCTCGGAAAAACGGCTCAGGTGCATCATAATGGTAGAAAATGCGCTTAAGAGCTCGATCACATAATCTCTGTCAGACACGGAATCCATGCTGTTTCTGGTAGGAGCATCAAATCCAAGAAGCTCTGCGGTATAAGCACGGTCCAGCGGATAAGTGGTTCCTGCCAGTGCTCCGGCTCCAAGAGGACAGGTGTTCATTCTCTTACGGATATCAAAGAGTCTGTCACGGTCTCTCCTAAACATCTCAAAATATGCGCCTACATGGTGAGCCAGAGTTACCGGCTGTGCCTTCTGGAGATGGGTAAATCCCGGCATGTAGGTGTGTACATTCTCTTCCATGATCTTCTGCAGGGCAAGAAGAAGGTCTTTCAGCTCTTTGTCTGTCTCATCGATCTCGTCGCGGACATACAGTTTCATATCCAGAGCCACCTGGTCATTACGGCTTCTTCCTGTGTGGAGTTTCTTTCCGGCGTCTCCGATACGGTCGATCAGGTTTGCCTCCACGAAACTGTGGATATCCTCGTACTCGGATGTGATCTCAAGTTTGCCCTCTTCCACATCTTTAAGGATTCCATCCAGCCCTTCTGTGATCTGATCTTTTTCTTCCTCTGTCAGGATTCCCTGTTTTGCAAGCATGGCAACATGTGCCTTGCTTCCGCAGATATCCTGTTTATAAAACTTCTGGTCAAAAGAAATCGATGCGTTAAAATTGTAAACCAGCTTGTCCGTTTCTTTTGTAAAACGGCCTCCCCATAACTGTGCCATAATATTCTTCCTCACTTTTCTTTTTTGCGGCAGAACTGTCTTCTCCGGGCGGACATGAGATCCGCCTCCCGGACGTCTGCACTTTTCTGTGTTAGTGTATCATATTTTTATGGAAATGCAAAGTTTTTCATACTTATACATACCATAAGTATTTTATACTGAGCATTTTTTTGATATAATAACCCCACGGATAAAATGGATAAACCGGAGGTATTTAATATGAGTATTCTTTCAGATACAGCACATGAAAATATGATAAATTCAGAAGCTGCTGTAACATATATTTTAAAAGCCCTGTTTTCAGATGTGTTTAAGTTTGACGGTACAACGGAAGTCATGATTTCCGAAAATATCAAGCGAGGATGTCCTCATATATGGAAGGATCCGAATTATCGCATAATATCAGATAAACTGTTTCACTGGTGGTTGTCTGATATGCCATATATTTATCTGGCTATGCTGGAAGATCAAAAATTTGTACCCGTATTATACGAAAATCTGAAAAAGATTGTCGAATATGACAAAAACCATTCTTTAGATGCAAGAGTATATGATGAAAACAAAAATGTTTTCTCTTCAAAATTATGCACAGGTACTGTTTTTCATGTTGATTTTACAAACTTCAATGAAACTCTGTACAAGAAATTACTTGCAGATCTGGAAAGATCCATGCATGCTTTAGATGATATCCGTGACCGGGTTGATGATTTTGTAAACGGCCTCTCCCCGTCCAAACGCCACCAGATTTCCTATATTGTCTGCAATTTCATGTACCTGCTGCTTGAATTGATGCATAATGATGATATATGTAACTGGTTTGAAGCAATCAGTAACTATTATCAGGATATGGCCCATGCCCATGCTGCAGTCTATGAGGAAGCATGTGATAACCCTGATGATTTTGCATAATGCTAAATACAGGACGGGAGATATTTTTTCCCGTCCTGTTTCTTTTTACGAAACTGTATTGTTTCTTCTTAATCCCCGGAATTTTCCAGGGCTCTTTTTTTGTCTCTTTCCTGTGCTTCTTTTTTTGAAAAAACACAGCCGCAGTAATTCTGTCGGTACAGATCGTGCTCGTGGGACAGCTCAATAGAACGCTTGTAGCCATTCTTTTTCTTGAAATCTGAAGTCAGATGTGGCACTTTATAGATTTCTGCCAGCTCCTCACCGATCTCATTGATCTTCTGTGCATTTTTCAGAGGACTGATACTTAAGGTTGTAGTGAAATAATCATATCCGCCCTCCTTCGCCAGTTTCGCTGCCTCTTCCATCCGCAGGCGGTAACACCGAAAGCACCGCTCTCCTCCTTCCGGAACATCCTCCAGACCTTTTGCCATCTCATAAAATTCCTTCGGATCATACCGTCCCTCCACCAGAGTTACCGGATGGACAAACTCCATCTCCCCAATCAGGCGCCGGATCTCAGCCACACGGTGTGCGTATTCCTCCTCCGGTGCAATATTGGGATTATAAAAAAATATGGTGATCTCAAAATACTGTGACAGATATTCCATCACATAGCTGCTACAGGGTGCACAGCAGGCATGGAGAAAAAGTCTGGGAATTTTCCCCTCTTTCTGGTTTCCTTCAATCAGTTTATCCAGTTCTTTCTGGTAGTTTCTTTTATTCAAAATCCGATATTCCTTCCCTTCGTTTTAATATTTCCTGCAGTTCTTCTGTAACTGCATGATAAAAATCCATTTTATTTTTCCATTCTTCCAGTTCATCCGGTTCAAGACATAACCGTTCATCCATCCCCTGTTTCATACGTTCTGTATATTGGGGCAGATAAATATTCTCAATTTCTTCCTGGATTGTCGGATCCGATTTCTTTTTCATCATTTCGATATCAATTTCCATCCGCAGTGACGAGCTGACCAGAAACCTTTCAAATTTTCGATAGATCCGATACTCCGGATAATAAAACAAGCCTTTCTGCTGTTTTTTGTCAAAAAGAAGAAGCTGAGTTGAAACACCATTATCATACACAACTCCCTTTTCTTCTGTTTTCGTAAGAAAACGGCAGGCTACTGCACGGGCATAATATTGTGGACTGGTAATATCTCTTTCCAACTGTGCAATTTTTTCAACAACTCCCAGCGCATCTTTGATCCCTTTTAATGTTTCCGGTGAACGCAGGAGATTTTCCCTGATATTGCCCATTTTTCTGTAAAGCAGTCCATATTGTTCATCCGGATCTTTCTGGATCAGATAACTTCCAAATGAATATAATGTCCACTTTGAACCTGATTCCCAGATATCCCTTCTTATCCTGGATAACTGTTCTATCTTCTGACTGGTATTTTTTGCCTTTGATACTGTCAGCTGTAGTTCTTCCACAAGTTTCATATCCGGCAGTTTCAGGATGATCGATCCTTCTTCTTCTGTGATCACACTGTATTCTACAGCCTTGTCAATATATCTTCTGCATTCCTCATTTCGTTTTCCTGTTCGTTCACATACATACCCTTCACTCCAAAGAGGCTCTATATATGGAGATGGAAGCTGATCTTCCCGCTCTTTTTTTTGTACCTGTTCTTCATATGCCACTTCCATTTCTCCGATCAGCCTGTTTGAGCAGATTGGAAATCCCTCTTTACATTTAACTGCAAACATACAGTCTGTTCTTTCTGTTTTCATAACCAGTATCGGATTCTTCCGATCATAATTTCGAAAATACGATGCCGCAAATTCATAAACCGTCGGCCAACTTTTCGGTATGAACAAAAATGTATAATTTTCTGCCTGTTCAGCCAGATCAGCTCTTTCACAATACATAACCTGCACTTTTCTTAATAATGCCAGAATTGTATTTTTGACTACATCCTGAAAATCACCACTTGTTCCCCATATATGGGATATTATCTTTTCTCCATTACACATACTGTAAAAATAAGTTTCTGTAAATTCTGCAAAGATTCTCTGGATTTCCGTTATCTCTGTATTCTTATCTGTTAAAATCTCTTTTCTGTCTTTTATCCAAAACAGAAAGCTTCTTTCTGCGATATTAAGTTCAACCTTTATTTTTTCCTGACATAAATTCTCAAATTCCAGAGGATTTATTATCCAGTTTTCCGGCATCGAACCCTCTTTTTTCATTTTCTCAAGAACTGTTATATTATCTTTTGATGCCTCGGAAACTTCAGCCAACCTGTCTGCCAGTGGCAAAATTGTACTTTTATAATACTGATCTATATATTCCTGTAATGACTTTAACAATTTTATCATCCGTTCATTCAGAAATACTGCTTCAGAGTCTCTGACCCATTCGTCCAAAATACTCAGATATTCTTTTGCTTCTTTTCTGCCTGCAAAAGCAGTTGCAGATGCTCCTTTTTCATATTTCTGTTTTAAATCCTGCTCTGCTTCTGTCACTTTCTTTTTATGCCATTTTTCTCTTTCCTCACATTCTGTTTTCCCTGATTCCAAAATAGAAAAAACTGTGTTAAATCTTTTTTCTTCTGCCTGCTTTTCAGGAAATAACGTTCCTGTATCATTCCAGATATTCAAAGTCATACGATTTTCTATTTTTTCCTTCAAACACTCCTGAAATCTCTCTGCATTTATCTGCATTCGGATCTGGGCTCTTTCCATCCAGACAGACGCAGCCGAAAAGGCTGTATTTTCTTTATTCCAGATATCTTTATAACTGTACCGGTCAAAATACGGTTTGGGATCTACATCTTCATATAAAAGTTCCCGGATATTTTCAAAAGAAGTCTGCTGTTTCCACTCTGCAGTTATCCTGCTTTCCTGTTCTGGATCTTCTTCTCCATGTTTTTCCATTCTCTCAAACATCCGGGCAACGAGCAATGTAGCAATCTCTTTCTGCGGGATCTCCATTTTTCCATATCCTGCTGTCATATATCCACTGAATACCGGCCATAAATTTTCCCGTCCATTCACTCTTACAGCCCAGTCATCACTCCATGCACGAACTTCTTCTGAAAGAAATGGAAAAATAAGCTGTGTTGCTTTTTCAAGATATAACCTTTTTTCCGCTTCCTCCTGTGGCAGCTCATCAAAAATATAACAGTTATCAAATGGCCGGTTCTTCTCATTTAATTCAATGGCAAAAAATCTTTTGCGATAATATTCACTGTTATACTCCCTGTCCATCCAATAATTCAGTTCCTTCAGGAAGGCGAAACTCTCTGCCATCCCATACGGACTCGTATTTCCCTCTATGCTGTATTTCCCGGACATGAAAAAAAATCCGGAAATAGCAGTGCTATAAAACTGTTCTTTTGTGATCCTTCTCAAAATATATCCTATATCGATCAAACTTTCTGATGCTGTAGTTTCTGAAATCCCTCCCATTATGATAATATTCATTTTTGCGGAAGAACGGTACATTTCCAGGTTAATCACTTTCTCCCTGATACTTTTCACTACTTTTTCAGAATTTCCCGCCAGATATGCATCTGTCATCTGACTGCCATATTTATTATCACTCCTGGCAATTTCAGCCTCTCTTGGATCAGGCCAGACAATGTCGCAGATTTCATCTTCTTTTAAGCTTGTAGTCCCGTATCTCACTTCAGCTCCGTAAAAATGATTACTGATTGCCAGAAATTTCATGTTTCCCGGAGCATCTGCAACTGGTCGACCATTTTCATCTGTTGGAAGAAGCATCTTATTTCTGACCTGATCCTTAATACGGATCAGTAACTCAGTCCCTGTTTGACCTACGCCAACGATCAGTGCTGTATGATTCTCCCGTAGGCGGGTCCTGTTTCCACTCCAGGAAATTCCTCCTCCCTCAGAAAGACTCATCGCCTGCTTCAATGTCATTTTCTTTCTGTCCATACATTTCCTTCCTTTCATTTGTCAGCCATCGGATATCTAACATATGATAATATTATACCATTATCTACGAAAAGGAGGCAATATCCATGAATCCTGTCCTGAAAGTGCGGGACGTGTGTCTCTCCTATCACACATTGTCCGGTGAGACACCCGCCCTTTCTCATATATCCTTTGACCTGATGCCCGGTGAATTTCTGTCCATTGTAGGACCTTCCGGATGCGGAAAATCCACTCTTCTGAATCTCATTGCCGGCCTGCTCACTCCTGAGCACGGTTCCATTACTCTGGGAGGCCGGCCGGTATCCTCCGGCAGTGCCGCTGTAGGATATATGCTCCAGAAGGATCATCTTCTGGAATGGCGGAGCATCTACAAAAACATCCTTCTCGGCCTGGAGATCCGGAAAGAGCTCACACCTGAAAAACTGGCACATGCAGAAGCCCTTCTTCAGACCTACGGTCTGGACCGTTTCCGTGATGCCCGCCCTTCCCAGCTTTCCGGCGGAATGCGCCAACGTGCCGCTCTGATCCGGACCCTGGTGCTGGAACCGGAGCTCCTTCTTCTGGACGAACCATTTTCCGCTCTGGATTACCAGACACGCTTAAATGTCAGTGATGATATCGGAAAAATCCTCAAAAGCTCCGGCAAGCCTGCGATCCTGGTCACTCATGACATCTCCGAAGCCATCAGTATGGCCGACCGGGTACTGATCCTTTCTGCACGTCCTGCCACTGTACGAAAGATCATTGATATCGATCTGGATATCAGCGACCGCACTCCCCTCTCCTCCAGAAATGCTCCGGATTTTAAGAAATATTTTAACATCATATGGAAGGAGCTCAATGAAAATGCCTGAAATTTCCAGACAGCAGAAACAATATCTTGCACGGCAGAAAAAAGAAAAACACATTATCCTGGCTGCACGGACACTTCTTTTTGTTCTGTTTATGGGACTTTGGGAAATATCCTCTGATCTTGGATGGATCGATTCCTTTATCTTCAGCAGTCCTTCCCTGATCGCAGAGACCTTTCTTTCCATGTGCAGGGATCAGTCCCTGTTTGCACATATTGCCGTGACACTGGCAGAAACTCTTGTCAGTTTCTTTTTTGTTGTGATCCTGGGTGTAGGAACCGCAGTACTTCTCTGGTGCTCCCGACGGATCGCACGGATCCTGGAGCCATGTCTGGTGGTACTGAACAGTCTCCCGAAATCTGCTCTGGCCCCTCTTCTGATCGTATGGCTTGGTGCCAACGAACGTACCATTGTAGTCGCCGGCATGTCTGTAGCCATCTTCGGTTCCGTTATCAATCTGTACTCCGGCTTCTGCCAGGCAGATCCGGAAAAGCTGAAGCTGATCGAAACTCTGGGGGGACACAAAAAGGAAAAGCTTCTGAAGATCGTCCTGCCCGCCTCCGTTCCTCTTATCCTAAGTGTGATGAAGGTCAACATCGGGCTTTGCTTGGTAGGCGTGATCATCGGAGAATTTATCGGTGCCCGAAAAGGCCTGGGATACCTGATCATTTACGGAAGCCAGACATTCAGACTTACATGGGTCCTGATGTCCATTGTAATCCTCTGCATCATTGCCATGCTGCTGTATTTTGCACTTTATCTTATTGAAAAACAGGTCCGGAAGCATTAGCTGTAAAAAGGGCGTGTAAAAATGATCTCTCATTTTTTACACGCCTCTTTTGCTCTTATAACCTTTGTTTCAAAGTTTTCCCACGGCAAAGGCCGTGCATAATAAAAGCCCTGAATCTCATCGCAGCTCAGGCTTCGCAGGATCTCCACCTGTTTTGCTTTCTCCACGCCCTCGGCAAGAACCTTCATTCCAAGGCTGTGTGCCAGCGAAATGGTATGACGGATCACCTGCTGCCCACGAAAATTCTCTATGTAATCGATCAGACTTTTATCCAGCTTCAGAGTGTCGAATGGCAACTGGTTCAGGCTTGTCATAGATGAATAGCCGGAGCCAAAATCATCCATATGCAGCTCGAATCCTGCATCCACCATCTTCTCTATGAGCTTACTGATCCGATCATTATACAACGTAGCAGTTTCTGTCAATTCAATGGGAACAGAAGAAAACGGAATGCCATTTTCTTCCACGATCTTCACATAACGACAGATCATATTATCGTAATGGATACTGGCACGCGACAGATTCACCGAAATCGGAAGTATCTTTTTCCCTGATCTTATACGTTCCCCCTGGATGCTGCATACCTTTCGGAAAACATATTCATCAAGGCGTACGATCAGACCATCCTTCTCAAAAAGAGGGATAAATTCTCCCGGCGAAACCATAGTTCCTTCCGCTCTCTTCCAGCGCACCAGTGCCTCCGCCCCAACGATCTCTTCTGTCTCCACACTGTATTTCGGCTGCAGGTAGACTACGAATTCTTCATTGCGTATAGCCTCCACGAAAGCATTCTCCATCTGTCCGTTACGGATATGTCTCCGTCTCATCTCATCATCATAAAAAGCGATCTGGTGCTCATAGTCATCCCGGATACTCTTCATGGCCAGAAAAGCTCTGTCACAGATCAGGGTAAAAGGCAGTGTCTTATCCACATTCTCATAGACCCCATAGTTGACCACCAGATTAGGAATCGGTGCTCCACTCTCGACCCTGTGGATAAATTTCTCCATATCTGCCCTACGGATCTCTTTCTTTCCATATATGATGGCTACAAACTGGTCTCCTCCATATCTGCCCACCGTCCCGTAGCGAACCTGATTTCTATACGTATCTCCCAGATAAGTAAGAACCTGATCACCGATCTTCTCTCCATAGGTTCCGTTGATCCATTTAAAGTTCTTTATATCTGCCACCACCACATGAAAATCCTGATTCGTATTAAAGCGCATCAGCGTCTTTGCATGATGGAAAAAGGCCTGTCTGATATAAAGCCCTGTAAGATCATCATATTCCAGAGCTGAGAGTACCATCACGGACTCTCTCAGCTTGATCACATTGTTGATCTTACTTTTTAATATACGGACATTATACGGTTTCCGTACAAAATCCACTGCTCCCAGTTCCAGACATCGCACCTCATCCTCCAACCGGTTACTTCCGGTTATGATGATCACAGGCACAGAGGTCAGCATCACATCATCACGGATCAGCTCCAGAAACTGAAATTCATCGCATACCGGCACACTCATATCAAGAAGAATTGCAGAAAGGGTTTTGTAATTCTCAGACAGACGCTTCATCCCCTCTGCTTCATTCATCGCAGTGATAACCTCAAAACTGCCCTCCAGATGTTCTGTAAGCGTTTTCCGATCCGTCTCGTCATTCACTACAATAAGAAGTTTTCTTCCGGATGCTGTTCCTCCTGGTTCCAGTATGGCCTCCATCTCACTGTACCGTACATCCATATCCTCATTGGCAAAAGCAAACACCACGGCCTGAAAATCCTCAGCCGTTCCTACCCTGGCACATTTCACATAGAAATATTCAATCCTCCCGTTGCTTCGGCGTACACGATAATGTACCATCAACTGGGGAATCCTTGTAAGACGTTGGCATATCTTCTCAAAATCCATCATCTGATGCATCCGGATCCTGTCCTCTGCCGCAACACTGCTCTCAATATAAATATCCATGATCTTCTCATAGGATTCATCCCTGCGAAGTCCCTCCTCCACATAAGCGCCACTCTGCCCCTGGAAGCGGCATACCTGGACCTTATGAGTCTCTCTGTCAACAGAGTAGATATTGATAAAATTTTTTCCGAGAACATTAATGATCCCCATAAGAAGCGGATTCTCCATCATTCCGCTGCTGATCTCATCATTCGTCTCTGTATCCGAAAAAACAAGGGCATGTCCTGTCCCGCCGGATTTCAGCGGAATCTCCACAGCATCAACCGAACGTAGGATATTCCGTCCCGGTTCCAGATAGTTCTTCGGACCTTTGATCCCGTTAATGACCGGACAGATCTCACAGGGAGTTTCTCTGTTTCTCAGACAGTGATAGCATTTCTCGCCACTCTTCAGCTGCGGATAGATCTCACGTGCTGCCAGGTTATAGCTGATAATCTTATAATCCTCATCTATGGCATACATTCCCGATGCATTTTTCCCCACGAGCTTCACCTCCGGATTCGTAAATTTCTCATAGATCCTTCGTGACAGTTACTGTCTCAAAATCCTTAAATATGCCTTCATTATATACGATTTTTCTGATAACTGCAATTATCTTTCATATTATTTATTTTTCATATTGGTTTTATTATATTTCGGTTATCAGCGCATCTGAAAAGATTTCCCCCTGAGCGGAACCCCGGCAAGCTCCGCAAGCCTTTTGATCCCGGAATCTGCTATGGATACCGCACTCTCCACATGATTAAAATCTGTGGCACTGTAATCAAACAGGATATTTCCCTGTGCTTCAAACTCCTCGTCCCGTTCCCAGAAAAAGAATCTCATAGGCATACAGTCAAAGGCCCTGATCTCATATCCCACATCACCCTGGGGCAGTTCCTTGCCGTCAAGCTTCTGAAACGCCTCCCTCAATTCCTTTTCATGGCCGGAAAATGTAGCACTGAACACATCCGTCTCTCCGATCTGATACGCCGGTGCAAATGGTCTTGCATTCCTGAGATCTGCAAAAGGGACCCACTTATCCATAATAAAAGCCCCCTCTTTCGCATACCCCAGAAGCGTATAAATATTCAGCATCTCCGTAGTATCCGGTTCTCTCTGTCCATCCAGGCTCCGGATACTGCCGTCTTCCAAACTCACCCCATATCTTCTTCCGAAATGAATGATCGTGAGAAACCCGTTTTCTTCCTTCAGTTCCGGCACCCGTTTATGCAGATCTGCCTGATCCATCTTCAAAAAGCGTTGTGCCCACTCTTCACATAGTTTTACATAGTTGGAAATTCTTTCTTCTTTCATCCTGTCTTCTCCCTGTCTGATATCGATATCCTTTCTCCGCTGTATTCCGGACTTTTTTTACAGAATACACTGCTTTCACATTTTCCGCAAGAATCTTCGCCGATGTATCCGAAATCCGGCTATTTTCAGTGTTACTGTTTTTTCAGCATCCCGGAACCTTCTTAAACGTTTCTTTTTTTCGACAGATCATCCATCAATTTTCCCAAATCCGTCTAATTTCCCAATATAAAAATAACGTTTTTTTGCACAAAAAACTGGATTTTCTTTTTCGAAAGGTGTATAATATTAACAAAGTTTATTGTTTTTATGGTTAAAGACACCTGGCAGTAAACAAGAAATGAAAGTGAGGATTCGCCATGAAACAAAACAGTATGTTAGCAATGATTCTGGCCGGCGGAAGAGGAAGTCGTCTTCACGAGTTGACGAATAAAGTTGCCAAGCCAGCCGTTGGTTATGGTGGTAAGTATCGCATCGTGGATTTTCCGCTCAGTAACTGTGCCAACAGCGGCATTGATGTCGTAGGTGTACTGACACAATATGAATCAGTTTTACTGAACAGCTATGTAGCAGCCGGTGGCCGCTGGGGCCTTGATGCCAAGGACAGCGGAGTTTATGTACTTCCTCCACGTGAGAAGGCTGATGCCGGTCTGGATGTATACCGTGGAACAGCTGATGCGATCTCTCAGAATATTGATTTCATCGACTCACAGAACCCGGAATACCTTCTGATCCTTTCCGGTGACCACATCTATAAGATGAATTATGCAAAGATGCTTGATGACCATATCCAGCATAAGGCAGATGCGACTATTGCAGTTATCGAGGTTCCCATGAAGGAAGCCAGCCGTTTCGGTATCATGAACACCGGTGAAGATGACCGCATCGTGGAATTTGAAGAGAAACCGGAACACCCGAAGAGCAATCTTGCCTCCATGGGTATCTACATATTCAACTGGAAGCTTCTGCGCAAGCTCCTGCTGGCAGATATCAAAAATCCGGATTCCAATCACGATTTCGGTAAAGACATCATCCCTACACTCCTTGCACAGGACAAGGCACTCTACGCCTACAAGTTCAAAGGCTACTGGAAGGATGTAGGAACCATCGATTCCCTCTGGGAAGCAAACATGGATCTTCTCAGTCCTAACAGTGAACTGGATCTTAACGATCCTACCTGGAAAATCTACACTGAGGATGCTACCTCTCTTCCACAGTATATCTGTGATACAGCTGTGATCAACACTGCTTTCATTACTCAGGGCTGTGTTGTAGAAGGTGAGATCACCAACTCCGTACTTTTCACAGGCGTCAAGGTCGGTCCTGGTGCCAAGATCATCGACAGTGTCCTGATGCCGGGTGTTGTTGTTGAAGCAGGTGCCGTTGTCCAGCGTGCTCTCGTTGCAGACGGAGTCGTGATCGGTGCCAATGCTCGTGTCGGTTCCAAGGACAGTGAGCACATCGAACTTGTATCAAAACGTGTAAAGGGGGCTGAGTAATATGTTTAAAGCATTTGGAATCGTGAATTCCTCAGAAAGAAATATCCATGTGGAGGGGCTTCAGGACTACCGTGCGATCGGCGCCTTTTCATTTCTCGGAAGATATCGTGTCATCGACTTCCCGATCTCAAATATGACCAACAGCGGAATTGAGTACATTCAGGTCTATGTAAAGAACAAACCCCGTTCTCTTGTAGAACATCTCGGAACCGGACGTCACTACAACATCAACTCCAAGAGCGGTAATCTCCAACTCCTCTTTTCAGAGCATTCCGGAGTCAACGATATCTATAACACCGATATCGACAACTACTACTCCAATCTGGAGTGCATCGAAGCAGTTCATTATCCGTATGTTGTTATCGCTCCGAATTACATGATCTACACCACCGACTATTCCAAGCTGATCGATGCCCATATCGAATCCGGTGCAGATGTGACCATGCTTTATCATTCCGTTGATAATGCCAAGGAGAACTATCTGAACTGCCACATCCTGAACCTGAACCGTCAGAAGGGTGTTCTCTCCATTGAGCACAACCACGGCAATGCAAAGAACCGCAACATTTTCATGGATACCTACGTAATGAGCAAGGAGCTTTTCATCAGCCTCATCCATAAGGCAAAAGAGATCTCCTCTCTTTATACCCTTGCAGACGTGATCAATGCCGGCTGCAGAGACGGTGAGCTGGATGTGCGTGGTATATCTCATCGCGGATATTTTGCATCGATCACTGATTTCAAGAGCTATCACGATGCAAATATGGATCTGATCGACTACAAAACTGCAACCGATCTTTTCCATGATAACTGGCCGATCTATACACGCACCAACAACTCCTGTCCGACCCATTATTTTGACACAGCCAATGTTTCCAACTCCGTTATCTCCAACGGCTCCATGATCGAGGGAACTGTAGAAAATTCCATTGTCGGACGTGGCTGTACCATCAAAAAGGGCGCTGTTATCAAGAACTGTGTAGTTCTTGCAGACTGCACCATCGGTGAGAATGTCCATATCGAAAATCTGGTGGTAGACAAGCATGCCAAGATCACGCATGCCAAGGAGATCATCCGTCCTGCGGATGAGCCTGGCTACATCAAACGTAACGATACACTGTAATATTCATATATAATAAGGCCTCCGGTTCCTGTGTTACGAACCGGAGGCCTTATTTATCTCTGTACTCAGCTAAGCATATGGATCCATCATTTCAGAACAGACTGAATCCATTTCAACGCATTATCCTTATTCTTCACGTTACCCGGAAGGCAGATACACACCGGATCATATCTCAGGCCAAATTCCTGAGCAACACTACTACTGCCGTCAAGCTCCAGATGCTGATCATCCACAGCGCCCAGAGACTCAAACACCTCATCTCCAAACGTTTCCCTGAGATTTGCATACATTCCGCTGTCCTTCTCATGTTCATAGAGTTCCTTCGGCATGATCAGGACATCAACGGTAGCACTCTGGATTTCCGTCACATATGCGATCCTGGCATAGTAATCAAAATCCTCTCCTGTCTCGTCCGTCATCAGATTCTGCGCCACACTGACTTCTGCATATTTATCCTCTGTTCCCAGTGTCTTCAAAACATCCTCTTCCACCTTCTCAGAGTCATAATTCCCTGCATTCACCACCGCAATGGAAAGCACCGTCTTCATCTGTGCGTGACGATAAATATTCACTCCCAGACAGACTCCGCCAATGGCAAGAAGCACGCACAGCATATGTATCTTATAATACATCCAGATATACTGAATCTTCTTACCTGTTCCCATTCCCTTCAGTTTCTCTCTTTCGATCCGGCGGCGTTCCTTCTTCGTCAGATCAGTTTCGTTGGGCATCTCCGGATTCAGTACACTCTCATCGTGTCCGTCACTGCCGGCCTCCGCTCTGTTTTGTAAATCCATAAAACTCTCCTTTGTCTTTCATGTCTCAGTATTTTTTACCCTGAAGCGGGATATTCCAGTCGCTTTCCCCGCATCCTCCGGGTGGGTGCTGTGACTTATCAATAAAGGATATTTTAGCATATTTTGGTACAAAATCACAGCGCATAAATATGAAAATACCATAAACTCTTCTATTTCCGACAGATCCTCATTCCATATCCATACATTACCGCCACAGCAGTCACAAGAACACAGACCATCACTGGTCTCATCCACAGATATAAAAGATTTTTCTCAATTCCAGCTGCCACAGCCACATCCTTCAGGATATCCGCCACACAGAGATGGAACAGATAAATAAAAAATGCATATTTCTGACCGATGGCTACCGGAAGCTCGGGCACTTTCCGATTCTTTCCCATGATCGCAATGAGAAAAAGGCCAACAGCCATAAATACTGACCCCAGAAACAATTCCAGTTTGCCAAAATACCGGTATTCCAGCAGACTTGCAATCCCGCCGCCAGCTACCATGCCATACAAAAGAAGCACTTTTTTTCCGGCAAACCAGGCTTCCAGCTTTTCCTGATGTCTGTGTATCAGATGTCCCAACATAAAAAACGGAAATCCGGTAAACAGATAGTTTCGAAATTGCATAACACGGAAATGCTTTTCCGGGAACAGGAAGGTCGAAAATTCCTCCATTCCGAAATGGATCAGAAGAAGCACCGGTATCAGAACATATGCCTGCTTACAAATCCGGAATCTTGCTGCCAGGGCAAAAAGAAGATAACAATAGAGCAGTGCCGGGAGAAACCACAGATGCCATTTCACCTGAGAGCTGTTATTATATAGAAGAAACTGGCGGATATGTTCCCCCGAAACCAGGGCTTCCAGCCATTCCTTCTGGCTTGCTCCGTCGATGTAATTCTGGATCAGCTCCCACAGACAGCAGACCGGAAATGCCACAAGCATCAGCTTCAGAACATGCCGGATCTTTTTTCCGGTTCTTATAAATTCCGTATCATCGCCACAGAAACAAAAATATCCGGATACCATAAAAAACACAGGTACTGCAAATCTGGCAAGTACATTGGCTATAATTCCGGCATTTCCCGGAAAATGGACGTGAAGAAGCACAACTGCATAAGCACAGATTGCCTTTACCATATCCAGAGTACGGTTTCGCATAAAAATTACTCCTTTTTATATCGAACGCTTATCCCGGAAATATGATTCCGGGGTTCCCTTTTTTTCGAAACGATATACTAACAAACCAGCAGAATTTTGTCAATGCTGTTTTTCTCCTGTACGGTTTACTCTTATACGTTTTACTCTTGTACGGCTTCCGGATCTGAATTATAATTCTTTTATGACTTCTATGACAGGATGTTTGTTATTTCCTCAGAAAGGATTCTATTTTTTATGAAAAAAGACGGCTACTATTCTTCCGGCGAATTTGCCCGCATGGCACACGTAACTCTGCGTACTGTCCGCTATTATGATAAACAGGATATCCTGAAACCCTCTCTCGTCACCGAATCCGGCGCACGTTTTTATACAGACGAGGATTTTGCAAGGCTTCAGCAGATCCTCCTTCTGAAATACCTGGGCTTTTCCCTGGATGACATCCGTGAAATGACCATCGGTGATTCCGATTATCATTTCATGCTGAATTCTCTGAATATCCAGCTTCGTCTGGTCCGTGACCGGATCGAACAGATGCAGCTGGTGGAAAAAGCGATCCAGGATACCGCACAGATGATAAAGGAACAGCACACCATTGACTGGAGCCAGATGCTGAACCTGATCCACCTGACCGGCATGGAAAAAAGCCTCAAGAATCAGTATCAGAATGCCACCAACATTTCCTCCAGGATCAATCTCCACAGCCTGTACTCCCAGAACAAACAGGGATGGTTTCCCTGGATCTTTGAGCAGTGCCGGATCTCACCTGGTCTTCGTATTCTGGAGCTGGGCTGCGGGGACGGAACGTTATGGACCGACAACCTCTCCCTTCTGCCGGAGGATATCTCCATCACACTTTCCGATATTTCCAGCGGTATGCTCCGCGATGCCAGACGAGCCATCGGTTCCTCGGATACCCGGTTTGCATTCCGGGCCTTTGACTGCCGAAAAATCCCCTGCAAGGACGAAAGCTTTGATCTGGTGATCGCCAATCACGTGCTTTTTTACTGCGATGATATTCCCTCCGTCCTGAAGGAAGTCCGCCGTGTCCTCGCTCCCGGCGGAAGATTTCTCTGCAGTGCTTACGGAAAGGCACATATGCAGGAGGTCAGCCAGCTGGTGCAGGATTTTGATGAACGGATCGTGCTTTCCGCAGACCGGCTTTATGAACGGTTCGGACGTGAAAACGGCCAGAGTATCCTGGCGCCTTTTTTCCCAAAGGCTCAGTGGCTTTCTTATGAAGACTGCCTTCTGGTCCAGGATGCGGAGCCGCTGATCTCCTACGTCCTCTCCTGCCACGGCAACCAGAATCAGTATATATTGGACCGTTACAAGGAATTCCGGGCCTACACCGCCAGAAAAACTGCCAAAGGATTCCGCATTACCAAGGATGCCGGCGTATTTCTTTGTGAAAAATAGCCAAAAATAAAAAATATGAAAAAAGCTCTTGAAGGTGACCTTGCGTCACCTTTTATAATACAGTTACAGTAACAAAGTTATGTGCAGGCACGACTTATGCTGCACATCATCACGCAAAGGAGAAAACATATGAAAGGAATTATTTTAGCCGGAGGCTCCGGAACACGTCTTTACCCACTTACCATGGTGACCTCCAAACAGCTTCTGCCGATCTTTGACAAACCGATGATCTACTATCCTATGTCTGTTCTTATGAACGCAGGCATCCGTGATATCCTGATCATCTCCACCCCGCAGGATACCCCGAGATTTGAGGAGCTTCTCGGTGACGGCCATCAGTTCGGTGTCAACCTTACCTATGCTGTACAACCAAGCCCGGACGGACTTGCTCAGGCATTTATCATCGGCGAGGAATTCATCGGCAACGACACCGTATGTATGGTCCTTGGTGACAACATTTTCGCAGGACATGGCCTCAAAAAGCGCCTGAAAGCTGCTGTAGACAATGCAGAAACAGGCAAAGGTGCCACTGTTTTCGGATACTATGTAGATGATCCGGAGCGTTTCGGCATCGTGGAATTCGACCAGAACGGAAAAGCTGTTTCCATTGAAGAGAAACCGGAAAAGCCAAAAAGCAACTACTGTGTAACCGGTCTCTACTTCTACGACAACAAGGTTGTAGAGTACGCAAAAAATCTGAAACCAAGCGCAAGAGGCGAGCTTGAGATCACTGACCTGAACCGTATCTACCTTGAGAAGGGACAGCTGAACGTTGAGCTTCTGGGTCAGGGCTTCACATGGCTGGATACCGGTACACACGAAAGCCTTGTAGAGGCAACCAACTTCGTAAAAACCATGGAGCAGCATCAGCACCGCAAGATCGCATGCCTTGAGGAGATTGCTTACTTAAACGGCTGGATCACAAAGGAGGACGTGCTCAAGGTTTACGAAATCCTTAAGAAAAACCAGTATGGCCAGTATCTCAAGGATGTTCTGGACGGAAAATATCTGGACGCGCTTCACTAAGCCGATCTGTTTTCCGACACTGCATTTACCTGCGGACTCCGTTTCGACGGAATCCGCATAAGATCAATCATTTATTATAAAGGAGATTTTTTATGACAATCATCGTTACCGGCGGCGCCGGATTTATCGGAAGCAACTTTATTTTTCATATGATGGAGGCTCATCCGGATTACCGTATCGTATGCCTGGACTGCCTGACCTATGCCGGAAACCTTTCCACTCTTGCACCGGTCATGGACAAACCGAACTTCCGCTTTGTAAAGGAAAGCATCACAGACCGTGACGCTGTTTACAAGCTTTTCGAGGAAGAGCATCCTGACATCGTGGTAAACTTCGCAGCTGAGAGCCACGTAGACCGTTCCATCGAAAACCCGGAGGTATTCCTTGACACCAACATCAAGGGTACTGCTGTTCTCATGGATGCCTGCCGTAAATACGGAATCCAGCGTTATCATCAGGTTTCCACAGACGAGGTTTACGGAGATCTTCCTCTTGACAGACCGGACCTCTTCTTCACAGAGGAAACTCCGATCCATACAAGCAGCCCGTACAGCTCCTCCAAAGCAGGTGCTGACCTTCTTGTTCTCGCATACCACAGAACCTACGGCCTGCCTGTGACCATCAGCCGCTGTTCCAACAACTACGGCCCGTATCACTTCCCGGAAAAGCTGATTCCGCTGATGATCGCCAACGCTCTGAACGACAAACCACTCCCGGTTTACGGAAAGGGTGAAAATGTCCGCGACTGGCTCTATGTTGAGGATCACTGCCGTGCCATCGACCTGATCATCCACAAAGGACGTGTAGGCGAGGTTTACAATGTAGGCGGACATAACGAGATGAAAAACATCGATATCGTAAAACTGATCTGCAAGGAGCTTGGCAAACCGGAAAGCCTGATCACACATGTAGCAGACCGTAAAGGCCATGACATGCGCTACGCTATCGACCCGACCAAGATCCACAACGAGCTTGGATGGCTTCCTGAAACAAAATTCGCAGACGGAATCAAAAAGACCATCAAATGGTACCTTGACAACAAGGAATGGTGGGAAACCATCATCTCCGGTGAGTATCAGAACTACTACGAAAAAATGTATGGAAACCGCGAGGAGGTTAAAGCATGAGATTTTTCGTAACAGGTGTTGGCGGCCAGCTTGGCCATGACGTAATGAATGAACTGTCCGGCCGTGGACATGAAGGCGTAGGAAGTGACATTGCTCCTTCCTACAGCGGCATCGCTGATGGTACTCCTGTTACCACCATGCCTTATGTGCAGCTTGATATCACAGATAAAGAAGCGGTAGCAAAAACCATCCGTGAGGTAAAGCCTGATGCAGTGGTACACTGTGCCGCATGGACAGCCGTAGACGCTGCAGAGGATGAGGAAAACCGTGAAAAAGTGCGGCTTGTCAATGTAGTGGGAACCCAGAATATTGCGGACATCTGCAAAGAGCTTGGCATCAAAATGATGTACATTTCCACAGACTATGTTTTTGACGGTCAGGGAACCACTCCATGGGATCCGGACTGCAAAGACTACGCTCCACAGAATGTATACGGCCAGACCAAACTTGACGGTGAACTGGCAGTATCCGGTACTGTTGATAAGTTCTTTATCGTACGTATTGCCTGGGTATTCGGCAAAAACGGAAAGAACTTTATCCGTACTATGGTAAATCTTGGAAAAACTCACGACAGACTTACCGTTGTCAGTGATCAGATCGGAACTCCGACTTATACTTACGATCTTGCCCGCCTTCTGGTTGACATGATCGAGACCGATAAATATGGTTACTATCATGCAACCAACGAGGGCGGCTACATCAGCTGGTACGATTTTACAAAAGAAATCTTCCGTCAGGCCGCTGCCCTCGGACATAAAGAATACGAAAATGTGCAGGTTTCCCCTGTTACAACTGCGGAATATGGTGTTTCCAAAGCGGTCCGTCCTTTCAACAGCCGCCTGGATAAATCCAAACTTGTAAAGAACGGCTTCCAGCCTCTTCCAACATGGCAGGATGCTCTGGAGCGTTATCTGAAAGAAATTCTGTAAATTTCTGTAAATAGCACAAAAACGCCTGCATTACATGCCGGTCCAGAATTCATAACTTCTGGCCGACGACTGTGGTGCAGGCGTTTTTTTATTATTATGAAAAAAATTATTCTACGGTAACACTTTTGGCAAGATTTCTTGGTTTATCCACATCCAGGCCTTTGTTTACACTTACATAGTAACCCAGAAGCTGTAACGGGATCACCGCCAGGGATGTTGCAAAATGCGGATCTGTCTTTGGAATATATACCGTGAAATCTGCAGTATCTTCAGTATTATAATTTCCAAATGTTGTAAGTCCCATCAGATATGCACCACGGCTCTTGCACTCAACCATGTTACTGATGGTTTTTTCGTAAAGTTTCGGCTGTGTCAGAACACCGATCACAAGAGTTCCATCCTCGATCAGTGAAATCGTTCCATGTTTCAGCTCACCGGCTGCATATGCCTCAGAATGAATATAACTGATCTCCTTCATCTTAAGACTTCCCTCAAGACTGATGGCATAATCAATTCCTCTTCCGATAAAGAAAATATCCTTGGCATTGGCCTGTTTGGAAGCAAACCACTGCAGTCTTTCCTTATCCTCAAGAATTCTCTTGATTTTCTCCGGGAGTGTCTTCAGTTCTTTTACATAGGCATCACACTGTTCTTCTGTGATCTCACTTCTGATCTTCGCAAACTGGAGTGCCAGCACATAGGCTGCGATCAGCTGTGTACTGTAAGCCTTCGTGGTCGCAACAGAAATCTCCGGACCTGCAAGTGTATAAAATACATTGTCTGCCTCTCTTGCAATAGAAGAACCGATAACATTCACAATAGCAAGTGTACGGATCCCTCTGGCTTTACATTCGCGGAGTGCCGCAAGGCTGTCTGCTGTCTCACCGGACTGACTGACAATGATCGCAAGGCCGTTTTTGTCCAGGATCGGATTACGATATCGAAATTCTGATGCCAGCTCTACACGTACCGGGATACGTGCCAGATCTTCAAACACATACTGTGCTGCCATACCGACATGATATGCGGAGCCGCAGGCAACGATATAGATCTGGCTGACATTCCTGATCGTATCCTCATCCAGTCCAACCTCGGAAAGATCAATTTTTCCATCTTTTACAACCGAATTGATTGTATCAGAAACTGCCTTCGGCTGCTCATGGATCTCTTTCATCATGAAATGTTCAAATCCGGCCTTCTCTGCTGCTTCCGCATCCCACTCGATCGTCTTGAGTTCCTTCTCGATCTCTTCTCCATCCAGATTGTAAAAGGTGATCTCTCCCTTTTTCACATGAGCCATCTCCTGATTTCCAATATAATAAACATTTCTTGTATATTTCAGGATTGCCGGAACATCTGACGCAATATAAGATTCCCCATCGCCTACTCCGAGGATCATCGGGCTGTCTTTTCTTGCCACAAAAATCTCTCCTGGATAGTCACGGAACATCATTGCAAGTGCATAAGAACCACGGATACGTACCATTGCATGGCCGACTGCCTCAACCGGTGATTCTCCATATTTCTTATAATAATAATCCACAAGGTTTACCGCAACTTCTGTATCCGTAGCAGAATAAAAAGTATATCCTTTGCGGAGAAGTTTGGCCTTCAGCTCCTGGTAGTTCTCAATGATGCCGTTGTGTACGGCAACAACATTTCCATTTTCACTGACATGCGGGTGTGCATTCGTCTCGGATGGCTCTCCATGTGTTGCCCATCTCGTGTGGCCAATGCCACAGGTTCCCGGAACCGATTCTCCTCCATTAGTCTTCTCGATCAGAACTTTAAGGCGACCTTTTGCCTTAATGACTTCTGTTTCTTTATCACCGTCACGCACTGCGATACCGGCGGAATCATATCCTCTGTATTCAAGTTTCGAAAGGCCATCCAGCAAAATCGGTGCTGCCTGATGCTTACCTGTAAAACCTACTATTCCACACATATTCTAGTCTCCTTTATAATATGTATAACATTTTTTCTGTGAAAGTATATCACATATTTCTTTTTTTTGCGATAAATACTTTTTCCCTAACGTTCTGTGATCTTTCCCGGATTATCGATCAGTATTTTTTTTACATATTCTTTTCCCATTATTTTTTCCATTTTTGCAGCGCATTTACCAATCTGGGGGATTCTTTCATTCTGCCGGTGCCCGTCTGAGCCTACAAAATCCAGGATTCCCTGTTTCATCAGTTTTTTCGCGAATAATTTCGCTCCAAATCCACTTTCTCCGCTGATCGTATCCGCATTGATCTGGATATAAGCCCCTGCTTCTCTTAACTCTTCAAGAAACCTGATATCGCTTCTGGTCGCCTTATAACGTTCTGCATGGGCAATGATCGGAATAAATCCGTTCATCAGAAGACTTCGTACCCTTTCTTCTATATAACTCTTTTCATCACTGTTACTGAATTCTACAAGTACATATCTGGAACCGGCCAATGTAAGTCTCCGGCCTTTTTTCAGGCATTCTACCATATCCATACTGGAATGCAGTTCACAGCCCAGATAAAGCTGCAGGTCACCCTGTCCGATCTTGATGGCTTCTCTTCTCAGCTGCATAAACTGTCTTGTTACAATATTCATATGTGGCTCAAACATTTCATATCGAAAATGGGGTGTCAGTATTACATGTCGCACGCCTTCTTTATATTCTTTACTCAGCATCCACAGGGATTCTTCCATATTCCTTGCGCCATCATCTACCCCTGGCAGAATATGGCAATGAATATCATAAAGTCCTTTCATCAAAACAATCCTTTCATTTCTCTTAGCAGTATCTCTGTGTTTTCTCTCGTGGCTATTATACAATCCTGTCATTTATTACGCAAGGTCTTTATTATTCTTCTCTCCTATGTTAAAATAGACCCACGGCAATGAGTGCAGCAGTTACAGGAGGAGCCTTATTTTTTTGCCAACCGTGATTGGCTGCCATAAGGAGGATATAAACATATGACAAAACAGGAATTTCAGAAACTGACTGAGAACCATGTCCTGCTGCTGGATGGTGCTACCGGTTCCAACCTGATGAAAGCAGGAATGCCAAGAGGTGTCTGCACAGAGAGCTGGGTGCTTGAGCACAAAGATGTGATCCAGTCCCTTCAGAAAGCTTATATTGAAGCAGGAAGCCATATTATTTATGCACCTACATTCGGTGGAAACCGCATTAATCTCACCATGCACGGTCTGGAAGATCAGATTGAGCAGATCAACCATACCCTGGCCGGCTACACCAAAGAGATAACACCGGAGGGCGTTTATGTTGCGGGAGATATCACCACAACCGGTAAGATGATGGCCCCGGCCGGTGATATGACCTACGAAAAAGCCTTCGAAACCTATCAGGAACAGATCGGTTATCTCCGTGACGCAGGTGTGGATCTTATCGTAGCGGAAACCATGATCAATATTGAAGAGACACTGGCTGCTGTAGATGCCTGCCAGAGTGTCTGCGATCTCCCGATCATCTGTACTGTGACTGTAGAAGCAGACGGAAGTATCTTCAGCGGCGGCAATGCCGTAGAGGCTGCTATGTCCCTCGAAGCTGCCGGTGCCAGTGCAGTCGGCATCAACTGCTCTGTTGGTCCGGATCAGCTGGTATCTGTTGTCCGTAATATCAAAGAGAATGTTTCCATTCCGGTTATCGCCAAACCGAACGCGGGAATGCCGCAGATCGATGATCTTGGTAATGCCGTTTACAGCATGACACCTGCTGATTTTGCAGGCTATATGAAGGTGCTTGTTGAGAACGGAGCTTCTGTGATTGGCGGATGCTGCGGTACTACACCGGAATTTATTTCAGAAACCGCACGTGTTCTCGGACTTCGATAACTTAACAAAGCGGATTTGAAATATACACCTGGAATTTCCAGCATGGTAATCATACAAAAAATCCTGAGAATCCTATGCGAAATATAACATAGAAATTCTCAGGATTTTTATTTGTTTCTGTTTTTCAGAAAAAGGATCTCCTATAATCTCCGATACTATTGCTCTTCCGGCCTGTTTGACGCATCTGCAAATGCTGCACGGATTGCTTTTCGTACCGGAAGTACACATGCCGGAACCACAGAAAGTCCATCCACTCCCATCTGGATAAATTTCTCTGTAAGATTGGAATCTGCTGCCAGCTCCCCACATATGTAAACATTACATCCGGATTTATGTCCTGCTTCTGTCACCATACGGATCATCTTTACAAGTGCGGGATGATGGTCGTTGTATTTATTCTTAAGAAGAAGATTCTGCCTGTCCATAGCCAGGGTATACTGGGTCAGGTCATTGGTTCCGAGACTCAGAAAATCCACACGTTTTCCCAGTTCTTCACTGATCATAACTGCAGCCGGTGTTTCGATCATGATTCCGGTACGGATATTTTTGTAGGGAATATTCTTCTCATCCAGGCCTTTTTTTACCTCCTGGATCAGTTTTTCGATCTCATCCAGTTCTTCCTCCGATGTGATCATCGGATACATCAGACTGATGTTTCCATAGGCACTTGCCCGGTAAATGGCACGAAGCTGGGCTTTGAACATTTTTTTCCGGTCAAGGCAAAGTCGGATACCGCGGTTTCCCATCATAGGATTGACTTCATCCGGGATGGCCATATATTCTGCCTGCCGGTCTGCACCCAGATCTACGGTACGGATCACAACCGGACGGCCTTCCATATCCTCCGCTACCTTCTTATAAGCACGGAACAGCTCGTTCTCTCTTGGATAATTTTCTCTTCCAAGATACTGAAATTCACTTCGGAGAAGTCCGATACCTGTGGCTCCATAATAAAGAACCGTATTCAGATCATCCAGATTTCCGATATTGGCCAGAAGTTTGATCTCTTTTCCATCGGCCGTGATATCCTCCTGATTACGAAGTCTTAAGAGTTCTTCCCGTTCTTCCATATCTGCCGTATGGCGGATCTCATATTCCTTCAGAAGTTCCGGTTCCGGATCAATATACAACGTTCCTGTATATCCATCCACAATAGCCATGTGACCGTCCCATTCTTTCTGTATTTCCACTTCCACCAGTGTGGGAACTGCCATGGATTTCGCCATGATCGATACGTGGGAAATGATCGATCCCTGATGCATGACTATCGCCAGAAGGCTGGATTTGTTCATCTCCAGGAGTTCATTTGGGGAAAGCTGCTCTGCCGCAAGGATCACCGGCTCATCTCCCAGATTGATCCGCGCATGGGAACCACCCATGGCGCCGATCAGAAGTTCTGAGATCTCCCGGATATTTTCGATCTGTTCCTTGACAGCCTCGTCTTCCAGCTTGCGAAATACATTGGCAAGCTCATCTCTGGTTGTCTGGACCGCATAAGCCGCACTGACCTTTTCTGTTGTGATCATGCTCTCTACAGCCCGCTGGAAACTGCCTCCGCTTAAGAGCTTCAGCTGACGTTTCAATGTCAGCTCCTGCTCTTTTGGGAGGGGTGCTCCGTTTTTATACATATGCTGGATCTGGGTCTTTACTGCTGTCCTTGCATGGTCCAGACGATCCAGCTCTTTTTTTACATTGTCTACCATAGACTGACGGATCTGGTATTCGCCCCTGTGGTAATACAGTATTTTTCCAATGGCTATTCCGGAAAAAGCGGATGTGCCTTTGTATATTTCCACCTGAAAAACCCCCTTACTGGTCTGTCCGCCTTAATCGCAGGCAGCTTTAAATTCTGTCCAGATCTTATTGTATTCCTGCTCTGCTTCCTGGCTTACGTTCTGCACGATCTCGCCCTTGGTCACATCATCCGGTACAACCAGGTTCGCATCTACCAGATCATCTGCTGCCTTGTTTGTATTATAATAACCTACAGAATTGATGCATTTTGCAGTTACTTCCGGCTGCAGGATATAGTTGATAAATTCATTGGCAGCCTCCGCATTCGGTGCCTCACTTGGGATAAAGGTTCCAAGAATACCAAATCCAAGACCTTCCTCCGGATAAACCACCTTCAGGTCCGGGTTATCCTTCAGCGCCTGTGTTACCTGGGATGTGTAGAGGAATGCCACACTTGCCTCTCCATTGAGAAGTGCATTCTGTGTATTATCATCCTGGATCATACGGATATTCGGTGCAAGCTCCTTCAGTTTCTCACCGGTCTTGGCAATCACATCCACATCCTCTTCATTCATGCTCTCACCCATGGAAAGCTGTGTGATTCCGGCAATTACACGGTAATTTCCGATGATCGCCACGCTGTCTTTCAGGGATTCATCCCAGAGATCTTTGTATCCTTTGATGTCGATATCTACCTGATCCGGATCATAAACGATCAGCGGAATTCCTGCACCGTATGGTACGGTGTACTCGTCATCCGGATCATAAAACTGTCCCTGGAAAAGCGGATTGATGTTTCCGAAATTGGTAACAGTATCCTTGTCGATCTTCTGGACAAGTCCTTCTTTTACCGCACTGTCGATAATGTAATCATCTGCAATTACCACATCGTAATCGCCGCCTTTTGCCTGGGAAAGTTTCTCAAGCATGGTCTCATCGGTATCAAAGTTAGAATAGACAACCTTGGTTCCTGTTTCTTTTTCAAAATCATCCAGCACTTCCTGCGGAACCATTCCGTCCCATGTGTAAAGTACCAGTTCATCTTTATCCTTTGCACTGACGCTGACACCTGTTACCATAGATGCTCCAAGTGCCGCACATAACATGATCGCTGCCGCTTTTTTTGCTTTCATAGAACCTCCTTCATGTCTCTCTCTGACGTCTTGTTATTTTGCTTTTACCTTGGTCCAAAGCTCTGCAAATTTCTGCTTGATCTTTGGCTTCTGGTATCCGAAGATTTCATTCTTTGGATTATCGATCTGCGGAATATAGGAATCAATTCCCTCATAAGTTCCGTTTTTCATCTCCTCGAACGCACTTTTTACAGTAGAAGTATATCCTACTTCTTCGGTATTGGAAAGAGCATTTTCATCATCCAGCATAAAATTGATGAACTCATGAGCCAGATCTACCTCATTACAGTCCTTGGTGATGACCATCGCATCATACCAGGTATTGGTTCCCTGCTTTGGAGTGTAATAATCAAGATCCGGATTCTCACTGATGATATAAGAAGCGTCACCGGAATAAACCACTGCCATTGCTTTGTTTCCGGAGATCATATTATCGATCACATCATCTCCTGCATAGATCGGATCCATGGTATCACGCTGGTTGATCAGCCATTCATAGGCTTCCTGGATCTCGCCCAGATCTGTGGTATTCATGGAGTATCCAAGTGCTTTCAGGGCGATCATAAAGGAATCTCGTTCGGAATCATACATGTAAAGATTTCCTTTATATTTCTCATCTGCAAGAATGTTCCAGCCCTCTTTATCCAGATCGTCCTGTAATACTACATTCTTATTATAAAGGATTCCGACTGTTCCCCAGAAATACGGGCAGGAATAACGATTTCCTGGATCGTAGTCCTTGTTCTGTACTTCAGGAAAAAGATTCTTCTTATTCGGAATCTTTTTCCAGTCAATAGACTGAAGGTATTCTTCCTTGATCAGCCTCTCGATCATATAATCAGAAGGTACCAGAACATCGTAGGTCTCACCGCTGGCAAGTTTTGTATACATCATCTCGTTGGACTCAAACGTCTCATAGACAATGGTACAGTTGTACTGTTTTTCAAATTTGTCGATCAGGTTCAGATCCATATATTCACCGGCATTATATACACGAAGTACATGGCTTCCCTGGCTTACAAGCGTCCATTTTCCAAAAACGACCACCAGGATCACAGCCGTAACTGCTGCCACGATCTTTCTTGTTCTCGGATTCATCTTCTTTACTGTAGAATCCTGAAGCTTCGGCAGTATCAGATTTGCAAACAGCAATACCAGTACGATCACCACGATCACGAGCGTTGACAGTGCGTTGATGGTCGGATTGATACGCTTCGTCATATTATATACAACGATGGAGATATTTTTTACTCCATTTCCGGAAACAAAATAGGAAATTACGAAATCGTCAAAGGACATGGTAAATGCCAGAAGCGCTCCCGCAAAAATTCCCTCTTTGATCATAGGCACGATAACTTTTGTAAGGGCCTGATATGGCGTTGCACCAAGATCCATCGCCGCATTGGCCAGGTTAGGGTCCAGGTTTCGCACCTTCGGATATACACTGGTAATTACATAAGGCGTACAGAACGCGATATGTGCCAGCAGCATGGTCAGATAACCTTTCGTCATTCCCAGAGAAGAAAACAGAAGCATCAGACCGATAGCTGTTACGATCTCCGGGTTCAGGATCGGAAAGTTATTGATGGTAAGTACCAGTTCCTTCAGTACTTTTCTGGATTTGGAAAGGCCGATGGCTGTAATAGTTCCCAGCACTGTGGAAATAATTGTTGCCAGGATTGCCACTGTGACAGAAACATAAACTGCCTTGCTGATCTCCATGTTGTTGATCAGCTCCCCGTACCAGCGCAGGGAAAATCCTGTAAATCTGGTCAGGGACTTGGACGAGTTAAAGGAAAAAATCATAGTCACAAGGATCGGCAGGTAAAAAAATGCCAGACACAGCACTACATATAATTTTGAAAATATGGTATTTTTTCTTTTCATCTCCTGCCTCCTTTAATCGTCCTGGGTGTCCATCTTCTTCATCAGGCTCATAAAGATCAGGATGATCACTGCCAGGATCAGAGAGATGGCACTTCCAAAGTTCCAGTCACCTACGGAAATAAACTGTGACTCGATCAGGTTACCGATCAGCATGTACTGACCGCCGCCAAGAAGCTTCGGAATAACGAAAGTTGAGATGGACAGAAGGAATACCATCATAACACCATTGACCACACCTGGCATGGAAAGCTTCCAGGTGACTTTCCAGAAGGTCTGGAATGGATTGGCCCCAAGGTCATTGGCCGCCTCGATCAGTGATTTATCCATTTTACTTAAAGAAGTATGGATCGGAATGATCATAAACGGCATGAAGTTACAGACAAGGCCCACAATAACCGAAAAATCTGTATACATCATGGTGATCGGTGAAATTCCCAGCATTTTCAGAAGGTTGTTCACCAGACCATTGTCTGAAAGAATATTCATCCATGCATAAGTACGAAGGAGCATGTTGATCCACATGGGGATCGTAACCATAAGGATGAGAAAACTCTGCACCTTCTCGGAGTATTTGGAAATAATATATGCCAGCGGATATCCGCACACAAGACAGATCAATGTGGTCAGGATACCCAGGCGAAAAGATTTCAAAATAACACTTAAATAAGTAGTTTCCAGGAATTTTGCAAAATTCGCCCATGTAAAATGTAAAGTCAGAACTTCATTTCCATCTGAGGTAAATGCATAAAGTACGATCAGGATCAGTGGTACCACGATCAGGATCGAAGCCCAGATGATGTACGGCTTGATCAGATGTTTGAACTGTTTCATTAGTATCCTCCCATTCTGCACATAACATGGATATCCTCAGGACCAAACTTCAGTCCTACTTCTCGTCCCACTTCCGCATAATCGGTAGTGTGCACCATGTATGTGCGAAGCTCCGTCTCGATCAGGATCTCATAATGAACACCTTTGAACGTAATGTTCCGTACAGTTCCTCTGATCTTGGCCTGATCCGGTTCCACAATATCCAGATCCTCCGGACGGAGAACCACCTCAATGGCTTCGTTGTCCTCAAATCCCTTATCCACACATTCAAACTGGAAACCATCAAACTCTACCAGGAAATCTTTGATCATCGTTCCTTCTATAATATTGGATTCTCCGATAAAACCTGCCACAAAACGGTTTTCCGGCTCATTGTAGATGTCTGTCGGGCTTCCGATCTGCTGGATCTCACCGTTGTTCATAACAACTACGGTATCGGACATGGAGAGAGCCTCTTCCTGGTCATGGGTAACATAAATGAAAGTGATTCCTACTTCTCGCTGGATCTTTTTCAGCTCGATCTGCATCTGTTTACGGATCTTGGCATCCAGAGCTCCAAGAGGCTCATCCAGAAGAAGGACTTTCGGCTCATTGACAAGAGCTCTGGCAATGGCAACTCGCTGCTGCTGACCGCCGGAAAGAAGGGTGACGTCTCTTTTTTCGAAACCTTCCAGACCTACCATCTTCAGCATTCTTTTGACTTTCTGCTCAATGACAGTTTTATCTACTTTTTTCAGATTCAGGCCGAAACCGATATTATCCATAACATTAAGATGTGGAAACAGCGCATATTTCTGGAATACCGTATTGATCTCCCTTTTATATGGAGGAAGCTTGGAGATCTCAATGCCGTTAAACAGCACCTCTCCACCGCTTGGTTCCTCAAATCCTGCGATGATCCTCAAGGTTGTTGTTTTTCCACAGCCGCTGGGTCCCAGAAGCGTAAGGAATTCGTTTTCGTGGATATCCAGGTTGATTCCCCGGAGCACCTGCTGGTCATCAAAATTTTTTGTGAGATTTTTTAACTCGATCAGTTTATTGCTCATCTCTCTTATTCCCCTTCCCGCGTTTTCCCATGATCAGATACACGGCCAGCACAAGGAGGATCACTCCCAGCATCATAGTACAAAGTGCATTGATCTCCGGCGTAACGCCTGTTTTCATCTGTGTGTAAACTTTTATCGGCAGCGTGGATACACGCGGACCGGTCACAAAAATGCTGATCACCACATCATCCATGGACATGGCAAAAGCCAGCAGAGAGCCGGATATGACAGCCGGCATGATCAGAGGCAGGGTAATGTCCCAGAATGCCCGGAAAGAACCGGCGCCAAGATCTCTGGCTGCCTCTTCCAGGGACGGGTCCATTCCCACAAGCCGTGCTTTTACTTCCATTAAAATATAGGGCACGCAGAAAACCGTGTGTCCGATCAGAAGTGTCAGCATTCCAAATGGCAGGTTCAGCATATAGAAAAATGCCATCAGTACCATTCCCAGAATGATCTCCGGGATCATCAGAGGCAGAATGGAAATGTACTCCATCACCCCTTTTGTTTTCCAGTGGATCCTGGAAAGTCCTACAGCCCCCAGTGTTCCGATCACTGCAGATACCCCGCAACTGGATATAGCCAGAATCAGGCTGTTTTTCAATGCCTGGATCAGATCTCTGTCATAAAACAGTTCCTGATACCATTTCAGGGAAAATCCGGTAAAACGCACCGGAAGTCTTGCTTCATTAAACGAAAATACCACTACCACGCCAATGGGCAGATACATAAGGAAAAACAGGATTCCCAGGTACAGTCCTGAAAGTTTTGAATTCTTTTTCATCCGATTCCCTCCAGTTCCTTCACATTGGTGATCTTCCTGTACAGTACGATCATCAGAGTGGTCAGTATCATCAGTACCACCGCCAGTGCCGCGGCAAAAGGCCAGTTATTCCCTCTTGTCATCTGCTCCTGGATCAGGCTTCCTACCAGTACGATCTTATTTCCGCCCAGGATATCCGCAATAAAAAACAAGCCCATAGATGGAATAAAGGTAAGGATCACTCCGGAAAGAAGTCCCGGCAAAGTCAGCTTAAAGGTAACACTCCAGAAAGCTTTCCATCTGCTGGCTCCCAGATCTCTGGCTGCCTCCACCAGTGACCAGTTCAGTTTTTCCGCACTGGAATACACGGACAAAGCCATAAACGGTAGCAACACATAGATCATACCGATCACAATGGCAGGATAGCTGTACAGGATTTTTAAAGGCTCCTGAATGATGCCAAGTTTCATCAGCAGATAGTTCAAAAGACCCTTTTTCTGGAGAATGATGATCCAGCCGTACAGACGGATCAGGGAATTCACCCAGAAAGGCAGCATCAGAAACAGCATGGCAAGCTTCTTTTTCCCCTCGGAAAGCTTTGCCATAAAATACCCAAATGGGTAACCTACCAGGCAGATGATCAGGGTACTGGTGATGGCAAGGCGAAAAGATCCCGTAAAAGTCTGTAGATATACCGGTTCCAGGATCTGTTTATAGTTATCCAGTGTAAATTTCCAGTTCACACCATAGCCGCCGTCTGCCGTGAAAAAGCTCAGTGCGATCACATACAGAAGGGGCAGCGCAACGAAGATCAGTGTGAAAAGATACAGCGGCAGGATCATCCATACGGAGCCTGCACCACGCTTACGCATTGGTGCCTCCCTGGTCCACCAGTACGGCATCTGTGGGAAGAAAACAGCAGCGCACCTTTTCTCCTACGCTGACGTTTGTATCAATGCCATAACGACTTGCCACGATTTCCTGGCCTTCCGAGGTTTTCAAAACAACACGGAGCTGGCCGCCGGCGAAAGTTTTTTCAATGACTTCGGCATTTAAGCCATCACAGTCATTATTTTCTTCAAATCGGATATTTTCACTTCTTACCGCAATGGTGACCTTTTCTCCTTTTTGGAGCAGATATTCCTTGTCTGATTCAGCCGTGATATTAGCATTGTTCATTGATACTTTTACTTTTCCGGCGTCAGTTCTTACTGTGATCAGTTTGGAAGTATCGCCTGTTTCCTCTGTACCAATGTTTTCCACAACACCGGTAAGGATATTTGCATTTCCTACAAATGTCGCCACATAACTGGTCTTCGGGTGGTTATAGATCTCATCCGGCGTTCCGATCTGCTCAAAGCGGCCGTGGTTCATCACTGCGATCGTGTCAGACATATTGATGGCTTCTTCCTGGTCGTGGGTGATATAGATAAACGTGATCCCCAGCTTCTTCTGCAGGCGTTTCAGCTCGTGCTGCATGGCACGCCTCAGCTGCAGATCCAGTGCGCCAAGGGGTTCATCCAGAAGAAGGACTTCCGGATTGTTCACAAGAGCTCTGGCAATGGCTACACGCTGACGCTGACCGCCGGAAAGTTCTGAAGGCTTTCGCTTCTCAAATCCGGAAAGCTGAACCAGTTCCAGCATTTCTTTTACCCTTCTGCTGATTTCCGCTTTCGATGTTTTTTTCAGTTTCAGTCCGTAACCAATATTATCTGCAACATTCATATGGGGAAAAAGTGCATAGTTCTGGAAAACCGTGTTCACATTACGCTGGTTCGGTTCCAGGGATGTCACATCTTTTCCATTCAGAAAAACCTGTCCGGAATCTGGCTGTTCCAGGCCTGCGATGATCCGCAGTGTGGTGGTTTTTCCACAGCCGGAAGACCCCAGCAAGGTAACAAATTCTCCTTTTTTTGCTGTAAGACAGATGCTTTCCAGGACGTCCTCCCCTTCCTGGAAGCTCTTTTTTATATTTTTGAGTTCTAATGAAATTTCGGACATTTAACTCTCCTTCTATTTACTATTACACAGATATTTCTATCTCTTTTTCAAATATGAACCTCACTTGTCTCAACACTTATCGCTCTGTGCGTTTACAAATATCTGAGTTATGAGGCATGCGGATATCCATCCCCCGCAGGGAAATTTCTTGATGCAAGATTGCTTATTGCACCCACTCAGGGGACTTCTTTGATGCAAGATTACTTATTGCACCCACTCAGGAACTTCCTCGATTCGGTTAACTACTCATTCTCATGGAAATTATCCCTTATATACTGACAATAAGTTTCTTTATTAAATACCGGTTTAAATTCCCGACAGATTTTTTTTGCTTCTTTTGCCTGATCGCAGAGAAGGTGATACGTAGTCAGTGCCAGAAGTTTGGCTGGTTTGATATAAGCCAGTTCTTCATCTACGATCCGAAAATCTGCCCCGTGAAGTTTTCCCTCAAATCCTCCAAATGTGAAATTCAGCACAGGAAACAGATGGGTCAGATCTCCCACATCGGTACAGGCATTGTTAAAATCTGCCGGCTTTGAGCACCGGTATGTCGCATCCAGAAGCTTTACGGATTCCTCCATCACTTTGTCTGCACCTCTGTGCAGGATCGGCATATATCCCTGAAGCGGTTCTCTTTCAATCTTTCCACCAAATGCATAGGCAGCTCCGTCATAAGCGCGGTCCATTTTTTCCTGAGTTGCGCGTATCGCATCAAGGGATGCCGCACGGACTTTTGTCTCGATCACCGCTTCGTCCGGAACCGCATTGATCACATCTCCGGCTTTTCGGATCACGTTATGAAGGCGCACATGGTCTTCCTCCCGGAAAGTTTCCCGCATCAGTCCCATCATCTGAATCGCACTGGAAGTAATGCTCAAAGCATTTACTCCATCCCAGGGATCAATGGCTGCGTGCGCTGCTTTTCCTCTTACTGTGACACGCTCTGCGGAAAATCCATTGCAGGCTGCATTCCCCAGATAAAAGTCTTCTTCTACCGGCATCATGTGTACATGTGTGGTCATAATAATATCCGAATGATCAAATTCTCCAAGCCGGATCAGCTCGCTTTTTCCGGATGCCGGAAAACCGATTCCCTCTTTCCGGAGCCGTGCACGTTTATCTGCATCAATGTATTCTTCCGCCGGAACGGCAAAAAAAGATACGGACCCAGACAGAGAGGCTTGAACCTCCTCATTGGTCAGTGCCAATGCTGCGCCGATCATGGCTGCAATCTGTGCGTGGTGTCCGCATGCATGTGCTGTCCCGTTAACGGGATCAGCCATCGGATGCGACTTACATCCGATGGCATCAAGTTCTCCAATAATAGTAACATTCGGTCCGTCCTGTTCCATCCACTCTGCGCGGACCCCTGTGCGTGCAAGTCCTCCATGTACACGAAGTCCCAGACCACGCAAAAAAGCCGCTACGTGTGCGGCTGTTCTCTCCTCATAAAACCCCGGCTCCGGATGACTCTGGATATCCTTCGCAAAGGCTATGATCTCGTCTCTGTGTTCATCTATTGTCTGAATGATTTTTTCTTCAATATAATTCATGTTGCATAACCTCCATTTTCCGCAGGTTAAGCTATATGATATCATAAAATAGTGGGTTTGGAAATAGGTATTTTGTGGAGATATTTCGCCACCCCGTCATTTTCATTAGATTCGATGATTCCGGTTGCCACAACTTTCAGTTCACTTACTGCATTTTCCACTGCATAGGCTTCATCCGCAATTTCAAACATATCAATATCGTTTTTCCCATCGCCAAAAACAACTAATCTGTCACATTCCAGTTTTTGTTTTAACTGCAAAGCAGCTTGCGCTTTGGATGCTTTTTGTGGCATGATCTCCAGCCATTGTTCTCCTGTATAGATGTCTTTCTGATAAACAACGTGATATTTATTTTTATATTTATGATAAAATGGTTCCAGTTTCTCCGGCTTATCAATACATGTGATATAAAAAAGATTCCCATCCATCAGTTCCGATTCTGCGGTTACAATATTAGTGCGTTTGTCACCTCTTCGGCTGTTTAAAAAGGCCTGCATTCCGCTTGTTGCTTTTTCCGGTATATAAGAAAATTTTTCGATATTATTCTGATATGAATATATGATCGGATATATTTCGTGTGCAAAAAGATCTTTTAATACCTCATATACGTCCTCCTCAAAATAATTGGCAATGAGGATTTCCTCTGTGATATTATCTTTTACGAATGCACCGTTGTATATAATAAGAGGAAAATGTGTGTTAAGACCTTCTGTTACTTTTTTTGCTGTATTTAATGAACGGGCTGTTGCATAGGAAAATAACATGCCTGAGGCAGTTAAGGTATTGATTGTTTTTATTGTATACGTGGATAAGGTTTCATTTTTTCGTAAAAGAGTTCCGTCAAGATCTGATACGTATAATGTTTTCATAAATAGCTCCTTTCGTTTTGCTGTGTAGAGAAAAAGTGTTTTCGGATGATAATGGATGAATTAATATAAAATATTTCTTATTATAGCACAAAAAAAGTGGCTGTTTAAGCCACTTTCTAATGATTGTATATTCAAAACTACATACATGTGTTTGTTGATGGTTAATCGTTTTTGTTGAATCAAATTTAACCTGCGTGCCGATTTGCCTTTTTTCACGGGCTCGCAGCTTGCGCTGCATCGCCTGTTCTTTTAGGCTACTCCAGCGGGGGACATCTCACGACTCCGTCGTTCGATGTCATTTGCTTCGCAAATGTTCAAGTCAGCTAATACTCATACGTCCACAAGCAAGCTTGCTCCCGTATGACCCTTACCTGCCTTGCCCGCTTCCTCGGCTGGTTGGTCAAGCCCT
>NZ_WQQB01000005.1:0-145732 GCF_018785565.1 Blautia sp. MCC283 | reverse complement strand
GTGAGAAGCCTGATTTTCAGGCTTGCCACCCTTGCATATCATAGAAGAATCTTATTTACAGACTTTTTCTCACAGTCTCAAAAAAAGAACACACAACACTCTGTATGTTCTCTTTCTGTATGTGAAGTCCAATATTATACTTTGAAGTAGCTATCCAATCCTTTGAACTCTTCCGCTTTCATTTCTTTTGTAACATCAGCATAGATGTTCAGTGCAGTTGAAATATCTGAATGTCCGAGTGCGTCTTGAATGACCTTTATATTTACTCCAGCTTCACACATTCTTGTTGTAAATGTATGTCTAAGCGAGTGGCAGCTAAAATGAGGAAGTAACACATCAGGTTCATCACTGTGCAAAAACTGCTCATCATTGCAATCACGGATAATTCTTCGGATTGTCTTGTAGTTTGCGAATATCCGTATAAATAGAAAAAGCCCTTTGAGAAGAGGATTTCTCCCCTCTCAAAGGACAACCAGACAAACTGAAAGTTGCCGCTTTCCTGTACTTACCATTTTTCATTAAAGCGGCTGCATCATCTCAAGAATGATTCCATCCGGGTCTCTAAAATAAAAAGCTCTACTTTCCCCAAATCCATCTGCTCTAAAATCGAAATACTGCGGTTCAGACAAGCACTCCACATTATTATCTACGAGATGTTTGTAAGCAGAATCAATATCATCTGTGTAGAAACATACTTCCGAGATAGATGTTGTAAACAAATCAGAGGGAACTTTCTTTACTTCGTTGTTTACAAACTGAATCAGCTCAACTGGCGGTGCTTCAACAGCCTTGGAGCCATTCAAATAAGCGACCCTTGCTTTGCAATTTACTCTACGAAACATTTTATCTGTTTCTTCGCCTTCCATAAAAATCTCTCCTTGAAACTCAAGCCCAAGGACATCTCTGTAGAATGCAATTGAGCGTTCCAAATCAGAAACCGTTAGTCCTACATGATAAATTCTTCCAACCATATATATTTCTCCTGTAAATTCCGATTTATCTTTGCCTTATGTTATCATAATTCGGTTTAAATTGCTATAAATAGCTTTATTCCAATAATAGAAAACCCCAGAAATAATTAAGATTCCGGGACCTTATGTTTGAACATATTTACTTTTTAATTTATTTAACAAATAAAATTTTGATTGACCTTTAGTTAATATGAATCAATCATCTGCATTAGCTTCTTATAAAATTCATTTCTATCGTTGTAAATTTTTTCCAATTCTTTTTCTGTAAACAGTGCATAGGCTCTATCAGGAACAGCTGTCAAGCCATCGCAGCTAAATGGTATGCGCCGCCCACCCCTGAAAATGGCTGCTTCCCAGTACTTTTTTCTAAAATATTTAATTATTCCCATGTAGTACCATCTCTTTCCCATATTTGTTATTGACGTTCTGGCAAGTAAAATACTTCTGTTTTTACCATATTATCATCAAAATCCATTTCTACATAATAATCTCGGACAAAATATGATCTCCAGTAATCTTGTAGTGAGTAGATATCCAGAGTTTTGAAATCGACAATGCACAGAGAGATAGCCTCTTTGCGTTCACTGTTTGATTTTCTGTATTCTAATGAAGCAGCTACTTTATTTAGGCAGTTCTGACATAAATGCTTTTCCAACATGTTGGTATCAACTTCATAATTTATCGGCAACGTCACATCTATGCTTGCCATACCACGGCTTGGAGTTCCATCTGAAGAATAAGCTATTTCACCTGTATTCCCAGAGAGGAATGAAGTTGAAGCAGCACTTTCTATCTCATTTCCGTTTTCATCGTAATTTTTCAGTGGAAAATCAATCACATACCAGTCATTCAGCGATATCAATCCAATGGTGTCAAAATTTTTGTAGTAGCTCATTAGGCTTTCTTCCGCATTTCCACATAGATAGCATTTTGATGTGTCTTCCAGGGATGAACGCAGAGCGTCAAAAGTTACATCAATGTCAGAATGGCGTTTAGCAGATACTGGTTGGGAAGATGCCTGCTCATGGGCAGAGGCATAATATGCGATGATTATGGAGATAACAATTATGACTGCCAGTATGGAAAGCCAGAAATAATCTATAATTCTTTGATTGCAAGGTATTTTGTTGTATTGCGTGTCTTGGTCAGGTTCACCTCCTCTCTACTACAATATATTTATGGTTAACATCCCTTACAACCAGTAAGGAATTATCCATCTTGTTGCTTAAGCTGTATAATGATGGAGCAATCGGTATATCGGCTTCCTTTCTTGGACTTCGCGTCCGTAAAATAGACTGATAACCAGTTCCTCATTCGCAGCGTTCGTTTTATGCAGGTTGAATCGTCACAGGCGCATTCGTGTCACACCACAGTAGATTGAATAGGCAATGAGTAAAACTGGTACTTATCCATTGCAATAATCTTAAGGAGTGACAAATTTATGAACGCAGTAGGTATCGATGTTTCTAAGGGTAAAAGTATGGTTGCTATCATGCGACCTTTCGGTGAAATCGTTTCCACCCCCTTTGAAATCAAACACACAACCAGTGACATCCATTCACTTGTAGAACTCATCAACTCTGTTGAAGGTGAGTCACGAATCGTGATGGAACATACCGGACGTTACTACGAAGTCCTTGCCCATCAGCTTTCAGAGGCTAACCTTTTCGTCAGTACCATTAACCCCAAACTTATCAAGGATTTTGATAATGATTCCCTTCGTAAAGTCAAATCTGATAAAGCGGATGCCGTTAAGATTGCACGCTATGCACTTGACAAATGGCAAAATCTTAAACAGTATAGTGTTATGGATGAATTACGCAATCAGCTTAAAACCATGAACCGTCAGTTTGGCTTCTACATGAAGCATAAAACAGCCATGAAGAATAATCTTATCAGCATCCTTGACCAAACCTATCCTGGTGTTAATACTTACTTTGACAGTCCTGCACGCAGTGATGGCAGCCAGAAATGGGTTGATTTTGCATCTACATACTGGCATGTGGACTGTGTCCGTAAAATATCCCTAAATGCCTTTATCGACCATTATCAAAACTGGTGCAAACGCAAGAAGTACAACTTCAGTCAGTCAAAAGCTGAAGAAATCTATGGAAAAGCGAAGGAACTTGTTCCTGTACTTCCAAAGGATGCCATTACAAAGCTTATTATCAAGCAAGCTATAGACCAGCTTATTAGTGTCTCTACAACTGTTGAGTCACTACGCACTCTCATGAATGAAACTGCATCCAAACTCCCGGAATATCCTGTCGTTATGGCTATGAAAGGTGTTGGAACTTCACTTGGTCCTCAGTTGATGGCTGAGATCGGAGATGTTTCCCGTTTCACTCACAAAGGTGCTATTACTGCATTTGCCGGTGTAGATCCTGGTGTTAATGAATCTGGAACCTATGAACAAAAAAGTGTTCCTACCTCAAAACGTGGCTCTGCAGATCTACGAAAGACCCTATTTCAAGTAATGGATGTTCTTATCAAGATGATGCCACAAGATGATCCGGTATATCAGTTCTTGGATAAGAAACGTTCTCAAGGTAAACCCTATTATGTCTATATGACTGCGGGTGCCAACAAGTTTATAAGAATCTACTATGGTCGAGTGAAAGAATATCTTGCATCTCTTCCAGAATCTTAATTATCCACTAATATTTTCAGACCAGCACTGGTGTGGTGGTCTTATTTTGATACCCAATTTTCAACCTGTATAAAATTTTCAATGTTCTTTCAATTTAGCCTTGACTTTTTATTTGCAGGCTATTTCGTCGAGTTTTTTAAGAAATCAATCTCCATTTGTTGCTGCTGTGTTTGAGCTTTTAGTAGTCGGTTTTCAGCTTTCAACTTCTCAATATCTGATAATTGAGAAATCGCTTTGTTCTTACCTCGTCGATCATATAATCCTTCGATTCCTTTATCTTTATATTTTCTAACCCATGCATAAACTTGTCCGTAGGAGCAACCATATTTATTCGCTGTAGAAGAATAATTACATCCCGTGTTCAAGGCTTTGCGGTATTTTTTTGGATTTCAATGTGTCAAACTCCCGTGTTTATGAAAGTTGTGTTTTTCTTGGCAATATGTTACAATTACTCCATATAAATTTATAACTTTTCTAGACAGAAAGTAAAAGGGGAACGTCATGAAGTGTATTAAAACAACGGACGCGGTAGGACATGTACTGTGCCATGATATTACCAGAATTGTGAAGGATGTGGTAAAAGATACAGCCTTTCGTAAAGGACATATTGTACAGGAAGAAGATATTCCGGTTTTGCTATCTCTGGGAAAAGACCATCTTTATGTGTGGGAGAAGGATGAAAATACTTTGCATGAAAATGAAGCAGCGCAGATTCTGTGTGATGTGTGCATCAATGAGAATATGCATCCAACGGATGTAAAAGAAGGAAAAATTGAGTTGATTGCAGATTGTGACGGAGTATTTCAGGTGGATGTGCCGAGGCTGGATGCTATTAATGAGATCGATGAGATTATGATTGCCACCCGTCATACAAATTTCCCGGTAAAAAAAGGTGACCGTCTTTTAGGAACCCGTGTGATTCCGCTGGTGATTGCAAAAGAAAAAATGGATTTGGTGAAGAAAACAGCAGGAGAAAAACCGCTGGTATCGCTGGCACCTTATAAGAAACGGAAGGTAGGAATTGTAACCACCGGAAATGAAGTATTTTATGGAAGAATTAAGGATACTTTCACACCGGTAATCATCGAAAAAATGAAATCTTACGGTGCTGAAATTCACGGACATATTCTGTGCAATGATGATATGGAAAAAATCACTGCCGCTATTATGAAATTAAAAGAAGAAGGGGCAGATCTGATTGTCTGTACCGGTGGTATGAGCGTGGATCCAGATGATAAGACACCGGGCGCGATCAAAAATACAGGAGCGAGAATCGTATCTTATGGTGCTCCGGTACTTCCGGGAGCGATGTTCCTGTTATCCTATCTGGAAGATGGCACACCGGTAATGGGACTGCCGGGATGTGTGATGTATGCAAAAGCCACCGTATTTGATCTTGTTCTGCCACGTATTATCGCAGGTATAGAAGTGACAAAAAAAGATCTGGCACATATGGGAAATGGCGGATTCTGTCTTGGTTGCAAAGAATGTCATTATCCGAACTGCAGCTTTGGAAAGGGCGTATAAGAGCAGGACAGGAGGAATAAGCATGGAAAAGCTTACGGTAGAGTAGGCACTGGAAGCACTGCTGGAACATACAAAAGTAATAGAGGAAACGGAAACTGTACCACTTTTGCAGGCATGTGGAAGAGTGTTGGCAAAGGATATGATTGCAGGATTTGATAACCCGCCGTTTGACAGATCACCTGTGGATGGTTATGCCTGCAAAGCGGAGGATATAATGGATGCATCAGAAAGTCATCCGGTACAGTTGACGGTATTGGAAGAGATTGATGCGGGGCAGTATTCCAGAGTCACAGTGGAAAAGGGGCAGGCGGTTCGGATTATGACAGGCGCAGCTATTCCGAAAGGCTGTGACTGCTGTGTCCGTCAGGAGGATACAGATTATGGAGAAGAGACTGTCAGAATCTTCCGTCCGACCGGACAGTGGCAGAATTACTGTTATCAGGGAGAGAATTTTAAAAATGGAACGGTTCTTTTGAAAAAGGGTGACAAAATCGGATTTATTGAAGCAGGTATACTGGCCAGTATGGGAGTCATAAAAGTGAAGGTTTATCGTCGGGTAAGAGCAGCTGTTCTGACTACCGGAGATGAAGTAATGGCACCCGGAAAAAGATTGATTCCGGGGAAGATTTATGATTGTAATCAGGGACTTCTGGCGGCTCGCATGAAAGAATTTGGTGCAGAACTGGTGGAAGTGGCAGCCATAGAGGATCGCCCGCAGGCTATGACAGCAGCAGGCGAAGTCATGGCTCTGGACTGGGGAATTACATTGCAGTGTGATACCACAGGAAAAGAAGACGCCAGCAGTGTAGGAGTGCGAAGTCACTTTATACATCCGGTACTACCGGAAGCAGATGGCACAACGAAAAACGTATTTCCATGTAAAGTGGAAAGAGTGATTGAGGACGTGTTTTCGTATATCTTGATCGTATCTACGAAAGAAGAAGCCAGGATTCGCGTAGATGTGACGAAAGAACAATGGCAGCAGTACCAAAAGCATATTTCTGGAAATAAGATATGGATTGGGATAGATGAAAAAGATGTGATGTTATTAAAATAAATGAAAGAATCACCGTATCAAGGTTGAGGTAATCTATGATACGGTGATTCTTTCGTGAAAAATGCGAAAAAGCTTTCAATATCCAGTTCCGGTGGTTTAATATGTGGTTGTCAAACATTATTTCGTAAATACTTTCATTCGATCCCTTCTGGCTGCACAGATCAGGGTCAGGTGATATTTTTTTGCAAGATCAATTGCTTCAGAAGTAGGAGAAGCCTTGCTGGAGAGAATTGGAATCCCTGCATGGATGACCTTTAAAGTCATATCAGTAGGTATTCTGCCGCTGGAATATACCATACATTGATGCAGGTCAATATTGTGCCGCAGAGCGTAGCCGATCACTTTATCCAAAGCATTGTGCCGTCCGATATCTTCGCAGGAAAACAGAATGTGATCTTTTTGAGCGAGAATGCAGCTATGTGTGGCAAAGGTAATGCCATGGAGAGGAGAACCATCCGCAAAGGCATCCGCCATATGAAAGATCCATTCTGGTTTCCAGAAAATCGGTGTAAGTGACTGCGGCTCTTTGGATGTAACAAAGTAATCATTTAAAATATGATTGCCGGTACAGCAGGTAGGAGTTACTTCTACAAAGGCATCCGATGAGGATTGTGTGCTGCGTGCCGAATTTTTTAAATAGACTTTTGCACGTTTTCCATATTCACAGATATAGATATGATCTACATCTTCGGAAGACGTGATGATTTGTTCTGTCAGTAATCTTCCAAGAACCAGTTCAGTCAGATGCTGGGGCAGGCAAACAAGTTTCATAGTCAGATGATCATTTATATAGACATCCATCATATGTTCGTTAATATACATAATTTCTCCAATTGAAAAAACAATTCTTTTATCATGTTTACTATGTGTTATACTAGATCTAGTATAATGGACATCTCTTTATTTCGAAAGAGTGAATTGAGGGATGAAGGAGGAAATAAAATGGGAAAGATTATGGCGGTAAATATCAGTGAGAAGAAAGGTACACAGAAAAAGAATGTACATAGTGCCAGACTGATGGAAGAATTTGGAATCGAGAAGGACGCCCATGCCGGCAAGTGGCATCGCCAGGTGAGTCTTCTTTCTTATGAAAAAATAGAAGAATTCAAGGCAAAGGGAGCACCGATCGAAGACGGAGCATTTGGAGAAAACCTGATTGTAAGTGGATACGATCTGAAGGCATTGCCGGTTGGCACCAGACTTCGCAGCGGAGAGGTATTATTAGAAGTGACACAGATCGGGAAAAAATGTCATAGTGGATGTGAGATTTATAAAATTATGGGTGACTGTATTATGCCAAGAGAAGGTATCTTTACCAGAGTACTTCATGGTGGCGTATTGACAGAAGGCGATGAAATTGTGATAGAGAAGGCAGCAGGTGAGGCAGATGGAGGCGCTTACTGGTGTGAATGTGGCACTTTTGACAATTTATGACATGTGTAAGGCAATTGACAAGTCCATGGAGCTGACGGACATTCATCTGGTAGAAAAAAGCGGAGGAAAAAGCGGGTTATATCGAAACCCGAAAGAATAGTATGAAGGATAGATTTGGAAGAGAGATTGACTATCTGCGGATATCCATTACAGATCGATGTAATCTCAGGTGCGTCTATTGTATGCCGGAAAATGGAGTTGTGCAGATCTCGCATGAAGAAATTCTGACTTATGATGAGATTACCAGAATCAGCAGATGTATGACTGGTTTAGGTATACGTAAGATCAAACTGACCGGAGGAGAACCGTTAATTAGAAAGAATTGTGCCACACTGGTTCGAATGTTAAAAGAACTTCCTGGCATCGAAAAAGTGACATTAACGACCAATGGTGTATTGCTCGAAGAACAGATAGCAGATCTAGCAGAAGCGGGGCTTGATGATATAAATATCAGTCTGGATACTTTAAATGCAGCAGAGTTTGCAAAGGTAACCAGGAGAGAAAGTCTGGATCGGGTGCTGTATGGAATCCAGGCGGCATTACAGTATCCGCAGATTGGATTGAAGATTAATTGTGTGCCGGTAGTGGAAGAGCAGGAAAATCTGGTATCGATAGCGAGACTTGCAAAGCAATATCCGATTCATGTTCGTTTCATTGAAATGATGCCGATTGGATATGGAAAGGATTTTCAGTTTCGGGGAGAAAGTGAAATATGCGAAATATTAGAGAAAGCATATGGAAGAATGACTCCAATAAAAGAACGATATGGGAATGGACCGTGTCATTATTATAAAATAGAAGAATTTCAGGGTAAAATAGGATTTATCAGTGCGATGACGCATAAGTTTTGCGACCAGTGTAATCGTGTGCGTATGACAGCAGAAGGATTTTTAAAAGCCTGTCTGCAATATCAGACTGGAACGGATTTGAAGAAATTGATGCGTTCAGGATGCACAGCTGATGAACTGACAGAGGCAATACAGAAAGTAATATGGGAAAAACCGGTCAGTCATCATTTTACATCGGAAGAGATTGAGACAGATGAATGTAAATTAATGTCCCAGATAGGAGGATAAGGAATTATGAAAGCTGCGATTATCACATCCAGTGATTCTGGATATGCAGGAGAGAGAGAAGATAAAAGTGGCTCGGTAATCCAGGAAATTTTGGAAGCGAACGATTACGAAGTGGTGCATACCATTCTTTTGCCGGATGACAGAAAGATGCTGGCAGATGAGATGGCTCGTATAGCAGATGAGGGAATAGCAGAGCTGATTGTAACTACGGGTGGAACCGGATTTTCGCCGAGAGACTGTATGCCGGAGGCAACAAAGGATATTATAGAACGTGAAGTGCCGGGGATTCCGGAAGCAATGAGAGCATATAGTATGACGATTACACCAAGAGCTATGCTCAGTCGTGCAGCAGCAGGTATTCGAAAAGGAACACTGATCGTGAATCTGCCGGGAAGCCCGAAAGCAGTCAGAGAAAGTCTGGAATATATTATTCCAGCGCTGGAACATGGATTACAGATCCTGACCGGGGAGGCAACGAACTGTGCCAGAAAATAATCGGAAAATGCAGACTGATATATCTGAATTAGAAAACGGTCAGTTGGCAGAACAGCAATTGCCATCAGATTTTACGCTGGTAGTCCTGGCAGGTGGTGCCAGCAGCCATATGGGAAGGGAGAAGTCAGATCTGCTTTTAGATGGACAGACATTTTTGGAGATACAGATCGGAAAAGGATGTCAGTTGGGAGCAAAACAGATCTTAATTTCTGGATATCGTGGAACACAGTGAGGGGAAGAGATTGTGCCGGATCGAATTTCCGGTCAGGGTCCACTTGGCGGTCTGGAGAGCTGTTTTCGAAGGGCAAAGACAGAAAAATGCCTGGTGCTGGGGGTAGATACGCCGCTGGTACCTGTGGAAGAACTTCAAAATCTGTTGAAGTTCGCAATGGAAAAAGCCGACCAACCGGTGACTATGCTGTGTCATAATGGAAAAGAAGAATCGCTGATAGCGGTATATGATGCCAGACTTTATAAAGAGATCACAGATTTTCTGGCATCAGATGCATCCGACTATCTCAACGGAGCAATCATTCCGGTGGATGGAGGGTATCTCGTAAAATAGCATAATACAGAAGGCGTATAGGATTATGAAAGGCTTCCGATTAGGTTTTAAATGATTTTTCGGATAATAGCACTTCCATGCAGATCGCATACAGGATCTGCAAACAGGTGGTGTTTCAGGCAGAATTCGTCTACAGCTTTGTTACATCCGGAAAACTGGGTACTGTATACGTCATGGATCAGGAGAACTCCGCCGATAGACAGACGTTCATAAAACAGAGGTAATGCAGCAGCAGTTGGAGCATAGAGATCTGCATCTAATGATACGAAACAGAAAGTTTCATCGGTAATATCGGAAAAAGTATCCGGAAACCATCCTTTATGGATGATCACATGTGATGGATCAGGCATGATGCGAAGAACAGAGTCTACATCTGTAGAAGAAAAGTCACCTGTTTTAGCGCGAGACAGATGCCTGGAGGTTTCTACGGCAATATCTTTTTCTGAAAAGCCTTCAAAAGTATCAAAAAGATGTATTTTTCGATCTGGAAAGGCTGTACTGATCAGGCAAGAAAAATCACCCTGGAAAACACCAAGTTCTGCCACATCTCCAGGGATATTTTGTTGATGCATCTGTTCGGCTAAAAGGCGCATAACCGCAACCCGTGCATCGAACATGCGAAGTGCAGAAGGATCACAAAATGAACCGTGATAGCCCAAGTGCTCCATCTGCTGCATCATAGAACCACGCCGCTCTTCATCCAATACACCAAGAATAATCAGATCAGGAAGAAGAGCAGCGGCCTTTGATGGAGAACAGATTGGGATATTACCAATAAATTGTCCATGTTTGCGCGGATCATTATCGGCAAAGCACATGATCTGATAGGAATTTCCAAGAAGTCGGGCAGTCATCTGCCCAATTTGTCCGGCACCGAATATAATAGTTTTGTAGACATGTTTTGTCATCATTTCATAGCAGCCTTTCTTTCAGCTCGAACCTGAATCATTTGTCCTGTGATAGATATTGCGATTTCAGCAGGTGTTTCTGCTTTAATATTAAGTCCCACAGGCGTGATAATACGGTCTAATTCTCGCTCATCGATTCCATACTCTTCTACGAGACGATGAAATACACCAGCTCTTTTGGCAAGACTTCCAATGACGCCGATATAGCATGCAGGTGTGGCAAGAAGTTGTGCCTGCACAATCGTATCATAGGCATGACCTCGTGTCATGACACAGCAATAATCAGCATCTGTGATAGAAATGCTCTGATCCAGATGATCAAAATCGCAAAGGATTGTCTCTGCTGCATCCGGGAAAAGAGCAGGATCTGTAAATTCCGGACGGTCATCCAGAACGATGCAGTGAAAGTCAACACTTGCAAGTATTGGTACCAGCTTTTGTGAAACATGCCCGCCTCCAAATACATAGACAGTTCCGGATGTACCGATTTGTTCTGTAAACAGGTCACAGGTTTCATTGCGATGACGGCATGGTCTTGCAGATAAGGAAGATAAGATGGAAGAAGGAACATCAGCATTTCCAGTCAATCCATAGGATGCACTGTAAAGACTCATACCGGATGTAGCATGAAGATCACAGATCAGCCAGAAATCTTTTCGTTCTTTATATAATGTCTCAGCAGTTACGGCAAGTTCCATAATAATAGGGTCATTATGATCCAGATACTGGAAAAATGCGGTAACATCACCACCACAAATCATACCGATATTTTCAACATCTTTGCGATTCAACCGGAATTCATGTTCACAGGATTCTTTCTTTTCAAGAATATCAAGTGCCATAAGCTCTGCACGATATTCGACAGAACCTCCGCCTATGGTTCCGGCAATTCGGCCTTTTTTTCCAACCAACATACGGGAACCGGCACCTCTTGGCGTTGATCCTGAGGAAGCAACGATGGATGCAAGCACAAGGTCGTTTCCTTTTTGAAATTCTTGTTGTATGATCTGAAATAAAGTTCTCATATATAAAACACCTCCTGTAATTTTCTATAAGTCATATCGTCATGTGACAGATGGTCTGTATCATATTTTGCAGATCAAGAGCCTGTTTAAGCTGTCGTTCATGAGATTTCAAAGCTTCGGGACTGTTACATTTACACAGACTTTCCGCAAATCGTTTTTCGATGGTTACACGTTCGGTTTCCTGAATCAGTTTATCTGATAAAAAGACGATAGCCGCTTCATTCAGAAGTGTCTTCTGTAAACCATGATGTTGTGAAATAATCTGACTGATTTCAGTATAGCCTAATTGTAAGAAAAGATCACCACCTGTTTTGGTGTGATGTTTTTGAAGTCTGGCAATATCGTGAAGGAGTGCTCCGGAGCGAATCAGTTTTTTATTAAAAAAGTAACCATGAGATTCCAGCAGATCGCAGAAATGGCAAGCCAATTCAGTCACTGCATCACTGTGCGCCTGTACATGATGAGGAAGAGACACCGAATCGCGAAGCATCCGGCATAGTTCGTCATGCAAGTCAGGATGAGGCAGCAGGTAAGTCAAATCGGATAAGACAACATGATCGTTATCGTCTGTGTTCAGATGATAATAGGAACCACATGGAAGACGAAAATACTGTCTGGCATGCTGTTTTGAATCAAGCAAATACAGATAAGAAGAAATTACATCTGTATGAGAAACAATCGCAATATCACCCTCAGAAGAACGAAGAATCTCATAAATTGCCTGCGAAAAACGCATGCCAGATGCGAAAGGAGTTTCTGCTCCTGGAATCGGGTAATCAGGATTCATTCCACGTGCTTCATATATGTCCGGCCATCTTTTGCGTATCTCATCAAATGAAAGACCATCCCATTCTCCCAGATTTCGTTCTGCTAAATCTGAGATAGTGATATGTGGAAGATCAGGTGTGATATGTGCAGCCGTTTCCATAGCTCTTGACAAAGGACTGCAGTAAACAGCAGTTATTTTATCATCCAGTTCTCCGTGAAGAAGGACTGACTGCAGATGTCCAAGCATAGATAAAGAAAAATCAGTCTGACCGATACAGTAAGAATGTTCATCTGGATATTGTGGTTTTCCGTGTCGAATAAGATAAAGATTACGCATTGAAAAATCCTCTGAAACACTTTTCAAATATTGCTTCGGAACAGGTACGTGTTTCCTCTGAAAAACGGGCATATCGCTTCAAAAATTCTTCTCCGTATGGTGTCAGCTCACTGTGACTGCCCTTTACACCGCCCTGACTTCGAATAATCAGCGGTTCATGAAGCTGAGATTCTAATGTATGGATCAGATTCCAGCTGGTGGAGTAGGAAATGTGCATGCGTTCGCAGGCATCACGAACAGATCCTGTTTCATGAATCAGTGTAAGCAGCGAATAAAGCTGTTCATCAAAGAAGACCTTTTCCCGTGCCAGCTGAATCTGAATCTCTGAACGGATCAGACTTTGATTGTGTGCACGAAGAAGTTCTGCATAATCCTCTGGTGTATCCGCATCATGAATGATTCCAGGATCTTCTACATTTAAACAATACATGGGAGTTCCACAATGTTCTACAGCACCCTTCAGACCAGTGTTTCCATCATTGCTTAAAATGGACTCAATTAATGAGGAACGAATCAGGATCGGATGACCTGGAGTTCCGTTACAGACCGGAGTGACAAGAGGCTGTCCAAGAGAAAGCATTTGTGTAACGGTATGTGCTGTGAATAGTGGAACATCTACAGGTGTAAAGAGTACCGTATCCACTTTGTCTTTTAAATATTCCAGTCCAATCCTGACAGAATCAAACATATGAGTAGTTTCATAGTCCTCATTTCGAAGAAAAATAACATGATTGGAAGCAAGGTGGCGTTCCAGAGCATCCGCATTGTATCCGGTTACCACCACTATTTTAGAGATTCCGGCCTGCCGGAAGTTATTAATCACACGCTGCGCGATGGAAATGGATCCAAGCTGAAGCATGGGCTTGAAGTCTCCCATTCGTGACGATTTCCCTGCAGCTACGATGAGAGCACCTGTCTGCATCATAGATACCTCCTAAAAACAACATTGTACAAATTTGACATTATTATAGCATAAAAAGTGAGGATAAATAGTAAAATTTTTAAATAAAGTAATAAAAACAATATAAAAAAGAGCGAAAATAGCCAACTAATAATTATTTACAATTTGTAAAACTGTACAAAATTATGATAACATGAAATTATACAAAATAATGTAAACAGGAGAACGTTTCCATGGATAAGATTTTTGAAATTACCGCAAAAGAAGTTACGATACAGGTAAAAGATGAGCGCACAGGAGAGCAATACAGTCGGACACTTCCGATTGATTATTATGAGAATGCGAATGTTTTAAAACTCAGCGGTGAGAATCTGGACGGAAGCAGCTCTTCCATTGTTTTCTATTCTGTCAGAGGAATGGAAAGACTTAAAGATCTGACGGGTAAGGGAGTCGATCATGATCCATGCGGAACACATAAGTCAGAAGATTTGTAACATCGGAACGTGTATTTTTTAAAGGAGGAATGAAACATGATTAAAAAGACATTGAAGATCAATGGTGTGGAGCGAATCCTTATTCTTGATAAGGATGAGACACTGGCTCAGGTACTTCGTGAGCATCTTCTTCTTACAGGATGTAAGATCGGTTGTGGAGAAGGTCATTGCGGAGCATGTAATGTTATTATGAACGGAAAAGTTACAAGATCCTGTATTTACAAGATGAGCCGTGTTCCGGACAATGCAGAGATCACAACAATCGAGGGTGTGGGAACAATTTCTGATATGCATCCGATACAGGTTGCATGGATGGCATATGGATGTGCACAGTGTGGTTTCTGTTCACCAGGTTTTATTATTTCAGCAAAGGTTCTTCTCGATAATAATCCGAGCCCTACCCGTGAAGAAGTGAGGGACTGGTTTAACAAGCAGCGTAATCTCTGTCGTTGTACAGGTTACAAGCCGCTTATCGATGCGACCATGGCGGCAGCAGCAGTTATGCGTGGCGAGATGACTAAAGAAGACCTCGTATTCAAGCAGACAGGTGATTCTATCGTCGGTACAAACTATATCCGTCCATCAGCAGCACAGAAGGTAACAGGTACCTGGGATTTCGGTGCAGATGATGCATTAAAGATGCCGGAGGGAACTCTTCGTCTTGCACTTACACAGGCCAAGGTTTCTCACGCAAATATTCTCAGTATCGATACAACAGAAGCAGAGAGTATGCCGGGAGTTGTTCGTGTTATTACAGCGAAGGACATTAAGGCAGCAGGCGGAACCAACAAGATCAATGGTCTTGTAATGCTTCCGAAACACAATAAGACAGACGGATTTGAGCGTCCTGTACTCTGCGACGAAAAGATCTTTCAGTTTGGTGATGCGATTGCGATCGTAGCTGCCGACACAGAAGAGCATGCACGTGCAGCAGCAGATGCAGTTAAGGTGGAGATCGAAGAACTTCCTGCATATATGAACGCAATGGATGCAATCGCACCGGATGCAGCAGAGATCCATCCTGGTACTCCAAACGCATTTTTTGAGACAAACTGTATCAAGGGACCGGACTTTGACTGGGACAGCATTCCGGATTCACAGCAGGTTGAGATCGAGTCCTACTGTTCACGCCAGCCTCATCTTCACCTTGAGCCGGACTGTGGTTATGGATATATTGATGAAGACGGTATGATAACAGTGCATTCCAAATCTATCGGTATACATCTTCATATGCCTATGATCGCAGATGGTATCGGTGTACCAATGGAAAACTTAAGACTTGTTCAGAACCATGCAGGCGGAACATTTGGTTACAAGTTCTCACCGACAAATGAGGCTCTGATTGGTGCAGCTGTTAAGATTCTGGAACGTCCGGTATCGCTGGTATTTAATCAGTTCCAGAACATTACTTATACAGGAAAGAGATCTCCTGCATTTATGAATATTAAGCTTGCAGCAGATGAAAATGGTAAACTCTTAGCACTTTGGGGTAACAACTATGTAGATCACGGTCCATATTCAGAATTTGGCGATCTGCTTACCATGAGACTTTCTCAGTTTACAGGCGCAGGTTATGGAATTAATTCTATTCGTAATAAATCAACAACCGTATTTACAAACCATGCATGGGGCTCCGCATTCCGTGCTTATGGTTCACCACAGTCTTATATGGGATCTGAGATTGCAATTGACGTGCTGGCAGCTAAGATGGGAATCGATCCGTTTGATATCCGTGAAATGAACTGCTATAAAGAATCAGAGGGCACTACCATCCCGACAGGTTATCCACCGGAGGTATATTGTGAGGAAGATTTGTTTAAGAAAGCACGTCCATTGTATGAAGCGGCGAAAAAACGTGTTGCCGAAAAGAATGCAGCTTCTGACGGAAAGATGAAATATGGTATCGGTGTATCTCTTGGAGTATACGGTTGTGGTCTTGATGGTGTTGATACATCAAATGCATTTGCAGAATTAAATCCGGATGGAACCGTTACGATGTATGCTGCATGGGAAGATCATGGACAGGGGGCTGATATGGGTGTTCTTGTATCATCTCATGAAACACTGCGTCAGGCAGGAATCAGACCGGAACAGATTAAACTGGTTATGAATGATACGAAGACATGTCCGAATGCAGGACCTGCAGGAGGATCACGCTCACAGGTTATGTCAGGTAATGCATGTCGTCTGGCTGCAGAAAATCTTGTAGCAGCAATGAAGAAAGAAGACGGAACATTCCGTACTTATGATGAGATGGTAGCAGAAGGGCTTGCAACAAAATATGAAGGTAACTGGGTAACTACATTCTGTGCAGATCATCCGATCGATCAGGATACCGCACAGGGCGATCCATTTGCAACTTATATGTATACTATCTTCCTGCCGGAAGTTGCTGTTAATACAGAAACAGGTAAAGTTACCGTTGAGAAATTTACTTGCGTAGCTGACGTAGGTACGATCATGAACAGACTTCTTGTAGAAGGTAATTTCTATGGTGGTCTTGTACAGGGTATCGGTCTTGCTCTTTCGGAAGATTTTGAAGATTTGAACCATGACACCACTTTGAAGAATTGTGGTATTCCATATCCAAAGGATGCTCCGGATGATATTGAACTTCACTTCAATGAAACATATCGTCCAAGTGGTCCTTACGGTGCGGCTGGTTGTGGTGAGGCTCCACTGGATGCTCCACATCCTGCAATCCTGAATGCAATCTTTAATGCGACAGGTGCACGTATTACACGTATCCCTGCCCGTCCGGAAAGGGTTCTTGCAGCATTAAAAGAACTTGAGAAATAAGCTTAATTCATAATGTGGTTGGAGTAAAAGCTGCCAACTGTGATATAATCAGGGGAGACGGGAAACTGCCTCCCCTTTACAGACGAAAGGAGTATCAGGTTATGACATACATACAGGAGAGGGGTTCTACTCACGTTTATCATGTAAATCGAATGTCAAAAGAAGAGATGGATCATATGATCAGTCTCTGCGTCCATGAACAGCCGGCCTACTGTGTTGCAGCCTGTCCTTTCAAAATGGATACAAAAGAGATGCTGTATTATGCTGCAAAAGGAAATTTTAAGAAAGCGTTGGCAATTTATGAGAAAATTACACCATTTCCAATGATTCTCTGTGATGGATGTACGGCACCTTGCGAAGATAATTGCAAGCTTTGTGAACTTGGTGATGGTGTCTCCATACGAGAAGTAGAACGTGCGATTGTCCGGTATGGAGAACCGGGAAGACGAAGCAGTGTATTTCGCATGAGAAAGAAGAAAAGGGCAGCAATCTTTGGTTCTGGATTATTTCCACTGTTTCTTGCAGGGGAACTGGAAAAGAAAATGTATCCTACGACAATTTATTGTAAGGAAGAAGATTATGAAAGCTATATTGCAGCGGCAGCCGGACATCTTTTGGAATCAGACCGCAGCAATGAAGCGAAACGTCTGAAATCTATGGATCTTTCTTTTGAATTTGGATGCAGTTTGAATCTTTCGTTTATCAGAGAAAAAATGGAACTGGCAGATGTGGTATGCGCATCAGAAGAAGTGGCAAAAATGTTAGCTCCGGAAGAAGCAGCAGATGTCGAGATTATGTTAAGAGAACAGGCAAAGATTGTCAGCGGACCTGCGGAATCTGTGATGGATGCGGCTTTTGCCGCAAAGCGGGCAGCTTTGACAGTGGATCTTCTGGTACAGAATTTATCGCCGCACAGCAACAGAGGCAGTGAAGGAGCAGTGACTACCAAGCTTTATACGAACATGGAAGGAATCCATGGATCGAATAAGATTTTCTGTGGTCAGGATGGGTATTCAAAAGAAGAAGCTGTAGAAGAAGCAAAACGATGTATTCAGTGTCATTGTGACGAATGCATGAAAGGCTGTGTGTATTTAAGTGAATATCAAAAACATCCGGGTTTATTAGCCCGTGAGATCTATAATAATACGCAGATTATCATGGGAGATCATCCGATGAACAAACCGATGAATGCCTGTGCCCTCTGTGGACAGTGTATGGTGATCTGTCCGAATGGATTTGATATGAGTCAGGTGTGTAAGTCAGCAAGAGAAAATATGGTATCCACAGATAAGATGCCGCTGGCGCCACATGAATTTGCACTGATGGACATGTTATTTTCAAATTCAGAGGCTTTTTTAAGCAGACCCCAGCCGGGATATGAAACTTGCAGATATGTATTTTTCCCGGGCTGTCAGGCAGGGGCGATAGCGCCGGATGTGGTTATGCAGGCATACGAAGATTTAAGTAATCGGGTAGATAGAGGTGTTGCTCTGATGCTGGGATGCTGTGGTGCAATCAGCGAATGGGCGGGCCGCTATGAAATGACAGAAAAAGTAAATGAGCAGCTGAAACAGGAACTGGCCAAGCTTGGTGATCCGATCATCATTGCAGGCTGTCCAAGCTGCATGAAGCAGCTAAAAGAAAGTATTGGAGCACATGTTATAGGAATCTGGGAAATTTTGAGAGAAATCGGACTTCCACAGCAGGCAAAAGGACTGGAGATACCGGTTGCCATACATGATGCCTGTGGTGCCAGAGGGGATGCACAGACACAAGATATGATACGACAACTTTTGTCGGATATGGGATGTATCGTTGAAGATACAGAATATTCCAGAGATTTGTCTCCATGTTGTGGATATGGAGGTCTGACGGCATATGCCAATAAAGATATGGCAGCGAAAATGACAGAAAAGTGTCTGGAACGTTCCGATGCACCATATATTACATACTGCATGGCATGCAGAGACCGATTTGCCAGAGAGGGAAGAGAATCCCGACATATACTTGAACTTCTGTATGGGGCAAATGTCAGCAACATGCCTGATATCAGTGAGAAACGATACAACAGGCTCATATTGAAACAAACACTTTTAAAAAACATCTGGAATGAGGAACCGATCATGGAGAAAAAAGACTATACTGTTGCCTATACAGAGGAGGCAATCCATATGATGGATGAGCGCATGATACTGAAAAGTGATGTGGAACGTGTGTTATCAGATTACAGAGAAAATCAGGAAGCAATCCTGGATGAAGAAACAAAAGAACTGGTGACAAGAAGCAGACTGGGAAATGTCACATTCTGGGTGCGGTTTGTGGAAACAGAAGACGGATATCTGGTACACAGAGCATACAGTCATCGAATGAATATTATGAAAAGGGTGGGACAGTAATGGCAGTAGAAAGAACATATTATACGATTGATCCGGAAGGAAAGCTGACCTGCATGAAATGTAAGGTTCCTCTTGTAAAAGGAAAAGCAAAATTTATGTATCTGGAAAATGGGTTTCCTGTGGAAATGCCTGTCTGTCCAAAGTGTGGGTTTGTGTATGTTCCGGAAGAACTCGCACTTGGAAAAGTGCTCGCGGTGGAGCGTGCACTGGAGGATAAATAGATGAACAGGCATCCGGGAGGGGAAGCGCAGACGCTTCATCTTCTGGAGAACATAGAATGGAAAAAAGAAATGAAAGCACTGGATCTTGGAGCAGGAGAAGGAGACACGGTTCGAATCCTGAAATCATTTGGGCTGGAAGCACATGGCGTGGATCTTTTCCCACGGGGCAGTGATGTGGAAATTGGCGATTTTCTGCATTTGCAGTATTCATCAGACAGTATAGATCTTTGCATCAGCCAGTGTGCATTTTTTGTTAGCAGAGATCAGAAAAATGCACTATCTGAATGTTGGCGTGTTTTGAAAAAGGGAGGTTTTCTATTATTGTCAGATCTGGATACTGGAAAGCTTTCAGAAATGGCAGAACAGACAGGATTTACCATTCTCCGGCAGGAGGATCAGACGTTACTTTGGCGGGAATATTATCTGGAAGCAATCTGGAATGATTCGTTCTGCTGCGAAGAGTATAAGATTCTGCAGAAAGAATATAAAGGAAAGAAGCTGCGCTATACCATGTTGGTTGGCAGAAAGGAGTAGCACATGGATCTTTATGAAAGAATCATAGAACTTAGCAGTATGGGTTATCATTGCTCACAAATGGTTATGATTATGACACTGGAAGCCATAGGTGAGGAAAATCCACAGCTTGTAAAGGCTCTGGGAGGTCTTGGCGGTGGGATCGGTTACTGTGGAGATACCTGTGGCTGCCTGACAGGAGGAGCCTGTGCGATAGGTTTGTTCCTTGGCAATCTGGCTCCGCAGGAGAAAGAAGATATACAGATGAAACCGGCTGTGCAGGAATTATATCAGTGGTTCCATAAGAAGACCGAAGAAGAATTTGGTGCTTTTTATTGTAAGGATATCACTTCTAATTTGGATTGGGGAGTGATTATGGAGCAATGTCCTGCGCTGATTGCAGATACTTATACGAAAGTGATAGAAATACTGACAGAACGGGGAATATTGGAACTATGATTACGCTGGGTAAAACAAAAAGTGTATGCCCGATATGTATGAAAGTACTTACGGCAAAAAAATGTATTGGTGAAGATGGCATTTATCTGGTGAAAGAATGTGATATCCACGGAAAGTTTCAGACACTGATCTGGGAAGGAACGGCAGCAGAGTATCTTTCCTGGGGAAGAGAAAACCTGTCTGCGGAGACTCCGGTAAATCCCAAAATCAAAGAGAAATCCTGCCCGGATAATTGTGGACTCTGTGAGGAGCACGAACGAAAAGGCTGTTGTATGATACTGGAAGTGACAAAGCGCTGCAATATGCACTGCCCGGTCTGCTTTGCTTCGGCAGGAGAATGTCTGGAAAACGGTGATCTTTCAATTGATGAAATAGAAAAGCAATATGATTTTCTGATGGATCATGGAGGACCATTCAATATTCAGCTCTCAGGTGGAGAACCAACCATGCGGGAGGATCTTCCGGAGATCATACATATGGGTAGAGAAAAAGGGTTTACATTTTTTCAATTGAATACCAATGGAATCCGTCTTGCGCAGGAAGCAGGATATGCCAGAAAACTAAAAAAAGCAGGACTGAATACAGTATTTCTTCAGTTTGACGGTGTCACAGATGATGTGTATCAGACATTGCGCGGACGCTCTATGATAGAACTGAAAGAAAAGGCTGTGTTAAACTGTTCGGAAGCGGAACTGGGAATTGCTCTGGTACCTGTCATTGCGCCAGGAGTAAATGACATGCAGGTTGGAGATATTCTGAAGTTTGCGATGGATCATATGCCATTTGTAAGAGGAGTACATTTCCAGCCGATCAGCTATTTTGGCAGATGTTCTCAGCAGCGTCCACAAGCTCCGATTACCATACCAAAGATGTTGAAGCTGATCGAGGAACAGACTGACGGGCTTATGAAAAGCAAGGATTTCGCCGGTGGTGGAGCAGAGAATCCATATTGTTCTTTTCATGCAAGTTATCTGAAAAAAGGTGAGAGGGAACTGAAACTCCTGGAAAAGAAATCAGGCAGAGGATGTTGTTGTACTACCAGCGATGATTCCAGACAGTATGTGGAAAATCAGTGGAGCTATAGCACAAAAAAATTTAGTGATGATGAAATGACACAGACAGATGCACTGGATGAATTCCTGATCCGGGTTCATAATGAAACTTTTGCAGTATCAGGGATGATTTTTCAGGATGCATGGAATCTGGATCTTGAACGTCTGAAAAGATGTTATATCTGCGAGGTGGATTCTGATTATGGAATGGTGCCATTTTGTGCATATAATCTGACGAATTCGAAAGGAATATATTTATACAGAAAGTGAAACGATCGAATATAGATGCAATGATCTGTAAGCAGGAAGGCATTACAGAGATTACAAGAGATGAAATACACAGAATACAGCTGGAGAAATTAAATATTGTACTGAAGAGAGAGAAAGAACGAGAGGGTTTTTACCGAGATTTACCGGAAAGACTGGAAAGCCTGATAGATTTGAGAAGCCTTCCTTTTACGACAGAAACAGATCTGGCACGAGATGGAGGCAGGATGCTGCTTTGCTCCCAGGGGGAAGTACAGAAAGTGATATCAGAACAGACAAGCGGAACTACCGGTGCCGGTAAACGTGTATTCTATACAGAGGGAGACTGTGAACACACCATAGAACTTTTTATGGCAGGTCTGGGTGAATTTATTTATCCTGGAAGTATAACGATGGTGGCTATGCCATTTTCAGGTCCTTTTGGATTAGGAGAACTGATCGCGGAGGCAATCAGACGTCTGGGAGCAAAACCTCTTTCAACCGGGACAGGAAGAACTTATGGCGAACTGAACAGGATTCTGGAAGAGGAGCAGCCGGATACGTATGTGGGAATGCCGACGGCATTGCTGTCCATGCTTCGAATGTGCGGAAAAGGCAGTATAAAAAGAGCACTGGTATCCGGAGATGCCTGTCCGAAAACTGTCATGAAAGCAATCGAAGAAATTCTGCAAACACGACTTTGGCCGCACTATGGTTCCAGAGAGATGGGGCTTGGAGGTGCCATTTGCTGCACGGCGCATGAGGGCATGCATATGCGGGAAAACCATTGTATTACAGAGATTATAGATGAGAACGGAAATGTGCTGCCGGACGGTAAATGGGGAGAACTGGTGATTACAACCATTGGAATGGAAGCACAGCCGTTGATTCGATATCGAACCGGTGACTGGTCAAGAATCATTCCAGGAAGATGCCTCTGTGGAAGTGAAATAAAACGCCTGGACTTTGTAAAGCGGATGGATCCATTGGGAAGTATCAGAGAGATGGATGAATTGCTGTTTGAGATTCCGGAACTGGTAGATTATTGTGTGAAAATTGTAGATGGAAAAAAGGAAATTACAGCGCTTTTTACATCGGACAATGGAGAAGAACGAATCAGGAGTGTTTTGGAAGAGAAGGATATTCGTTCATGGAACTGCAAAAAAGCAAAGTGGGAAGATGGGGCGCTGTATCCTGGCAAACGAGTTACAAGGCAGTGATTTCGTGGTATCATGGAATCACTGCCTTGCCTGTTATTCAGAATAGTATGGACAATCTTCCTGGATGCATTCGCGATTATCTTCGCAGTATTTACACGTTATAGAAGATGACGGAATGTTTACAGAACAAAACTGACTGTAAAAATGAACAGCTTCTTCAATGGCAATTCTGCTGGTACGCTTGCAGCAGCGAGGTCCACCAACATCTGCCAGTCTGGATAAAATAATGGAAACAAGTTTTTGAGGAAACGGCCATGCATCTTTGTGAAGTGGACTGGATCCAGTCATAACGGACATGAAAATACCGGCTCCGGCAGCAGCTCCACAGACACCCCAGTAACCACAGGTACCGCCCGGAACCTGCTTCGCTCTTTTACAGATCTCAGATAGTGCAGCATCGTAATTCATATGTTCTCCATTATTGCGAAACGCTGTCAGAAGAACGCACGGAACAATTGCATGATGCTCTGGTCCATGCATATGTACAGATGGAAGATCCATAATTTTTTCCAGAAGAAGCAAAGCATCTTTTTCGGTACTGTCTCTGAGCGCTGCGATTACCGGAGCATATGTGCCATAGCTGTGACAGGCATCACAGATAAAGTGACTATTTTCACAGACCGCATTGGTTAATTGCTCTTTATGGCAGATACTACACGTCTGAATAGAGCTTTCAGCACGATACGTAATAGGAGCACCACAAATCAGACATCCGGAAAAATGTTCCGCTTCACCACAACAACAGGAATTATTCGTATGATCCATTTGATTCACCTCCGGAGAATTTATTTTAATAGTGTTAACGATGTAAAAAGTATAACATAAAATGAAAAAGTAATGATAAAGTATCTTGACAATCATGTTACTTTTGGTATTGGATTTGATCCAATAAAGGGGAGTAACCTGCGCTTAACAAATTGTGTTTGTGATGGTGTCAGTACGGTGGAAGCATCCGGTATCATAAGGAAATGGTGAGACTTTTATTGCATTTTTTATTATGCAATGAAGGTCTTTTTTTTATATTTTTTTCAAAGAGGTCTTTCATTGCATAAGAAATTCAGGTAGTAAATACTTAGAAACGATGAGGCGGAAGTGATGAAGGAAATTTATCAGCAGACGGTAGAAGAGGTTCTTGAAAGGGTGAATGGCAAGAAATCTGGGCTTACAAGTGAACAGGTGAAAAGATCCAGAGAAAAGTGTGGGTGGAATGAACTTACAGAAGGAAAGAAGAAAGGTATCCTGCAGATTTTCTTTGAAGGAGCTGTCTATTTCCCGACAGCTCCTTTTCTTGTATTCATTCGGCTGATACAAAGCGACAAAGCCGGCACAATATCATAAGTAATATATAAAACTCTGATGTACATGTGATTAAAAAGAATCAATCATATGCATTAGCCGCTCATGAAAAATATCTCTTTCTTCGTAAATTTTTTCTAACTCTTTTTCAGTAAACAATGCATAGGCGCTATCAGGAACAGCTGTTAATCCATCACAGGTAAATGGTATACGTCGCCCACCTCTGAAAATGGCTGCTTCCCAGTACTTTTTTCTAAAATATTTAATTATTCCCATGTAGTACCATCTCTTTCCCATATTTGTTATTGACGTTCTGGCAAATAAAATACTTCTGTTCTTACTATATTATCATCAAAATCCATTTCTACATAATAATCTCGGACAAAATATGATCTCCAGTAATCTTGTAGTGAGTAAATTTCCAATGTTTTGAAATCAACAATGCACAATGGAATGTCAGAGTTAACAGAGCATACCTTGGCAAATGAAATAGAAGCTCCACATGAGATTTTAAGAAAATAGGCAAGTCAACTTCCAGTTTGGAGAATTGAAAAAATGGAATTTACCTATTAAGACATATAAACTCTTGACAATAAAGCTCCTATATAGTATGTTTTTAATAAACTACTATATAGGAGCTTTTGTATGGAAATGAATGGAGGATTTCTTGTCACAAAAATAAAACAGCTTGGAGACCGGATTTTTGAGAAGATTCTCAGTGAAAAGAATATTGATGCGTTTAATGGAGCCCAGGGACGTATTCTTTATGTGCTGTGGCAGGAGGATGGTATCTCAATCAGGTCACTCTCGACTAAATGCGGATTAGCGATAACATCTCTTACTACGATGCTGGAAAGAATGGAAAATCAAGGGCTGATAAGCCGTGTTCAGTCTGAAACGGACAAAAGGAAAACACTCCTGTTTCTGACTGAGAAAGCACATGCCTTAAAGGGCGAGTACGATTCTGTATCTGATGAGATGGGCAGTATTTACTACAAAGGTTTTTCAGAGAAAGAAATTACCCGGTTTGAGAAATGTCTCGACCGCATCAGAAAGAATCTTGAGGAGTGGCAGAAGTCATGAGTATTTGTATCAAAGATCAGATTCAGAACATGAATATCGTCATTGGCTGCACAGTGGGGTGTACATATTGCTATGCCCGCAACAACGTGAAACGCTGGCATATGATTGATGACTTCGCTGACCCTGAATTCTTTCCGGGTAAGCTCAAGATGATGGAAAAGAAACGTCCGCAGAACTTTCTTCTTACCGGGATGAGCGATCTCTCCGGATGGAAGCCGGAATGGAGAGACGAGGTATTTGCAAAGATCCGTGAAAATCCACAGCATCAGTTCCTGTTCCTTACCAAGCGACCTGATTTGCTGGATTTTGATACCGATCTGGAAAACGCATGGTTTGGCGTTACGGTGACGAGGAAAGCAGAACTGTGGCGTATCGACGCCCTTCGGAAAAACGTCAGAGCCAAACATTACCATGTTACCTTTGAGCCGTTATTCGACGATCCCGGCACAGTTGACCTTTCCGAAATCAATTGGATTGTTGTGGGCACCATGACCGGAGCTCAGAGCAGGAAGATTCATACGGAGCCGGAATGGGCATGGTCTCTGGCGGACCAGGCACATAAGCTCGGCATTCCGGTGTTTATGAAGGAAGACCTTGTCCCTATCATAGGGGATGAAAATATGATTCAGGAAATGCCGGAAGAATTTAATAAAGTGTTAGAGGTACAGAAATCATGGAAGAAGTAATAAATGGAATCCTCATTCGTGAGGTGGAAACAAAGAACATCATGACTAAGTCTAGTCTGCCGGTAGGCGGTTACTCGGTCAATCCCTATGTGGGCTGTACACATGCCTGCAAGTATTGCTATGCTTCTTTTATGAAGCGCTTTACCGGGCACAAGGAGGAATGGGGCACTTTCCTTGATGTGAAGTATTGGCCGGAAATTAAAAATCCGAAGAAATATGCCGGACAGCGGGTGGTCATCGGTTCTGTGACAGATGGCTACAATCCACAGGAGGAGCAATTCGGGAATACCAGAAAACTTTTGGAGCAGCTGATCGGCAGTGACGCAGATATTCTGATCTGCACAAAGTCGGATCTTGTGGTACGAGATATTGATTTACTGAAGAAGCTTGGACGTGTAACCGTTTCATGGTCGATCAACACACTAGATGAAAATTTCAAGAACGATATGGACTCTGCTTCGAGCATTGAGCACCGTATCGCTGCTATGAAGCAGGTATATGAGGCAGGTATCCGTACAGTCTGTTTCGTATCCCCGGTATTTCCCGGTATCACGGATTTTGAAGCAATCTTTGAGCGGGTAAAGGATCAGTGCGATCTGTTCTGGCTCGAAAATCTCAATCTTCGAGGCGGTTTCAAAAAGACAATTATGAATTATATCGCCGGAAAATATCCTGATCTTGTACCACTTTACGACGAGATCTATAACAAGCATAACCGCAGCTACTTTGAAGCACTTGAAGTAAAAGCTGAGAAAATGGCTAAGAAGTATGATTGTGCCTTTGTGGATAATGAAATGCCTTATGGCAGAGTCCCGCAGGGACATCCGGTGATCGTAGATTATTTCTATCATGAGGAAATCCGTGGGACAGAGAATACCGGAAAAAGAAATCGCTAACTTCCAGTTTGTAACGAAGATATTTGCGATGAAAGGAATTAAGATTGAGTTATTGGGGATTGCAATAATACTTTTAGGAATTGCTGTGACAACAAATAATTTTTGGGGATATGTCCTAGGTGTTCTTGGATTTGGCTGTTTTCTAAAAGATAATCACTGATAACTTCTTGTTTGAAAAATTGAGAAAACGTAATATTGAACAAAAATGCACAGTTCTTAGCTTATCGTGAACTGTGCATTTTTGTAAATAAATACTTTTAATTAGCCGATTACGGCATCCTCTGCTGTAAAATGTTCCAGAGAATTTTCTTTTACCTGAATGCAGATATAAGTAATTCCAGAAATATCGGATGCAAAAAACTGACGCTTTGCAGCAGGTGCGATTTTTAGCCAGTCTCCAGATGAAAGGCTAATTTCTTCTCCATCAATTATGGCTTTGCCGTTACCTGAAAGAATTCCATAGATTTCTTCATTTTCTTTATGAGAATGAACAAATGGGACATTTGCTCCTGCAGGTAGTTCGTTCAAACTGATTTCTGCACCTGTTAAAGACAACTTTTCATGCAACTCAATTCGGTTTTCCTTTCCAATAGTTGTTTTTGTGTAATTTGCCATAATAATACCTCCATGGTTTAATTTGTGGTTTCTGGTTGCTTGGTATTAGTATAGTGAGAGACACATACAAAAACAAGTACGCACCTTTTTGTAACTGCACACTCAAAAATGAATGTGTTACAATAGACTCGGAGGTGAGAATTATGCGAGCAAAAGAAGAATTACCGGAATGCCCAGTTGCAACAGCAGTATCTCTTATCGGAGGAAAATGGAAACTGCTGATTTTGCGTAACTTGAAAGAGCGTCCATGGAGATTCAATGAGCTACAACGAAGTATAGATGGTATTTCACAAAAGGTTTTGACAGATAGTTTAAGACAAATGATGAGTGATGGGCTGGCATATCGCCACGATTACCATGAGCAGCCACCGAGAGTTGAATACGGCTTAACGGAACTCGGAACAAAAATGCTTCCAATTGTTAATTCACTTGCTGACTTTGGTAACTACTATAAATCAATTATTGAACAGAATTAAGGACGTTAGTATTTGAAAAGCTTGAACAATTCAAGTTTGTATATATCTTTTAAAAGGTATATGATTAAGAAAAACGGCAGGAGGTATCTGAATGAAATCACATAAATATTGGTCTATCGGTGCACTGATTACAATGCTTGGAACTTTTTATACAGGTTATAAGGGATCAAAAGAAGGCCATAAGTACTTTGCAGCAAGTTCTTTGCTTTGCATGATTATGGCTATTTATACAGGACACAAGATGATTTCTGGTAAAAGTAGGAAGAAAAAAGAAGTTTCAGTAGAGAGTGTTGAAGATTAAAAAACAAAATATTTTAATAAATAACGCCGGTGCGGGATTTTTGATATCCAGTACTGGCGTTATTTATTCTACAGGGGCTTGGGGGTGTAGCCACCAAATATTCGTGTTTTGTTACATCAGACATCTGTACAAAATAAAGAAATCTCTGTGCAGATAAAAGCGAAGGTGGAAAATGATAGCCAGATGTATAGTCTGAAACTGCATACATTGTAGTCTCCTATGAAGAAAGACGGATATATAGGAATCGTTGGATATTTTGATGCTTGTAAATAGATCATACGCTCTGTTTTTTGCAATATTTTATCTTGCGAATTTATCATTGTAACGAATATGCATATCTTCCCAATCCATGAACAATACATAAAATACTTTCCCGTATTGCGGGCTCTCTACAATTCTTCCATGATCAAGAACAGAAAAATAAGTTCCGTCAGCTTTTCGAAGATGAAAGTGAATATAGTCATTTTCATTGCCGTTGTCAATCTGTTCCCAGATACTTGATTCTATCTGTTGCTGTTCATCTTCACGAATCAAGTTGCGAAAACTTTTCTCAGTAAGTCTGAACAGTTCATCTATATCTTTATATCCGGACATATGAAGAAATTCATCATTTGCAAAAATTAGTTCATCATCTTTTTTGTCAGCTCTGTATATGATGAATGCACCTGGAAGATGTTCAGAGATATCCTTGAATGCGAATCCAAGTTGTTTGCGGGCACCTGACCGAAGTCCTTCTCTGTAGGCCATACATCCATTTTTTCCATGAAGCTTTATTTCATAAAGAGCGGCATCTGCGCAGCGCATGAGTTGTGAACGATTGGATGCAAATGTTGGATATTCTGCATATCCTAGAGAAATATAAAATGCATGTTCCTTACCATGGTATGAGAATGATTTAGGAAGTTTGGTGAATTTCTGCAGCTGTATATCTGCTTCTGCAAAGGTACAATTTGGTAAAAGAATGCAGAATTCGTCACCACCATTTCTTCCGAGTAATGCATCGGATGGGAAAAAAGTCTTCATGCTGTCTGCAAGATTCTTTAGTGCCCTGTCTCCGTAATTATGTCCATAGATATCATTAATAAACTTGAAATCATCGATATCAAGGAGCGCAACCACAAAATGTGTTTTTGGATTTTTTTGAATCATTTTTTCTGCAAATTCATCAAATCCATAGCGGTTATAAATATTTGTAAGAGAATCTGTGCGCGCCAGTATCTGAAACTTTTTCTTATGTTCTTTTGCTACTAACCATACTCTGGTAAGAACTGACAGGAGAAGGCTTATTGTAAGAAAAATTCCGATGATGATTATCAGTAATGTGGCATTTCTCCATCCACTTTTAGGAGTTACTTCAAATTTCCAGTTTTCGTCTCCTATTGTAAATGTATAAGAAACAGGACGATTTATTTGCCCATCTGATTGATAAACCACTTTATAAGTATCACTCCATGGAGCGTCTGTTTTTGAAATTTTGTATTCGTATCCAAAATTTGAAAGTGCACTGATTGAATCTGAAAAAATATCCGGAACACGCAGGATAACAATAGTAAATCCCCAGAAATACTCATGTCCGTTTTTATCTTTCAGGTATATGGGATTGCGGACTGCAATTCCATATCCTCCCTGTTTTAATTTGAAGGGGCCCTGCGTAATGATTGTATAGTTGTCTCTTGCGTAACAGGAAATTTTTCCGCGGTCTTTATCATGGATCAAATCAATCTTACCTGCCTCATTTTCATTAGCCGGATAAATATCTGTAACAACACCATTAGGAGCGAGCTGTACACTTTCAATAGAATCAGACATAAGATTTCCTGCAATTGTTTCAAACTGACGGATTTCGCCATCTTCACTTATTAAGATTTGCTTCAAGGTATCTGTGATCTCAATTCCATTTGTAATTTCATTCTTTATTTGTTCGCCATAGGTGGCTACGTTTAATTGTGCTGTTATGTGTCTCTGCTCTTTTTCGTGGGTGTCTGTTTTGTATACAATCAAACTAATAAGGCATATGCCCAGTAAAAAAGTGATAAGAGGCACAAGTGTTTTCTTTTTCACTTGGTTCACCTCATTTTGTCCATGGGAATTATTATAATAAAGCATTATATCACAGAAGTTGAAAAACAGAATAAGTTTTATGAAAAAGACGAACTGTGCAAAATCTTTATACATCTATGACAGAAGAATGTATATCGATAGGGATTTGTGAAATCTATATATTTTAAGAAGGAGCCTTGGAATCATCATAAATATCCTGTATTTTTGCTTTTACAGCTTTACGACGTTTTTCTGTATCAGAAGGTACGTGGTGGAGCCATGCAAGATATCCTGAGCGAGAGACACCTAAAAATTTCAACATTCCGGAGACGGAAACCCGGCGTCCAGTCTTTTTGGCAGCTTCCGTCTTCTCAGACACTTCAAGATAAATGGCTTCCGTCATTTTCCCAGAATGTTGATTGCTTTTTTTAACACATCAAGTGTATCTTGGGCATCACGTAATTCACGTCTGAGACGGGCAATTCCTTCTGCTCATCAGATGCATAATTACCAGAACCACGAACAGGAATATCACCTGATTCCCGGAAGTCTTTCAGACATTTTGTTAATGTGCTGTATCCGATGCCAAGATTTTCTGCACATCCACGTACTCCGAGATCTTTGTGATCCTGATAGTACTGGACTGCATCAAGTTTAAATTGTTTGTCATGTTGCTTTGCCATATGAGATCCTCCTTCAGCATGCCTCTATTGTATCATGCTTATGTGTATTTGGAATTTCTCATTTTGGTTTGTACTATTTATATTCTAGCACCAGAGGTTGAAGCCAGAAAGCAGAAGGAAATGGAAGAATAATTGTGAAAAGAGTGTGTGAATTATTGACTAGAGCCTCTCCTGATGGTATATTTAGATTACCCAACGGGTAATTTGAAAAGGATGGCAAACGTGCAGCTACTATACAATAACAGCAAAGTTCAGAAACAATGTACCGATTTAAAGACTGCAAAAAAATTGTTTGGCGGGAATGCTGCATTAGCAACCAGCCTATTTGCCCGAATAAATGCTATGCAGCAGGCGAGTGTAATTAAGGATATAGTAATGATGCCGACGTTTCATTTTCATAAGTTGAGTGGCAATATGGATGGATTTTTTGCTATAGATGTAAAAACGAGAAGAGATCCATGGCGTATTATTATTCAGCCATTAGATGAGAATGAAGAACCTTATGATCCTTGTAATATTGATGAAATTGCTGGTGTGGTTAGAATTGTTGAAGTAAAGGAGGTAAGTAAGCATTATGAGTAATTATATTGAATATAATGATAAGATTGCTTTTCATCCTGGATACTATATCAAAGAAATCATTGAAGAAAGTGGACTTTCTCAGAAAGATTTTGCAAAACGATTAGATACCACGCCAAAGAATTTAAGTATTCTGGTACGTGGGGAGCAAAGCTTATCAATCGATATAGCCATGAAATTATCTCGAATGTTAGGGACTAGTGTTGACTACTGGCTGAATCTTCAGAAGAGCTATGACGCTTTGATTGCTGAGTTTGAATCATCCAAGGAATTAGAGCAGGAAAGAAGAATTTTCAAATACTTTCAGTACACATATTTCAGAGAGAATTTTGGATTGCCTGATCTTCCGAGAAAAACAAATGAGCAGATTAAGTGTCTACGTGAATTTTTAAATGTTGCATCATTATCTGTTTTTACAAAGCAAAATATGACAGTTAGTTTCCGAAGTGCATCTGAGGATATGAAAGAGACTAATACTGCCAGAGCAAATGCAATGGTTCAGATCGCAATTAATCAGGCACTGAAGATAGAAGCACCTAAGTTTGACAAAAAGAAGTTTGAAAAAGCTGTTGATTATGCATTGACATTAACAACACAGCATGGTGATTTTTATCCACTGATTAGGAAGGCCTTTGAAGATGCGGGAGTAATATTCGTAATACTTCCAAATCTTCCGGGTTCAGGAATAAATGGTGCAACCAAGAAGATTGGGCAGAATGTAATGCTGATGGTGAATGACAGACGTTTCTATTCAGATACATTTTGGTTTACTCTGTTCCATGAGATTGGCCATATTATTAATGGTGATTATGGAATTACGTTTGAAAATGAGCACGCTGGACAGGAGGATGCAGCAGATAAATATGCGGAAGACAAATTGATCCCTCCGGGAGAATATGAGGCTTTCGTTAGAATGAATGAGTTTAGCGAAAATGCTATCCGCAGATTTGCTGAAAGAATTGACAGAGATCCGGGTATTGTCCTTGGCCGCTTGCAAAATGATCAGATTGTTCCATTTACAAATGTTGCACTGTCAAAAGCATTAAAACACAAATACAAAGTAATAACATCATAAAGAAGTATATAACTTGAGGTCGTCTACCGTTATCCACGATAGATGGCCTTATTTTTTTATCCATTTGGGGAGAAAGGAGGTGAAAGCGATTGGAGGAATTTAAGGCGAAAAGACATGCGGTCAAAAAGATGACCCGAAAGGGACTTGTGGAAACAGATTCCAGAGAAGGGATAGTGAAGGAAACTGCGGAAGCAAAGTCCGATGGAAGGCGCATCAATGAGGCTGACTTTGTGTGTACCATCATTTGGTACCGCACGCAGTACATGAATTATATTATCCTGGGAATCGCTGAATTCATGTTGGTAGGCGTATTGGCTGCAGGAGCATTTGTCCTGGCATTGGAGTCAGAAGTGAGAAACTGGCAGTGCTGATGAGAGGATACCTGCAATCTATGAAGGCAAATCTGAGAGAAATTATTCACTATATTGACGAGTCAACACTTGAAAAAGCGAAGAACGAAAAAGTTCAAAAGCAAGAGTCTCCCTCAAAGATGTCAAAAGACGTAGAGGAGTCTGTTGATAAGATGATCTCCAATCGTATGAGCAAAGCATATTCTGAATGGAAATCAAATCAAGATACACAGCCATTTAATGAAAATATAGAGAAGGAATACCAGAAGCTTTTGGAAACACTGTCTCCGGAACAAGAGGAAGTGCTTACGAAGTATTGTGATGAAATATTTGCCAGCGGAGCAGAGACAGAAGAGTTTTTCTATCGCCTGGGTATAAAGGATGGACTGAGATTAAAAAGTACGGTAAAATCTGTATTAGAAATGATGTCGTGAAATCGAAAGTTGAGGGAACAAAAAATATGGAATTAAGACTATTGCGCTATTTTCTGACGGTGGCAAAAGAACAGAGCTTTACAAAAGCAGCAGAACAATTGCATATTACCCAGCCAACGCTATCCAGACAAATGGCGGCATTTGAAGAGGAGCTTGGAGTAACATTATTTATTCGAAGCGGGAAGAAAATTTCGCTTACTGAAGAGGGGATTTTATTAAAAAGGCGTGCCCTGGAGATCCTTAATCTTGAGGAAAAAACACTTGAGGAACTGAAAGGAAAAGAAGATGTTGTAGAGGGAAATATAACCATTGGATGCGGTGAATTTGCAGCGGTGGAGACATTGGCGGAGATATGTAAAACATATAAAGAAAAATACCCGCTGGTTCAGATTGTATTGCATACTGCAACAGCAGATGCAGTGTATGAGATGATGAACAAAGGACTTGTAGATATTGCATTATTCATGGAGCCGGTGGACACCGAAGGGCTGGATTATATCCGGATCACAGATTGCGATCACTGGTGTGTTGGAATGCGGCCGGATGATCCGCTGGCAGAAAAAGAGTTTATAAGAAAAGAAGATCTTATTGGAAAACCATTGATCCTGCCGGAAAGAGTAAATGTTCAAAGTGAACTTGCCAATTGGTTTGGAAAAGACTTTTCGAAACTGCAGATTGCTTTTACAAGTAATCTTGGAACGAATGCCGGAGTTATGGCAGCAAATGGACTGGGCTATCCGGTATCCATCGAAGGTGCTGCAAAGTATTGGCGGGAGGATATTCTTGTACAGCGAAGAATTTCTCCTGAAATCACAACAAGTACTGTGATTGCCTGGAGACGAAACATTCCATATTCTCTGGCGGTCAGTAAAATGATAGAAGAAATAAATGCTTTTCAGGCATAGAATGGAATTCAATATAAGCATTAGACATAATAAAAATATCAGGTATAAAATAGATGTATAAGAGAAATTCAAATCTTATACATCTATTTTTATACGAAAAATTCGCAAAGAAAGGGGATTTTTATTATGAGTAAAAATTTAGTCGCATTTTTCAGTGCAAGCGGGACAACAAAAAAAGTAGCAGAAATGATTGCAGAGGAAGCAAAAGCGGATTTATTTGAGATTGAGCCAAAAGTTCCATATACAAAGGCTGATCTTGACTGGATGAATAAAAAATCCCGCAGTAGTGTGGAAATGAGTGATAAGAAATACAGACCGGAGATTATGAAGAAAAAGATGGATATGAGTTCTTATGACGAGATCCTTCTGGGATTCCCAATCTGGTGGTATGTAGCTCCGACAATTGTCAATACATTTTTGGAAGCCTATGATTTCAGTGGCAAAAAGATTGTGCTCTTTGCAACATCCGGTGGAAGTGGATTCGGTAATACTGTAAAGGAATTACAGCCATCCGCACCGGATGCGGTTATCACAGAAGGCAGCCTGTTAAACCGTGGAACAAAACAGGAAATCAGTGAGTGGGTAAAATCTTTATAAATAACAGTGCTATGGAGGTATACAGAAAATGGGAAAAATAATACAGACAGCAGGAAGAAATGCACTTGGTGAATTTGCACCGGAGTTTGCACATTTTAACGATGATGTCCTTTTCGGTGAAAACTGGAATAACCAGGATATTGACGTAAAAACAAGAAGTATCATCACAGTGGTTGCTCTGATGGCTTCCGGAATTACAGATTCTTCTTTAAAATATCATCTTCAAAATGCAAAAAATCATGGTGTAACACAAAAAGAGATTGCCGCAGTAATCACACATGTCGCATTTTATGCAGGATGGCCAAAAGCATGGGCTGTTTTCAATCTTGCAAAGGAAGTGTGGGAGACAGGCGAAGGAGATTTGCCATACGAAGAGGAAGCGATGCGGGCGCATGCAAAAGAGATGGTATTTCCAATTGGTGCACCAAATGATGGTTTTGCACAGTATTTTTCTGGCAGAAGTTTTCTTGCACCGATTTCCACTTCTCAGGTTGGCATTTTCAACGTGACATTTGAACCCGGATGCAGGAATAATTGGCATATTCATCATGCAAAAAGCGGTGGCGGGCAGATCTTAGTATGTGTAGCCGGCCGAGGGTTTTATCAGGAAGAAGGCAGGGATGCGGTAGAAATGAAACCGGGTGACTGTATTAACATTCCGGTAGATGTAAAGCACTGGCATGGGGCCGCTCCGGATGAATGGTTTTCCCATCTGGCAATTGAGGTGCCGGGAGTGGATTGTTCCAATGAGTGGTGTGAGGCGGTATCGGAGAAAGAGTACGCTGGATTAAGATAAGGAGAGCACTATGGAATACGGTAAACTCGGAAATACAGATATAGAAGTGTCAAAATTATGTGTGGGCTGCATGAGTTTTGGGAAAGCTGGAACCATGCATGACTGGACGTTGGATGAAGCTGAAAGTGAGAATGTTATCAAACATGCACTTGATTTGGGATATAACTTTTTTGATACAGCAAATGGATATTCAGCAGGAACAAGTGAGGAATATTTAGGTAAAGCATTGAAGAAAAATGTAGCGAGAAATCAGGTTGTGATTGCATCCAAGGTATATTTTAATGAAGGTCGTTTATCAAGACAGGCAATCATGAGGGAAATAGATGGAACTCTGTCACGTCTTGGAACCGACTATCTTGATTTATATATCATCCATAGATTTGACTATGATACACCAATTGAAGAAACTATGGAGGCACTGCACGATCTGGTAAAAGCAGGAAAGGTCAGGGCACTTGGTGCATCTGCCATGTATGGATATCATACAGATAGTTAAACGTGTAGCGGAGCTTGCCGAAAAGTATAACTGCAAAATGTCCCAGATAGCCATTGCATGGCAGTGGGCAAAGGGAATTCTATCGCCTATTATTGGGGCAACCAAAACGCAGTATCTGGATGATTCAGCCGGAGCATTTGACATTAAATTAACTGCCGAAGACCTTGCATATCTTGAAGAGCCATATGTTCCACATGAGATAGTTGGTGCAATTGATAAAAATCCGGCGCAAGGTGTTATTTTGCTTGATGAAAAGAAATAAAGTTTCAGTAATCATAGAGTGTATGGATTCAATTCCATCGGTAAGACGTAATCCTATAAAATGTCTGTGATTCAGTTCTTTATCTTTGTTTTCTGTTCTCATACTCCTCCTTCCACTGAGACTATTCCTCCCTCCGGGAGTCCACGTATTTCAATATCGGCTGTCCCTTCCGATATTAGAAATAGTGCTGTGAACACTTTCAGGTGGAACCAACAGACAAGTGAAACGTCTGTTATTGAGAGGGTATGGGGAGATCCCCATCAAGATAAATCCCATAGGAGAACAGGATGCCAAACGGCAATACTGTTAAACATGGGTGGATCTTGCTCTTATTTGTATCCCTCTATATAACGAAACGCTCAGAGGCTGTTTTACAGTGGGGGGAAAAGAAAAAATATCAAAAAAATGTTGAACGGAATGTATTAAATGTAATTGACTACTTATACAACTATACCAAGATAAAAAAATATACAGATTTTCTATCCAATATTATTGACGTGTAAAAAACTTCATGGTATTTTTATTTTGGGAAAAATGAAAATTATTTTAAAGGCAAACCTGTTGAAAGGCAGGGGCGCAAAGCCAGAAGGGACTAAAGTCAGAAAGCTTGACCATGTCAGCCGGTTGCCACTGTTTCCATATCAACATAATATATGGAAAAGATGTTTGAACAGAAGAGATTCCGATACCTTTTATACTATATAGATGTGTGATTTAAAAAAATATAATAGGGACACTGGCAGATTTTGGCAAGTGTCCTTTTTGTATGCAAAAATGGGTAACAAAACTGGCAGGGACAGGTTTTCTGTATACAGATAAAAGCAGGGTGAAGAAGGCATAAGACGGAGAGAGGATTTTTATAAAATGAAAAATTATGAGGACAAAATATATTCCTTAGGTGAGACTGTACCAGGACAGACACAGGCCATGTCACAGGCAGTACAGAAAACACTGGAAAATAATGGCGGGGTAGGCATAATGACAGGATATTATGACCAAAACCTGTCTGTTTTATCTGTGAGCAATCTGCTGTTACATAGTACAGGATATACATTCGACTCTTTTATGAAGCAGACAAACGGCTCATTGAAAAATTTCTTTTATGGCGAGGAAGATATACTGGATCGAGATCGTTTTTTGCAGCTTCACGGAGCAGGGGAATCACAGATCCTTACAGCAGACGGTACAGTGAATAATGTACGGCTTTATAAAGAAGATGCGACAGATGAGGCGGGCAGACAGATCTGGGTTATGTCTGTACAGGTCAACTGGGATCATGTAAATCTGGCACTGCTCAATGAGGCTATCTGTTCCGGCTTCTGGTATTTTGACTGTGACGAAAACAGTGAGATTGTGAATGCAAACTGGAGTCATGAATTCCGAAAAATGCTTGGCTATCATGACACTCTGGACTTTCCGAATAAACTGGAATCCTGGTCAGATCTTCTGCATCCACAGGATAAAGAAAGAGTAATGGTGCAGCTTCAGGCGGCAATTAAGGATAAGACGAACCAGATAAAATACCAGGTAGAGTATCGTATGAGAATGAAGGATAATCAATACCAGTGGTTTCGGGCATCGGCAGAAGTAATACGCCGTCTGGATGGTTCTGCCAGCAGGATTGCCGGGATTTTTATTAACATTGATGGGGAGAAAAAAGAAATCATGCAGGCACAAAAATCTGCTGCTTTCCACCGGGCTTTTACAAAAGCAGATCTGTGCGAGTATTATGTGAATCTGGAAGCGAATACTTTTGATACCTTTAAGGTTGAGCCGTCCCTGATGACCGTCTTTGAACAGAGTCATACATGGGATGAACTGATTCGGCATTTTGTGGATTCCTATGTTGTGGAGAAAGATAAGAAGGCGGTATCCTCTTTTTACGACCGTGGTTATATTGCAGAAAGGCTGAAGGGTCTGGAAACCGAATTGGCTTTGGAGTGCCGTATCACTCTGAATGGAGAAGAACGATGGGTCCGTAATGTGATCATACGCGGCGAGATAGAGGATTCAGAATATGCCATGATCTTTCTGCGGGATATCACAGAGACAAAGGTGGAGAGTGCACGGCATCTGCAGATGGCAGCGGATAATGCTTCCATGGAGCAGCTGATCCAGAGTATTGTGCGTCTGGTTGACCGTTTTGTTGTCTGTGATCTGGAAAATGACAGGTATGAATTCTACAATCTGAATGGACAGATGATATATAAACCTCTGGGATTTTATCATGATTTTCAGATGCAGGTTCTTGAAAAATATAAGACACTGGAACCATTGGAAGCTATAGATATCCTGATAGCCCCGGATAATATTCGGAAAAAACTGAAAAGTGAAAATGATATTTATAAGTTTGAGTATTGCAGCCAGGATGAAAAGACTTATAAGATCGCTTCTTACATACCCCTGGAATGGGAGGATGGAAAACTGGTAAAAGTATTGCTGGCATCCATGGATGTGACACAGGAGAAAAAAGCAGAGATTGAATCCCGTCAGGCACTGAAAGAGGCTTACTGTTCTGCAGAAAATGCTAATCGTGCGAAAACAGAATTCCTTTCCAATATGTCCCATGATATCAGGACACCGATGAACGCTATTGTCGGTCTGACAGCGATCGCAGGAGCAAATATTGAGAGTCAGGACAGAGTCATTGAATGTCTCAGCAAAATTACAAAATCAAGCCGTCATCTGCTGGGGCTGATCAATGAAGTGCTGGATATGGCACGTATCGAAAGCGGAAAAATGACGCTGGCACAGGAAGATTTCAATCTGTCAGAACTGGTGGATAATCTTATTACGCTTACGAAACCGGTGCTTGATGAACATAAACATAATTTTGATATACATATTAATCACATTGAACATGAGGATGTCTGCGGTGATAGTCTGAGGATTCAGCAGGTGTTTGTGAATCTGATGAGTAATGCGATCAAGTATACACCGGATGGTGGGAATATTATTTTTTCCATAGAGGAAAAGCCAAATGGATTTTCAGAGCTTGGATGCTATGAATTTACGATTGAGGATAATGGAATCGGTATGTCACCGGAATTCCAGAAAATCATGTTTGATCCTTTCAGTCGCGCAGATGATCACCGGACAACCAGAGTTCAGGGAACTGGTCTGGGAATGGCGATCAGCAGAAATATTGTTAATCTGATGAATGGTAATATTAAAGTGGAGAGCACCTTACATAAGGGAACCAGAATTACGGTAACGATTTACCTGGAGCTTCAGGAAAAAGAAAAAGAACAGGACAAAAATCTGATGAATCTGCCGGTTCTGGTAGTGGATGATGATAAGACATGCTGTGAAAGTACAGTTGCCACACTGAAGGAAATCGGTATTATGGGTGAATGGGTTCTCTCTGGCAGGGAAGCGGTTGAGCGCTGTTATGCACGGCATGAGTTGAAAGATGATTACTTTGCTGTTATTTTAGACTGGAAGATGCCGGAGATGGATGGCATAGAAACAGCCAGACAGATTCGGAAGCGGATAGGAAAAGAGATCACCATCATTGTATTGACATCTTATGAATTCAGCGAAATTGAAGAAGAAGCAAAGGTTGCAGGTGTAGATGCTTTTATTGCAAAACCGCTGTTCCGTTCCCGGCTGACGGCTACACTGCGGCAGTTTACTTCAGGCAGAAAAGAAAAAACAGCAAGAAATTATCTGGAGAAGTTGTCAGAATCAGACTACACAGGAAAAAGGATTCTGCTGGTTGAGGATAATGAGTTGAACAGAGAAATTGCTGGTGAAATTTTGCAGATGACAGGGGCAGAAGTGGAAATAGCAGAAAATGGAAAAATCGCAGTTGAAAAAGTGGAAGCTTCTCCGAAAGGTTCGTATGATCTTGTTTTTATGGATATCCAAATGCCTGTCATGAATGGCTATGAGGCAACCGCAGCGATCAGGAGCCTTCCGGGTGAACAGGGAAAACTGCCGATCGTTGCCATGACTGCCAATGCTTTTGCAGAAGATGTACAGCTGGCAAAAAACACAGGCATGAATGGACATATCGCAAAACCGCTGGATATGAATAAGCTGAATGATGTCCTGGAAAGCTGGCTGTAATTGATTCCCGATTATTGAATTAATGTTTTTAGCAGGAAAGAATGAGGAAAATACGAGTATGAAAAAGGCAAAACATTGTCTGATAGCTTTATTGTCAGGGGTGCTTGTAGCAACTACTGTTTTGTCTGGCTGTGGACAATCTGAAAAAGCAGTATCTGAAAATGATGATCACCTTACTGTGTATCTGTGGGAAAATCGTTTAATGAAAAATATTGTACCCTATATCTATGAGCAGTTTCCGGATCAGGATATTGAGTTTATTACCGGCAACAATGATACCGATTTATACAGCTATTTTGAAGAACATGGTGAACTGCCGGATATCATAACTGTACGTCGATTCTCAGGAACAGATGCACAGAATCTGGAGCCGTATCTTATGGATTTTGCTTCTTATGATGTGGTTTCCAGGTATTACTCCTATGCATTGCAATATTATAAAAACTCAAAAGATGAGATTCAGTGGCTTCCTATCTGCGGTATGCCGCAGACGATCATTGCCAACAAGACATTGTTTGAGCAGTTCGGGATCAAGATACCGGAAAATTATAAGGAATATGCACAGGCGTGCCAGCAGTTTTATGATAATGGTATAAAACCTTATTCTCTGGATCTTGCAGAAGACTGGTCTGCTCATGAGGTGATTCAGACAGGTGCAATCGGTGAATTCATGAGTCTGGATGGAATCGAATGGAGAAGCTCAGCTGAAAGTGCATCAGGGGATATTGCGTTTGATGATGCGTTATGGAAACGTATTTTTTCAGAAACCAATACATTTTTGAAGGACTCACATTTTACAAGTGATGATATTAGCGTCGATATTAATACTGCAGCGCAGATGTTCCTTGAGGGAAAAGCAGCAATGTTTCATGGTTATCCGGCACTTATGCAGGAATATCAGGAACAGATGGATGCAGAATTAACCCGTATACCGTTTTTTTCACAGATTTCGGATGAAGCTTTTATAAATATGACCCCTTCTCTGAATATTGCATTCAACAAAGACCTGGAAAAAGATCAGGAAAAACTGGACCTGGCATTCGATGTCCTGGATCGTATGATTTCAAAAGAAGGACAAACGCTGATTGCAGAAGGAAAGGGTGTAATTTCATTAAATGTAGATGTTCCAAACATGATGGAAGATGTACCTGGCCTTGAAGATGAAATTAATAATAATTCTGTTTATATCCGATATTCTGCTCAAAAATCATTTGATGCCAGCCTTAAGGCTGTTCACGGATTATTGTCAGGGGAAATGGATGAAACACAGGCGTATGATGCTTTTCGCAGCACAATGAACAGCAAGGATTCAAAAGAAGAAACCACAGTTAATTTTGAAAACGAATATGCCATTTCGCTAAATGATAAAAACGGTCGCGATGCGGCATCTTCTATTTTAACTACGATCAGAGAAGAAAATGATGCTCAGCTGGCTTTGGTACCATATTATTATTTTACTTCTTCCATTTACAAAGGGGAGTGCACCGGCAGCCGGGTTGCTTTGATGACAGCAAAGAGTTCAGATACACCATTATATCTGGCAAAAATCAATGGCAAAGAGGTTTATGAACTTGCGGAGAAATATCTTGCTGATTCTGATGAGAAATTTCATGTAACCAATAAATATGAATTACCAATTGCATCCGGTATGAAAATAATCGTCAGTCAGGAGGAAAACGGATTCTCATTACAGGACATAGAAGTAAATAAGAAAAAAACAGACAAAGACAAGGAGTACTCTATTCTTCTTACAGACACCACAATGTCTGTTTTGAAAAAAATAAATCCGGAATGTGAGATCAGGCAGCTTAAGGACACAACATTATCAAGTGCATGGACTGCAGCAATGGCAAACGGACAGCAACCGTCAGCACCGGAAGATTATATAGAGGTTGAAAAATAAAAGTGGGAAAAGAACAAGTGATAACAAAAAGAAAAAAGATCATAGTACCATTGTTTTTTTTAATTCTTATACTTTTAAGCTTAATTTTTGTAAAGCTCCTTTTGAACAGGATGAACAGCTATATCGCAGAAAACGGGAAAAGCAATATGGGAGCGGTTGTTGAACAGATACAGCAGACCTATGATCTGCAGGTGAATGGATACTACAGTCAGCTGCATTTGCTTGAGGATTCTCTTATTCAGGAGGACGGAAGGTCTCTTGGACTGGATATAAACAAAAAGTTTTTTGAGGCATGGCAGAAAGAATCTGAAAGTACACTTATATTTCTCCAGGAAAATGGAAAGGCAATAACCACTGATGGAACAAAACTTCGGGTTGACATGCCAAGTAAACTTTTGTTGGATTTGAGGAACGGATATAATATTGGAAAATTAGTTTCTCTTGATTACAACCAGAAGAAAAAAGATGGTTATCTGGTTGCAATTCCATGTCAGGAATATACGATTAATGGGGAAACTTATACGGCAATTGGAACCTTGTATGATCATTCAAAATTAGATTCCATGTTAAGTGTGAAAAGCTATAACGGGAATGCGTATCTGTTTATGCTGGATAACGACGGAAATATTACTTATACAAATCAGAAAGAAGATAAATTTTTTAGGAACTATTTTTTGTTAAAGCATTTAAAAGGAGATCAGGCTATCACTGAGGAAGAGGCTGATTCTCTTCAAAAAAAGCTGGATGGCAGAGAACAGGGGGTAGAACTTCTGGGAAGTGACAAACCTTACTATCTGGGATACTGTCCGATAGAAAATAATAACACCATGCTGATCTGTATTGTAGAAAAGAGTGTTGTAGATAATGTACTGAAAGATTATCAGAAAACAATAGGATTTACAACATTACTCATGGCAGGTTTTATACTTTTGCTTTTTGCCGGATTATTCTGCAGTATTTCTAGACGCAGTCTTGCTGAGCAAAAAGCTGAATATGAAAAAAGAAATAATGAGATTCAGACGCAGGCAATGAAGGAAATGGAGGAGTCCAATAAAAAACTGAAAAAAGCAAAGGACATTACAACGGAAGCCTTGCAGACAGCTGAAAATGCAAATAAGGCGAAAACAGATTTCCTGTCCAATATGTCACATGATATTCGTACACCAATGAATGCAATTATCGGTATGACGTCATTGATTAGACATGATGCAGGCAATAAAGCGAAAGTAATAGAGTATGCAGATAAAATAGATATTTCATCACAGCATCTGTTAGGAATCATTAATGATATTCTGGATATGAGTAAGATAGAAGCAGGAAAAACAGTTTTTAAATATACAGACTTTTCCATGCCAGATCTTATTGAGGAACTCAATACGATATTTCAGCCACAGATTGCTGAAAGAAATCAGACTCTTATGGTCATAAAAGAAAACATCCGGCATGAGTGGGTAAATGGAGATCAGGTTCATCTGATGCAGATTTTCAGCAACCTGCTTTCTAATGCAGTGAAGTACACGCAGGAAGGTGGAAAAATTCAGTTTCTGGTAGAAGAATGTGAGACAAAGTCATCTGTCTATGCAAAGTACCGTTTCTTAGTCAGCGATAATGGCATGGGAATGTCGGCAGATTTCAAAGAGACGATCTTTGATCCGTTTACCCGTGCTGAAGGTTCTGTGACTAATAAGATACAGGGAACCGGTCTGGGAATGGCTATTACCAGAAACCTGGTTGAAGCAATGGGAGGCACCATAGATGTGGAGAGTGAACTGGGACAGGGAAGCTGTTTTGAGGTTCTCATAGATCTGAGAATTGCAGAGGATAGATCTGTTTCCTCAACAGTACAGGAAGAAAAGAATGAACAGAATGATAATATCTTTCAAGGAATGAGATTCCTGTGTGCGGAGGATAATGAGCTGAATGCAGAAATTCTGACGGAACTGTTAAAGATTGAGGGGGCAGAATGTACCATCTGTGAAAATGGTGAAGAGATTTTGAAGACATTTGAAAAGTCTGCACCAGGGGATTATGACATGATCCTGATGGATGTGCAGATGCCTGTTATGAATGGTTATGAGGCAACGGAGGCAATCCGCAGAAGTTCTCATGAGTTGGCAAAGAAGATTCCGATTATTGCAATGACCGCCAATGCATTCTCGGAGGATATTCAGCATTCTCTGGCAGCCGGTATGAATGCGCATGTTTCAAAACCGGTTGAGATGAGGGTACTGGAAAAGACGATCAGAAGCATAAAAACCGGTGGGGGGGGGCGAAACTCAAGGCATTAATCAATAACCACTAAAAATAATAATATTATTAATCATAGAGTGTATGGATTCAAATTCCATATGCTCTTTTTCTTTACTTAATTTCAGGAAAAATGCAAAAAATTCAAAAAGATTGCTTTTGACCACTGTAAAACAGGCTCTGAGCGTTTCGTTATATGAAGGGATAATTTTTCTTTCGTATTTCAAAGAAAAGAGGATAAAGAAATGTCAGAAAAAAGATGTTATACAGTTCAAGAGTTACAGGAAATCTTAGGAGTCAGCAGACCTACTATTTATAACCTTTTGAAGAAAAAGGAATTCCGGTGGATCCAGTTGGATGGCGGCAAGTATCGCATCTCCAAGAAGAGTTTCGATAACTGGCTCGATAACTTGGAACAGTAAAAAAACAGGGTGTTGATCAGGCAGATTTTGTCTGCAATCGATATCCTAAATTTTTATCTGGATTTGAGATATGATATAAGAAAAAACACTAACACTAAAAAAGACAGGAAGTGAAGAATAAATGGCAACAGCAATTATGAAACAAAAAGAAGTTCCGGAAATGGACGATGTTGAAGAAATCATTTCGAAGATATCAGAGGACAGCCCTTACAAACGTCGTCCAACACAAAAGAGAACCTGGATGACAGTGCCGGAAATGGGAAAGCTGCTGGGAACAACCAGAAGCTCAGTATATGCAATTCTTGATAATCCAAAGTATGCGTTATATTATTTATAGACAAGAAAATATCTTGTGCTTTCGATAGGAAGTTTAATTGAATACTGTTTACCATGATCGAACGTACGAAGCATGGTGGTCATATAACAGATGTCGATGGTAATATCAAGGCATTCCCCGATTATTAGCTGGAGCAAACAAACAGCTAACTTTCAGAGCTTTACAGAGCTTGACAGAGAGTGACAATAGGTTGGAGCTCTCCTAAGCGAGGGGTCGGAGGTTCAAATCCTCTCGGGGACGTCTGACAGCGGTCCATGGTTCGCAGATTGTGCGGATCGTGGGCTGCTTTTTATTGGATTTATGTTTTCTTAGGGTTATGTGCAGATAAATCAATCGAAAACGGCCAAAAAAACAATCGCAAAAAAATACGATTGTTTTTTTGACCGTTTTTGCATATAATAATATAACAAAAAAATGGAAAGGATGGAAAGAGTATGCAGGAAACAAGAACGATAGAGTTTAAAGAAACGATTACAAATACTTTTTTAAAAACAGTGAGTGCCTTTTCAAATTACAATGGGGGAAAGATTTTCTTTGGAATTGATGACAGCGGGAAGGTAAAGGGACTGGCAGATGTAAAACAAGCATGTCTGGATATTGAAAATAAGATCAATGACAGCATTTCACCTCAACCGGATTATACACTTGAAGCACAAAAAGATCATACAATAATACTTTCTGTTAAAAGTGGTGCATATAAGCCATATTTGTATAAGTCAAAAGCATATAAGAGAAATGATACAGCAACGATAGAAGTAGATGCACTGGAATTATCAAGACTTATTCTGGAAGGAAAAAATATACGCTTTGAGGAACTTCCATGTAAAGAGCAGAATTTGTCATTTGAAGTTTTAAATCATAAGCTGGAAGAGTGTGTTCATATCGAAAGATTTAATCAGGATACTTTAAGAACCTTGAATTTATATAATGATGATAATGGTTATAACAACGCTGCGGGGCTTCTGGCAGATAAAAATCAATTTCCGGGAATTGATATCATGAAGTTTGGTGAAAACATCAGCATTATTCAAAAGAGAGCAACTTTTGAAAATGTATCAGTTTTGGAAGAATATGATAAGACAATAGATGTATTCAGAGATTATTATCAATATGAGATAATAGAAGGCACTGACAGAAAAAAAATGGAAAAAATACCCGAGGCTGCATTCAGAGAAGCGATTGCAAATGCTTTGATCCACAGAGCGTGGGATGTGGAAGCGAGAATCAGAGTTTTGATGTTTGATGACAGAATAGAAATTGTTTCTCCCGGAGGTTTGCCATCTGGAATAACAGAAGATGAATATTTAGCTGGTAAATTGTCTGTTTTAAGAAACAGAATTCTTGCAAATGTGTTTTACAGATTAGGGTTTGTTGAGATATTTGGAACGGGAATTACAAGAATTAAACAACTTTATGAAACGGGACTGAAAAAACCAGATTTTGAAATCTCAGAGAACACTATTAAAATAGTACTTCCAGTTTTGGAAAAAGATTTAAATTTAACAGACGACGAAAGACTGATATATAAAAACTTAAGTAAAACAATGTTGAAGCCAATCAGTGAAATTGTATCACATGTCCCTTTTGGAAAATCAAAGACAACGGATATATTGAAAAGTATGATAAAAAAAGGTGCTGTAAAAGTTGAAGGAAGAGGTCGAGGAACGAAGTATATATTAAAATAGATGAAAAGCAATAGTCCCCTGCGGAGCTGCGACAGGCAGTGCGCAGGGGATTTGTTTTATTTGGTGACGGGAAGTTTTTCAAATGCATCAACCGGAAGAAGGTAGCGCATGGTGCAGTTTCCTTTGTAGGCTGGGGAGTTTGGGTATGTAGGAGAGCTGGAACTGAAAAGCGGACTGCGGCTTCAGATTCTGCCAAAGATTTATTTTGGCGGCAGTGAGGATCGGACGAAACAGATCTATCTGGAGATGCTTAAGAGCACCTACAGGTTAACGGAAAAAGCGATGAACCAGATTTCTCTTGGAATGGGGGATATGGAACTGTTTGAGGCTTATATCCGGATGTATCTTGATGAGGCACAGATGCTGGTGAAACGGGGACTTCGTTCTGCATATGAAGAAAAAACGGATAACCTCAGATGCTTTCGCGGAAAGCTCCAGGTGTCAGGCCATATCCGTCGAAATATCGCACATAAAGAGAGATTCTATGTGACGTATGAGGAATTTACAAAGAACCGGCCAGAGAACCGACTGATAAAAACTACGTTAAAGAAACTGCAGAAAGTTACCACAGATGGGAAGAATAAACAGGATGCAAGAGAACTTCTTCTGTTTTTTGACGGGATACAGGAATCCGTGGATTACCGCCAGGATTTTGCACAGATAAGGATCGACCGGAATTCCAGAGAATATGAGAAGATCATGAAGTGGACGGAAGTGATCTTACTGGGAAACAGCTTCCTCAATTTTTCAGATGGGCTCAAAGCCAGATCCATATTATTTGCCATGGACGAAGTTTTTGAGAATTATGTGGCATGTCAGATAAAAAAATATTTCAGAGAAAACTGGGAGGTATCTTCCCAGGATAAAAATTATTATCTGTTTGAAAAACCACGGGATTTTCAGCTGAGACCGGATATTGTAATGAAAAAAGGGGAAGGAAACAGAACTGTTATCCTTGATACAAAATGGAAAAGCCTTCCTGATATGAAAAACGAAGGATGGAGTGCCTTCAATAAAAAAGCCAGAAATGATATTTATCAGATGGTTACATATGCAAGCCGTTATGAGGCAGAGGAGATCTGGCTTCTCTATCCGAAAGCAAAGTATTCATACCAGTATGAAGGAATCAGGGACCGTTTTGAAACAAAAATTTATGGTCATACACTGGTGATCCATCTGTTTTTTATTGATCTGGAAAATATGGAAGAGTCTATGAAACGTTTATCTCAGGGACTTGAAGACAAAATGGCCGGGGAGGTGAAGAAGTATGAGTGAACAGGCATCCGGAAATTTTATTTCTGTTTCAGAGAGACTGAAACGGTTTAAACCGGCCAGTGGAAGAAGAACTGTAAAGCATTATCCTACCGGGATCAAAAAGCTGGATCAGATGCTTGGCGGCGGACTTTATGCAGGACTTACTTTTCTCGGCGCAAGACCAGGAATGGGAAAGAGTACCTTTGCGCTGCAGATCGCTTCAGAAATTGCGGCAGCCGGTTCGCCGGTACTGTTTTACTCCCTGGAGATGCCATCTGTCCGTATGGAGGCAAAAATATTAAACCGTGCCATTCATATGCGGTATCCGAACAGCTCCCTGACCGCGGACTGGTTTCTCAGAGAAGAAAACAATACAGGGAAACAGAAAGACTGGAAACTGATAGAAAAGGTGGGAAAAGAGATCAGCGGCAGTTTTGACAAGATGTACATAAAAGAGCGTAAAAAGCTTTCTGTTTCGGGCCGGGATATCGTTCAGGATGTGGAAATGTTCATGAACGAAAAGAAAGAAAAACCGGTGGTTTTTGTAGATTACCTGCAGATCCTTTCTTCCTGCACAGGAAACAGAAACGCTACAGAGCGGCAGAAAAATGATGAAAATATCAATGAGCTCAGCGGCCTTTCCAACAAGTATGACCTAGCGGTTTTTGTGATCAGTTCCCTGAACAGAGAGTCTTACCGGGAGGAACAGAGATCTCTGAGAATGGATTCTTTTAAGGAGACGGGAGGAATCGAGTACTCTGCAAGCGTGATCCTGGGACTTCAGCCAAGAAATATCCGACAGCCTAAATTTAATTATGAACAGGAAATATCGAAAGAGATCCGGGAGCAGGAGATTGTTTTTCTGAAACAGAGATATGGTATATCCGGGATGAAGGCGAATGTGAGTGTGGATTTCCATGCTGCGAAGGACCTTTACACAGAAAAAGGAGCATTCGGGAAAAAATCAGCTCAAAATGTTTCACGTGAAACAAAAACGGATAAGAAAAATACGGAGAATGCAAATGCTTTACCGAAAAAGAGCGGGAGTGCTTCAGAAAACACAACATTGCAGGATGTAAAAGCCAATGCAGATTCACTGAAAAATACAGAAACACAAGCCCTGGAAGCAGAACGCCCACAAACTCAAAATGCAAATCTGGAATATCCGGATGATCCGAGAGCACGTCTGGAGGAAGAATTTCGAAGTCTTTTGTAATATTCCGGGAACCGCAACAGAAGAGAGGAAAGAATAACTATGAAAATACCTGATAATATTTACATGAACATATGCAAAGTATTTCAGGAACTATATAAAAATAAATTTGTACCGAATGAACTGAATATCGCCGAGGTAGGCAGCCGCGGAAAAAATATGACATGCAGATACCGCATTACCGTTCCGGAAGAAATGGAGAGCGTGACATTTTCCTACTATGACGCGGTTGTTTATGATGCGGTCTACACCCTGTACAGAGCAAACTGTTCCAAATTTGCGCTGACAGATTTACTCCGGGTAATGTCCGGAGACGAGAAGGTACGTTTTTACAGCACAAAAGGCAGGATACAGAAAAGAGAGCAGAGGCTTCGGGATTCCCTGGAAAAACTTCGGAATACTACCATCGCCATTGACTACAGTGAAGAGGTACAGATGCGGGAGCTGAAAGATGACAAAGGGAAGCCACTGGAAGGTTTTGTGGCAGATTATCTGCTTCCTGTAGCAGTGGAAAAAAACGGGAAAGCATACTGGTTTCTGGAAGGCAGAGAGCTCCCGGTCTATAAATATGCGGAAGATATCGGACAGATGATCTGTGTGTTCCGGGAACTGCTTGATCCGGCAGCTCTCCTTAAAACAATGTTTCCGGATCAGGAATTTCAGGACAGTGAAGAAGGGAAAAAACTTCTGGAGAATGTAAAGTTTTCAAGTACAGATGAGATGATACTCCTGAAAAGGATCCTGATCCAGCGTCTTGAGATCATGAGAAATTCCAGAAACAATGCAGACGGCCGGCGAATTCGCTACTATGCCATGAAAGCAGATGAGGGAATCCTGCCCATGGCAGATATCCGCAGAGAAAATTTTGAGCAGGATATCCGGTTTGTCAGCGACAGGGGAAAAGTACGGTTCGAGAGCCGGGGCTGGAAGAATAAAGTACATGCGGTAAACAAAAAACTGTGTGCGATCCTGGATATCTACAAAAAATGCGGTTATGTGACAGAATATGAGCTTTTACGAAATGAACCGAGATCTCTGGTGAGAGGGATGGAGATCCTGGGAGAGATCAAAAAGGTTGAAATCAGAAAAAACCGGGAAACGGAAACATCTGCGGAAAAAACTGCAGAACAGAAATGATTTGTGATATAATCTCCACAGCAAACAAAAGAAAGGAGAAGGGAAAGGGCGGAGTGTGTAAGGAAAAACACTCCGGAGAGTAACTGACAACAGTATAAGATAAACGAAGGAGAAAAAATGAGCGAAAAAACAAAACCCCAGGTAACTGCGGCAGATGACGATTATTCCATGGAAGCAGTGCCGGAAAGTGCGAGAAAAGGGTTCCGCAGCATGTTTTTTGTAATGCTGGGATTTACTTTCTTTTCCGCAAGTATGAGTGTCGGCGCGAAACTTGGAAACGGACTGGATCTGAACGGGTTTGCGGCAGCCTGCGTCATTGGTGGCGTGATCCTGTCCGCATACTGCGGAATTCTCGCGTATATCGGCTCTGATACAGGAATGAGCATGGATCTTCTGTGCAGAAGAGCTTTTGGAAAAAAAGGTTCTTATCTTTCCTCACTGGTACTTGGCCTCACACAGATCGGATGGTTTGGTGTCGGTGTTGCCATGTTTTCCATTCCAACTGCAGAATTACTGGGAATCAATAAATGGGTTCTGACGATCGTGGCAGGTCTTCTGATGACCATTACCGCAGCAACAGGAATGAAAGCGCTGGAGATTGTAAGTACGATTTCCGTACCGCTGATTGTGATCTTGGGGGTATATTCCATGGTAACAGCGGCAGCAGACGGCGGTGGCCTGGCGGCAGTATTTAATCAGTCTGCAGGATCAATTACTTTATTTACCGGTGTGGGATATGTAATCGGGTCTTTTATTTCCGGTGGTACGGCAACCCCGAATTTTATCCGTTTTGCGAAGAATAATAAAGTTGCCGTATGGACAACCGTGATCGCATTTTTCCTTGGAAATACCCTGATGTTCTGTTTCGGAGCTATCGGCGGCGCGTTTACAGGAAAAGATGATATCTTTTATGTTATGATTGCACAGGGCCTTGCGATTCCGGCAATTATCGTGCTGGGAGCCAATATCTGGACAACCAACAACAATGCACTGTACACCGGCGGTCTTGCAATCTCGAACATCACCAATGCAAGAATGAAGATCGCTACCTGTATTTCCGGTGTGATCGGTACAGCACTTGCGATCTGGTTATACTATAACTTCACAGGATGGCTGAATATCCTCAACTGTGCCCTGCCGCCCATCGGCATCACAGTGATCCTGGATTTCTTCCTTCGCCGTGACAAATACAGAGAAAAAAATGTACCGCTGCAGACAGCCGACTGGTTTAATCTGGCAGGTGTTGTGGCGGGTGCGGTAGCTGCCAACCTGATCCATGCAGGAATTGCGGCAGTAAATGCCATGGTAGTGGCAGCAGTGTTCTATCTGATCGGATTTGCGGCAACAAAACAGAAATAATCCTCAAAAACAGGCGAATGTATCTTTTTGAAAACATCTATTGAAATGTAAACATGCACTATAGTAACAACGTAGATACTATAGTGCATGTTTTTTTTGCTGCTCTGCATTCAACGCAGAGCAGCAGTCAGGAGCAGAAATGCAGAAAATAAAATACGATAAAGTACGACAATTGGATAAAATCGTATTCCTTGCGCTGGGGCTTATTCTGGTAGCTTTGGTTATTCAGATGGCGATTCTGAACTGGATCAATAACAGGAATATATCGAAAATGTCAGAGGTATTGCTGGATCGTGTAGTCAACGTGATTGAGAAGAATGAACAAGACGAGAAGGATATGATAGCTTCTCTGAAAGAGGACTATATTGTGCGTGCCAAGGCAGTGGCCTATATTATCAATGCGAATCCGGAAGCAGAGAAAGATGTGGACGAACTGAAAAAGATCGCCAAACTTATGGCAGTAGATGAGATTCATCTGCTTGATGCCACTGGAAAGATCTACAGTGGAACCATACCGGAATATTACGGATACAGTTTTGATTCCGGAGAGCAGATGGAATATTTCAAACCAATGCTGGAAGATAAAACTCTTACCATGTGTCAGGATGTCACGCCGAATACCTCCGAGGGAAAAAAGATCATGTATGCCATTACCTGGGATGAAACCGGTACCCGTATGATCCAGGTTGGGATTGAACCGGTGCGGCTTCTGAATGAGGTGAAGCAGAATGAAATGTCTTCTGTTGTAACAAATATGCCGGTATACGAGGGAATCCGTATTTTTGTGGCAGATAAAGAATCCGGAAAGATTTATGGAGCGACAGATTCTTCTGATATCGGGAAAAAACTGGATGATATCGGCATAACAAAAAAGGGTGATGAGGAAGGTAAAATATTCACTGGTATCAATGAGATCGATGGTGAAAATTATCGCTGTTCTTTTTATATCACAGGAGATTATGCGGTGGGAGTTGCCTGCTCCAATTCTTCCAATGCGGAAAGTAATGCCATTGCGCTGCTGATCGTCGGGATTTATCTTACGCTGGCAGCAGTGGGAATTATTTATATGTATGTAAAGGTTAACAAGGCAAAAATCGATGAACTGACCGGCTGTTTGAATCGAAGAGCCTACAAGGATGACCTGAGCGGAATCTCTCTTGCATCGGAGTTTGTTTATGCAGCTCTGGATGTAAACGGGTTAAAAGGTGTGAATGATACATTGGGGCATAACGCAGGTGATGAGCTGATCCACGGTGCGGCGGAATGCATGAAGCAGTGTTTTGGAAGCTATGGAAAGGTTTATCGGATTGGCGGAGATGAATTTGTCAGTATCATTTTTGTAGATGAAAGTGAACTCAAAAAAATAAGAGAAGACTTTGACGAAGTGATAAGCCACTGGTCAGGGGCAATGGTCAATAAAATATCCATATCCTGCGGATATGTTTACAGCAGGGAAAAGAACTGGGAATCTTTCGAAGAAATTGCCAGTGAAGCAGACATTCGAATGTATGAAGCAAAAGAAAAATATTATAGCGTAGAAGGCAGAGACAGAAGAAAATAAAAATACCGGCAGGTGAATGAGTACATAAAAAACTCATTTATCTGCCGGTATTTTGTTATTAAGGCTGTTTTTCGTCGATCATGGAGAGATATTCATAAATCGGATGAAAATCGCGGTCGCTGCACTGGCGGTAATATTGCAGGAAGATCCTTTCCATGATATTGGGAATCTGTGTTTCAATCGGCTCGAACAATATGATCAGATATTGCATGGAACTGTAGCGGGTACAGATATCCACGCGGCGGATTTTTTCACAGATGGCCTGCTCCATGCATTTCAGAGCGTGCTCAATGGCTTCGATGTTAGGCAAGGTATCAATGACTGTCTCCATGGTAACCATGACGAGGTAACAGCGGCAGTTACTGCGGTTGACAAGCTGGCTCATGTATTCATAATGGCGGGCAAAATCACGGTAATTCAGATCAAGTGCACCACGGTAGCTGCCACTTTCACGGAGAGAGTTCGCAATCAGCTTCAGATCTTTTCCAACGCTTGAGCTGGAAAGATCTCTGCGGTCCATCTGCTGATAGAAGAAAAACTGATTTTTACCATTTTGTTTTACGTAGTACAGTGTCTTATCTGCCTTTAGGTAGCAGCTTTCGAAGGAGTCCTCACAGGTGCACATGCAAAGGCCGGCAGAAAGTGTTGCGCACTGGATTTCCACATCGTTTTCGATAATGGAATGAAATTCCTGAAAAAGTTTGTGCATCTGTTCTGCAACTGCTTCATGAGAAACATCCGGCATGAAAATGAGAAATTCATCTCCGCCAAGACGGCTGGCAATGCCATGTCCTGTGTACTTGGCGAGCATATTGCCCAGAAGTTTCAGTGCCCGGTCTCCGGCGGTGTGGCCATAAATGTCATTGATCCGTTTGAGATTATCCATATCAAGGAAGATCAGGCAACCATTATGTTCCTGCATAAGTTCCGCGGCGAGACGTTCACCGAGGCTCCGCATGGGAAGCCCTGTGAGAAAATCGTAATTCTTGGTATCGGCCTGTGCCTTGATAGTAGTTACTACATCAGAGATGAACTTGCTGACGGTAAGCTGCATATCAGGAAAATTGTAGGAATCCGTATCTTCTGAATCGGAATCCCATTTTGGCAGCCGGTTTTCATCCATCAGTTTCAGGAATATATCGGTGATTTCAGGATCAAACTGAAGACCGCGGTTTTTGCGGATCTCTTCGTAAATGACATCACGGGAAAGTGCACTGCGGTAAATACGCCGGGAACTCATAGCGTCATAGCTGTCAGCCATGGCAACGATCCGTGCGTGAACAGGAATCTCTTTTCCGGCAAGTCCATCAGGATATCCATTGCCATCGTAACGTTCGTGATGGCCGCGGGTAACTTCGAGAACATGGGGAAGAAGAGTAACGTCTTTCAGGATCTCAGCACCAATAACAGGGTGCTTCTTAATAAGGCTGTATTCGTCATCTGTAAGCCGGGATGGTTTATTCAGGATTGAATCTGGAATACCGATCTTGCCGATATCATGTAAAAGTGCAGAATGTTTCAGTACCTGTATCTCTTCCGGTGACCAACCCAGTTCAGAGGCGATCAGTGCGGCGTATTCAGCAACCCGGTAAGAATGTCCACGGGTGTACTCATCTTTGGCTTCAATGGTTGTGGAGAGTGTCTGCATCATCTGAAGAGACATTTTTTCGGTTTGTTTTCGCCTTTTTTCAAGTTCGATCTGATGTCGCTGGATTTCTGTATCCTGGACATTTTTTAAGGTTCTTATAATGTTGACAAAAAGCAGGATCAGCATTCCGATTCCCATAAAAATTCCGGACAGGGATGTTACAAAATATACGGAGATCCCTTCAACGCAGGTACATATGATGGAGGTAAGCAGACCTAGCAGAAGAATACGGTCTGCCTTATTCTGCCCGGCCCGTATATATTGAAAAAGATGTATAAATATAAGGATAAGTGTAAATGCAAGGAGCAGCTGCCCAACGGGAAGCGTTTCCATATAATCTGCTTTTTTCGTTACAGCCAGAACAGAACAGGCTGCAAAATTGGCAAGTGCGATCCAGCCGAGACATGCGTAAGAACGGTGGTGCTGCTCTTTCTGTATGCTGTCCGCATAAAGGATAATCGGAAGCGGGCTTAACAGGATCATAACGAAACACAGAGATCCCAGGGCGGAAGCGTTGGGAACCAGGAGCTGACGCATTTTTGATTCTCCAAGCATCCATATGGCACCCATGACCATACACCATCCCAGATATTCCATATCAAATCTTTTTTTGTATACCATTCCAAGGGCAAAGCTGAACAGAATGGAAATAATCCCGGAAAACAGAATAAAAAAGGCAATACCGGTGGACAATCCATATTCAGCGAAAATGGAAAGCCAGATATCGGATTTATTTCCACAGTAAATGGTATTTACAACCCCGGAATAATTGGAAGTATATGTAGTCAGCTCAATGCGGAGCTGTTTTCCGGCATCGCTGGAAGAAACCGGACAGAATATATAACGGCTGGCAGAATTTTTGCCGGCCAGCCGGGTTTCACGTGTACTGTAACTGGTGCGGAGTTCATTATTAATATAGACGTTTACATCCTGCAGGGAAGAACGGATGGCGATGTCCGTTTCCTGGAGAGTGTCCGGAAGCTGTGAGATGAGGACCATTGTTTCACCGGCAGGAACTTTGTATTTTCCGGGAACAGTAATTTTCTCGGAAGTTCCGTCAGATTTCTGCCAGATAAAGGTACCGGAATAAATAACGGGACCGGAAGACATTTCCTGAGAACGCTCATCTGCACCAAAAAACTGCATGAAAAGGAACCAGCCCAAAATGGCGATCATCAGGATATAAAAAAGGTATCGTTTTCCTCTGTCGAGGGTAAAGGCTTTTTCTTTCATAGGATATCCTCCTTGCGTCTGGGAGTTCAAAGTATGAGGGATAGTCACCTGATTATAGCTTTATTATAACAGAAGAAGTATTATAGCGGTTGTAATATTTGAGGTTTCGTACTAAAATAGTAAATAAGGTATAAATTGCCGTATAAACGGCAGAAAATGCACTATGACATAATTAAATGCACATAAGCACCCCCTGTTTTAACCGAATCAAGTAAGTCCCCTGCTTCAATTGCGAAAAGCAATAAGCAGTGAGTGGGGATTTGCACAAAACTGCAGGACAGGGGATGTGACTGTGTTTATGAGCATGTAGCATAGCGGAATGGAATGTCCGCTTTATGAGGGATTATGGAGTGAATTATAGCTATGATATATGCGGTTTTACTATGCAATAAAGAATGGAACATCGTGAAAATAAAGCAAAACGTATCGGGGCTGTCTTTGAAACCGGGTGACTGTCTGGCGGATGTGGTGCAGGATGCAGATGAGCTTACAGAAAACGATGAGAAGCAGTATTCGCTGTTTCTGACATTCAGAGAAAACGGGATGACATTATCAACTCTTGTACGGAGCTTTCAGGAGGGGAATCTGGTCATCCTTTCTCATGTCCGGAGTGATGCGGATTTTGTAGAATTTAATAATGAATACCTGGATTTTGTGGAATGGGTGGAGAATCATCTGGAAGGCTTTTATCATAGTGAATATTTTCAGATCCAGAAACTGAATAATCAGCTGATCGATTCGCAGAGAGCTTTGATCCGAAGTAAGAGAAATCTTGAAATGGCACTGGAAGAAAATAAAAAGATAAACCGGAAAATATCCGAAGCCAGACAGGCTGCAGAACAGGCGAGCCGGTCAAAAACGCAGTTTCTGGCAAATATGAGTCATGATATCCGGACTCCGATGAATGGAATCATCGGAATGTTAAATATTGCGGATCGATATGTAGATAATCCGGACGAGGTAAAAAAGTATCATCAGAAAATCCGGATGGCATCGGAATATCTGTTGGCGCTGATCAATGATGTTCTGGATATGAGAAAGATCGATCAGAAGGATATCATGCTGCTTGAGGAATCCGTGAATCTTCGGGATGTGATAGAGAATTGCCGGGATATTCTGGAAGCAAAAGCAGGGGAACAGGAAATTACTCTGGACACAACCGGAATGGCAGAATTTAATCCACCACAGTTAATGGCCAGTGAGGTGCATCTACGTCAGATATTTATGAATATCATCAGCAATGCGATCAAATATAACAAATATGGTGGAAAGATTTTTATTCAGGCGATCGTGCTGGAACAGACAGAAGATAAGGTCACATGCAGGTTTTCTGTTACAGATACAGGAATTGGTATGAGCGAAGATTTCCAGAAGCAGATGTTCGAGCCATTTACACAGGAACATGGAGAGAACCGAAGCGAATTTAAAGGTACTGGTCTGGGGCTTTCGATTGTAAAACGGATCATTGAGGAAATGGGTGGAGAGATCCGCGTAGAAAGTGAGCTGGATATAGGCACAAAATTTTCCTGGGATCTGACATTTCCAATTGATAAGGCAATCAATGAAAGGACAGAAAATATTCCAGACAGGATAGTGACTCTGAGAGGAATCCGTGTACTTGCAGCAGAAGATAACAGCCTTAATTCTGAAATCCTTAAGTTTATTCTGGAAGATATGGGAATAAATGTGAATCTTGTAGAAAACGGGGAACTGGCAGTAAAAGCATTCGAAGAATCCAGGCCGGGAGAGTATGCTATGATTCTTATGGATATCATGATGCCGGTTATGGATGGATATGAAGCAAGCGGTATCATCCGAAATATGAAACGGCCAGATGCTGCAAAGATTCCGATCATTGCGCTGACTGCCAATGCTTTTGCGGAAGATATTGTCCGATCATCGGAAGCGGGAATGGATGCTCATATTACAAAGCCGATTGATGAGAATAAATTAAAAGAGTGTATGCTACGGCTGCTTGCAAGTCGATGAGATACCTGGAAAAATATAATGTTTCACGTGAAACATACGAAGAAGTCCGGAGAAATCCGGGCTTCTTTTTTCGAGAAAAGTGTGAAGTGAACAGGAACGATTGTGGCTATGAGTGAGCTGCAAAACGGAATAAGAATGTCCGGTTTATATATAGATGTGGTATAATGCAGGTAGTGACTGCGGAGTAAAAATCATATATCTTTGCAGAATGGGAGGTAACATGAATATACAGATTTTTGGAACAAAAAAGAACTTTGACAGTAAGAAAGCAGAGCGTTATTTCAAGGAGCGCGGAATCAAATATCAGTTTGTCGATATGAAAGAAAAAGGCCTGAGCAAAGGAGAATTTACCTCGGTGTGTCAGGCAGTGGGCGGATATGAGAAGCTGATCGATGAGAAATGTAAAGACAGGGATCTTCTGGCTCTGATCAAATATATTGCGGAGGAAGACCGTGCAGAGAAAATCCTGGAAAATCAGAAAGTTCTGAAGCTTCCGATTGTCAGAAACGGCAAACAGGCAACAGTCGGCTATGAACCGGATATCTGGAAAAACTGGAAATAAAAGATTACCGGACATTTTGCAGAAAGCAAAAATAAATAAAATCGAAAGAGAGGAATACCCATGAGTAAAATTGTAAATATCACATCAAAAGAAGATAAGGATCAGAAACTGCAGGATATTGCGAATTCACTGCAGGAACTGAAAGATGTTATGGCTGAGGTGATCGAGGCATATGAAGAAGACAATGCAGACAGTCGAAAAATGGATACGCTGACAGAAGCACTGGATGCGCTGGAGGATGCCTATGAGGCAGTCAGTGATGTGCTGCTGGAGGAATTATAAAATATAAACGTAAGGATGCAGATCACAGATGAATTCTATTGTATTCATGAGCATGTAGTGAGCATAGTGAAATATTTGTTTTGCGGCAGATTTCGGAAGGAGGAAGCGAAATGGAAACTATGATCCAGACAGTGATGGGGGATATCACAAAGGTTACAGATGTGGAAGCTATTGTTAATGCGGCAAATAACAGTCTGCTTGGCGGAGGCGGTGTAGATGGCGCGATTCACCGGGCAGCAGGTCCTGGATTACTGGAAGAGTGCCGTACTTTACATGGGTGTGAAACAGGCGAAGCGAAGATCACAGGGGCTTATGATTTGCCATGCAAGTATGTGATCCATACAGTAGGGCCAATCTGGTGGGGCGGTCTTCGGGGAGAAGCAGAGGCGTTAAAAAATGCGTATTATAATTCACTCCAGGTAGCAGTGGAGCACGGAATCAGAAGCATTGCTTTTCCATCCATTTCCACAGGGGTTTATCATTATCCGCTGGAAAAAGCAGCGTGTATTGCTGTGCAGACAGTAAAGGAATTCTGTGAAACACATCCCGGAAAGATTGAGGTTGTCCGGTTTGTATTGTTTGGGTGGCGTACATTAAAAGTATACGAAAAAGCAGTAGAGGAAATCTGGAGGGAAGTATAAAGCATGCAGTATAAAGTGCTGAAAATCGAAGAAGACATCGATTTTGGCTGCGAAGAACGCCAGCCAGGGGAAAAACTTATGTCCGTTGTTCTGCTGGAGAGAGAAGATGGATGTGAAATGAGTCTGAGACATGATGACGGGCTCTTATATGAAAGAGATATCAATGAGGGAGATCTGGTTACACTGGATGAGAACCGTGAATTGTGGAAGGCGTAGAGCTATGTAGTGAAGAGGATATTTTTATCCGCTGGATTAAAATTTCACGGCTTTTACCGAAGTGATCAGGGTGAAAACATTTGCAAAAAAATGTTTTCAGATATTCTTGACAGCTTCAGTAGGAAAAAGTAAAGTATAACGTGGAAATTGCTGAAAGGAAATATCTGAGATATGAAGAAAAAAGCATTTAAGGCAGCCTTTCCGTATACTTTGCCTATCTGCGTGGGGTTCCTTTTTCTGGGAATGTCTTATGGTTTTATGATGCGAAGCAAGGGATTTTCCTTTGTATATCCATTATGTATGAGCTTTTTTATCTATGCGGGGTCCATGGAATTTGTTACGGCAAATCTGCTTTTGTCAGCATTTAATCCGGTGTATGCGTTCTTTCTGACACTGATGGTAAATGCAAGACATCTGTTTTACGGAATTTCCATGCTGGAGAAATATAAGAATACAGGATGGAAGAAGTTTTATCTTATTTTTGGAATGTGTGACGAGTCATTTACAGTCAACTGTACCGTAGATCCTCCGGAAGATGTGGACAGAGGATGGTTTATGTTCTTTGTAAATGCGCTGAATCAGTTTTACTGGGTGACAGGAGCTACAGCAGGAGCACTTCTGGGATATGTGATCCATTTCAATACAAAAGGTATTGATTTTGTTATGACAGCATTGTTTGTGGTAATGTTTATCAATCAGTGGGAAGAGGCAGAGAATCACAAACCGGCGCTGATCGGAGTTGGATGCTCAGTGATCTGCCTGGCGATTTTTGGAAGCGGGAATTTTATTCTTCCGGCTATGGCATCGATTATCTTATGTTTCCTGGGAATGAAACGATATCATGCGAGACAGCAAAAAGAGAGGATACAGGGATCAGAAGAATCTCCATCATAGAGAAGAATTCGAATGTAAAGATCCGGGCGTAGCCAGGGCAGGAGGAAGAAAAAAATGACGATGACAATAACACAGCAGATTATTACCGTTGCAGTAGTGGTGCTGGGAACGATGACAACACGTTTTCTGCCCTTCCTTATTTTTCCGGAGGGAAAAGAACCACCGGCTGTGATCACATATCTGGGGACAGTGCTGCCGTATGCAGTGATCGGACTGCTGGTGGTGTACTGCCTGAAAGATGTTCCGGGAAGCGGCCATTATGGGATACTGGAACTGATTGCCATTTTGTTTATCGTGGCACTGCATAAATGGAAAAAAAGCACTCTGCTCAGTATAGGCGGCGGTACGGTGCTTTATATGGTACTGGTGCAGACGATATTCGGGTGATCGGAATACGCAGAAAATTATAATGATGATAAGACATGAGGTAATGTATGGAGAATATGTTATCGCATGTCTTTTTTTGTTTTGTGGGTGGGGACTTGCTTGTATCAGGAGGAGTGCAAGCAAGTCCTGATAAACTGCGGAGCAGTTATTTGGTGTAGAGCTGCGTAGCGAAGCGGATTGCGAATATCCGCTTGACATGCGACGATTGGGCAAAAAAGAAGCGTGTACGTAATACACAGACAAATGTGTTTTTTACTTACTGAAATATATCTGGAATTTTACGGCTTTTTGGTACTTTTAGGGGTCATTTCAGCAGATTTACGGTGCGTTTTTCGGATGCTGTTTCAGGCAGTGTTCAGGGTGCATGTTACGGAAATAACAAAAATGAGTATCTTTTACATTAATATTGAATAAGAAGATGGAAAGATGGAACATGGATTTATACCATAAATACGCTAATTACAAGAGTTTACACATCATATCTGAAATGCCATAAAATGTGAATAAATTAACACATAATTTTAAAAATATACTCAAAATATAACCATGTTATATTGACAAAAGTAAAAAGAAATGATAATATGTGACCAGAACAAAACGAGAACGACAGAAATTTATGCAATGAAAAAATAAAAAGATAAACACGAAAGGGGTATCTTGAAAATGGCTGAGATCAAGAAAATGGGTTACTGTGTAAACGGTGAGTGGAAAGAGTCAAAAGCAGAGAAATACATGGATGTTACAGATTCCAGTACAGGTGAGGTGATCGCGCAGGTTCCTTGTTGTACACCGGATGAGGTAGAAGAGGCGATCGCTTCCGCGCAGGCTGCATTCCCGGAATGGTCCTCACTTTCTCTTGCAAAGAGACAGCAGTATATGTTCAGATGGAGAGACGTTCTTTATGCTCATAAAGAAGAACTTTCCGTACTTTGCGCAAAAGAGCTTGGAAAGAACATCAAAGAGGCAAGAGGAGATGTTCAGAAAGCGATCGAGCCTACAGAAGAGGCATGTGCACTTCCGACAATGATCCAGGGCGATGCTGCAATGCAGGTAACTACAGGATATGACACAGCTACATATCGTAAACCACTTGGAGTAACTGCTGGTATTGTTCCGATGAACTTCCCTGCAATGATCCCATGGGGCTGGATGGTTCCGCTTTCCATCGCATGTGGAAATACAGTAGTACTGAAAGCAAGCTCTCAGACACCGCTGACAGCTATGAGAATCATGGAGCTGTTCTATACAGAGGGTGGATTCCCGAAAGGTGTTGTAAACCTTGTAACATGCAGCCGTGTAGAGGCTGATATCCTTCTTACAGATGAGAGAGTAAAGGCTGTTACATTTGTAGGTACAACAGGTGTTGGTAAACAGGTATATTCCAAAGCAGCAGCTCATGGCAAACGTGTTCAGGCACAGTGTGAGGCAAAGAACCATGCACTTGTACTTGAGGACTGCAACCTTGAGGCTACTGTTAATGCGATCATCAACTCCACATATGGATGCGCCGGTATGAGATGTATGGCTCTTCCGGTTGTATGCGTGCAGGAGAGTATTGCAGATGAGTTTGTTTCCCTCCTTAAGAAAAAAGCAGAAGCCATGAAACTTGGATGTGCATATGATGAAGCTACAGATCTCGGTCCTGTAGTAAATGCAGGCCATAAGGAGAAGATCTGCAACTGGATCCAGAAAGGTATCGATGAGGGCGCAGAGCTTGTACTTGACGGACGTAATGTAGTAGTTCCGGGATATGAGAACGGATTCTTCGTAGGACCGACAATCCTTGATCATGTAACACCTGAGATGACAGTAGGAAACCGCGAGATCTTCGGACCGGTAACCTGCATCAAACGAGTAAAAGATTATGAGGAAGGTATTGCGATCATGAATGCCAACCCATTTGCAAACGGTTCCTGTATCTTTACACAGAGCGGATATTACAGCCGTAAATTCGCTATGGAGACAGACGGCGGTATGGTAGGAATCAATGTAGGTATCCCGGTTCCGACCGCATACTTCCCATTCTCCGGAAATAAAGATTCCTTCTTCGGTGATCTGCATGTTCTCGGAAAAGACGGATATCGTTTCTTCACAAGAGCAAAAACAGTTACAACACACTGGTTCGATGAAGCTGCCGGAAAGAGAAAAGTCGGCACATGGGAAGGAAGTACTGAGGCATAAGAAAGCTTCGAAAATAAATCCATGACACTGTAAGGCAGACCATGTAAAGTCTGCCTCTCAGATAAAATCCTCTAATGAGATGAGCATATTCAAAAACGGTGCATCTGCTGAACTCCTGGCAGGTGCACTGTTTTTGCCTGGCTGAATATCTGAATGGTTTTGCGGCGGATCATAAAAAAGTGTATCGGTGACAGAAATAAAGGATGTCACCGATACACTTTTTTGGTGCGTATGTTTTGTGCGTATGCTACCGGACTGGCGTATCTTACGGTATGCGGCTCATGATGAAAAGATCAGTCGATCGTCATAACACGGATGCCGTGTTCCTGGCAGAAATTATCGTATTCTTCCGGAAGTGCCTGGTCGGTTACGATGGCGTCCAGTTTTTCCATTGGAGAATAGGTCATAAGTGAGATCCGGCCGAACTTGGAATGGTCAGCAAGAAGGATCATGCTGTTGGCGTTCTCTGCAATGGCTTTCTTTGTGATGTATTCTTCGGCACTGGCGTTGGTGAGTCCGCTCTTCATCGTTACGCCTGTGCAGGCCATAAAAGCCATGGAAATGTTGTAAGTCTGCAGATAATCGTTGATATCAGGACCTGTGAAAGACAGGGTCTTGCGGTTCAGTCTTCCGGGAACGGAAATGATATCCAGGTTCGGATAGGATGCTGCCTTGTTGAAGATAAGCAGGCTGTTGGTAAGGATCGTGCAGTGCTTATCCGCAATAAAATCAACCAGATTCAGACAGGTTGTACCGGTATCGATATAGATGGTGTCGTCTTCTGCCACAAGTTCTGCGGCACGGCGGCAGATTTCTTTCTTTTCTTCAGGAAAACGTCCGCCACGCTCTTCGTAAGACAGAAGGGGGAGAGTCTGTGGAGTTTCAAGTGCTGCGACACCACCGTATACTTTCATGATACTGCCGCGTTTCAGAAGGATGTCGACATCTCTTCTGATGGTGTTTTTGGATACGTTAAATTTCTCACATAATGTATCGAGAGAAGCGTTCTTATGCTCCAGCACATATTCTTCGATCATGTCCAGTCGCTGTGATTTCATAGAGGTCTACCTTCTTTCTATTGGTTAAGTCTTGGTTATATTTTATCATAAAAGAAGGCGGAGATAAAGTGCTTTTATGAGAACATACCAAAAAAATTGAACGCAGATCCTGTGCGGGACCTGCGTTCAGAAATGACTGGTGTAAGAGCATTGCAGATGATCAGTTTATATCGGGGATTATTTTCCGAAAAACAGTTCCATATCTTCTTCCACGCTGCTAATTCCTGCAATACCAAAATTGTTAACCAGAATTTTGGTTACATTTGGAGAAAGGAAGGCCGGAAGTGTTGGTCCAAGGTGAATATTTTTTACCCCGAGGGAAAGCAGCGCCAGGAGAACGATCACGGCTTTCTGCTCATACCAGGCAATGTTGTAGATGATCGGAAGCTCATTGATATCCTCAAGGCCAAAAACTTCCTGAAGTTTCATGGCGATCACTGCAAGGGAATAGGAATCGTTGCACTGGCCTGCATCCAGAACTCGTGGGATGCCGTTGATATCTCCCAGATTCAGTTTATTGTAGCGGTATTTTGCACAGCCTGCGGTGAGGATCACGGTGTCTTTTGGGAGCGCCTGGGCAAAATCGGTGTAGTAGCTTCGGGATTTTGCCCGGCCGTCACAGCCTGCCATGACTACGAATTTACGGATGGCACCGGATTTTACGGCATCTACGATCTGATCTGCCAGGGCGATCACCTGATCATGGGCAAAACCACCGACAATTTCACCATGCTCGATTTCGGTTGGAGCTGCACAGCGTTTGGCGTGGCTGATGATTTGTGAGAAATCTTTTTTGCCGTCAGGCCCGGGTGTGATGTGGGTGCAGCCTGGATAACCGGTAGCACCTGTGGTGTAGATCCGGTCTTTGTAGCTGTCCTTTGGCGGAACGATGCAGTTGGTGGTCATGAGGATGGGACCGTTAAAGCTTTCGAATTCTTCTTTCTGTTTCCACCAGGCGTTTCCATAGTTTCCTGCAAAGTTCGGATATTTTTTGAACGCCGGATAGTAGTGGGCCGGAAGCATCTCAGAGTGGGTGTAAACGTCAACGCCGGTTCCTTTTGTCTGTTCAAGCAGCATTTCCAGATCGTGAAGGTCGTGGCCGGAAACCAGGATTCCGGGATTTTTGCCTGTGCCGATATTTACTTTTGTAATTTCCGGATTTCCGAAAGTTTCGGTGTTTGCCTGGTCGAGAAGGGCCATTCCACGGACACCGAATTTTCCGGTTTCCAGAGTGAGAGCGGTCAGTTCCTCTGCTGTGAGACTGTCGTCCAGAGTTTTTGCCAGGGTGCTCTGGATAAAAGCATCCAGTTCCGGATCTTCACGGAGAAGTGCGTTTGCATGGCTGGTGTAGGCGCAGAGTCCTTTCAGGCCGTAGGTGATCAGCTCGCGGAGGCTTCGGATATCCTCATTCTTTGTAGACAGAATGTTGGTGACATATCCCATGGACTCGTAATCCGCAGGGCTTTCCGGGTGCCAGAGTGCGGCAGCGGGAAGGCTTTTTCTGTCAGAAAGCTGAGAGAGAAGCTGTTCTTTGGCCGAAAGGGTTTCGCTGATCTTTGCAACGATGGAATCTTTGTCGAAATTTGCGTTTGTGATGGTGGTGAAAAGATTCCGGATCACCATATGATTGATATAGGAAGGGATTTCCCGGCCTTCGCCCCGAAGTGCGGTGGTGATGGCGGAAAGTCCCTTTGTTACGTAAACGAGAAGATCCTGCATGGCAGCTACGTCAGGCTTTTTGCCGCAGACACCGGAGATGGTGCAGCCGGAACATCCGGCGGTTTCCTGACACTGATAACAAAACATTTTTGGTTCCATAAAGTATACCTCCTGTGGTAAGTGGGTGGGCCTTTGAAAATAAAGACCTGCTTTTTTTAGTGTGGTTTATTTTGGATTTTTTATCCCTGAAGTCATTGGAAAAGGCTGCATCGCAGTGTTCTCAGATGTGAATCTCTGTGTCAGACGGAAACTCTGGAGTCAGAGGGGAATGTATCTCTGATATGGAACACGGATCTGGATATCTGGTATGCTTTCAGGTGATGGAGAAAGGATAGCATGTGCCGGTGGAAAAATCGGTAACATATGATACGAAAAAAGACCTTGACGGAATTCTTTTTTAAATGTAATATGAAAACGGTTTTCAAATTCATATTGATTTAACCAAATCAAGCAAGTAGCGAAGCGGATTGCGAATATCCGCTTGACGTATGGATGACTGACCGGCCATAAAGCTGTGTATGAAAATACAGACGATGAAAAAATTTGTTATGGAAGGTGCAGTTGACGGAAGAGAGTGAACTATATGGAAGAAAAAATGAAATACAGTACCAGGCAGCAGAAGCTGATCCTGGAGTGTCTGCAGGAATATGGAGATACGTTTTATACGATTGACCAGTTTATGGAGATCCTTCGTGGAAAAGAGATCCGGATCGGAAGGACAACGGTGTACAGAGGTCTGGAGCGTCTGCAGAAAGAAGGGGCTGTGCTGAAAGTTCCGTCTGTGGAGGGAGCACCGGCACAATATCGGTTTATCCGGGATGAGGAACGGAAGAATTATGGTAAGCTTGTGTGCCTGGAATGTGGGCATACGATTCCTCTGCAGTGTGGATGCATTGACCATTTTGTGGGACATGTGCTGGATGAGCACGGGTTTGAGATTGATCAGAGCCGGACGATCTTTTATGGATATTGTGATGAGTGCAGGAGGAAGAAATGAATTTTAACAGAGGGAAGATGGCTGCGGCAGCGGTTCTGGCGGCAACGCTCCTTGTGGTCGGAGGTGTGACCGGTTATGGATTGCACAGGGCCGGAACAGTGGGGCAGCCGTTTGTGGATGATGGCCGGCTGAAAGTGATGGCCAGCTTTTATCCCATGTATGATTTTGCCCGGAAGGTGGGCGGCGATAAGATCCAGGTGAAGGATATGGTTCCTGCGGGAACGGAGCCTCATGACTGGGAACCTGCGGCGACGGATATCCGGAATCTTGAGGATGCGGATGTTTTTGTCTACAATGGCGCGGACCTGGAACACTGGGCGGAAGATGTGCTGGACACTCTGGAAAATCAGGATCTGGTGGTGTCTGAGGCATCGGATGGTGTGGAGCTTCTGGATGGAGGTGAGGATCATGCTCATGGCGATAATGGAAAAGATCCCCATGTCTGGCTGGATCCCATGCGGGCGAAACAGGAGATGGCGAATATTAAGGATGCTTTTGTAAAAGCGGATCCGGAGAATAAGGATTATTATGAAGCGAATTATGAGAAATATGCCGGTGAATTTGACGAGCTGGACCAGGAATTCCGGGATGGCCTGAAAGATACAAAGAGCCGGGATATCATCGTGGCTCATGAGGCGTTCGGATATCTGTGCAATGCCTATGATCTGACACAGCTGGCGATTGAAGGCCTGACACCGGATTCAGAGCCTGATCCTGCCAAGATGCAGGAAGTGATCGAGTATGCGAAAAAATATGACATCCATACCATATTTTTTGAGGAACTGGCAAGCCCAAAGGTGGCGAAGACTGTGGCGAAGGAAGTGGATGCTGTGACGGCTGTGCTGAATCCTATTGAGGGATTGAGTGAAGAAGATATAGAAGCCGGCGAGGATTATTTTTCTGTGATGAGGAAGAATCTGGAGGCATTGCAGAAGGCACTGAACGGAAGCCGTGAGGCAGCAGTTGCTGAGAACAAAGGCTGTTCTGAAATGTAGAACTGCTGTTGCGATAAAAGGAGAAATTATGGGAATTTTGATAGAAAATCTTTCGTTTTACTACACAGGAACGCCAGTGCTGGAGCAGGTGAACCTGGAAGTAAAGGATGGTGATTATGTCATTCTTACCGGTGAAAACGGAAGTGGAAAAAGTACGTTTCTGAAGCTTCTTCTGGGTGAGCTGAAAGCCCAGGAAGGAAGCATTACCGTAAATGGAAAAGATATTTCTGCCACATTTGGAAAGGGAGATCTGGGATATGTTCCGCAGAACAGTATCAGCAGAAATCAGAATTTCCCGGCCACGGTAGAGGAAATCATGATGACAGGCGTGTATTCCTCTTCATGGAAAGCACGTTTTCAGGTGAAAAAAGAGATTCCACGTCTGAAAGCCGCACTTGCGGAGATGGAAATGGAAGAGTTCTGGAAAAGAAGGATCGGAGATCTTTCCGGCGGGCAGCAGCAGAGAGTTATGCTGGCACGTGCACTGGTGGGAAATCCGAAGATCCTGATCCTGGATGAGCCTACCACAGGTATGGATACAGTTTCCGTGAAAGCACTTGCAAAAGTCCTGCAAAAGAGGAATGAGGAACAGGGGCTGACCATTCTTATGGTCACTCACGGAAATTCCGGTGAATTCAAAGGGGCCAATCGGTTCTTCAAGGCAGAAGAGGGGAGGATTGACGAGGTATGAGTATTTTACAGTATGGATTTATGCAGAGGGCTTTTTTCGTGGGAATCCTTCTGGCTGTGATCACGCCCTGTATCGGGATCACCATTGTTCTGAAACGGATGTCCATGATCGGAGATGCGCTTTCCCATTCTTCTCTGGCCGGTGTTGTGCTGGGACTGATCCTGGGAGTGAATCCGGTAGCTGGTGCGGTAGTGATGTGTATTGTGGCAGCCCTTGGAATTGAAGCGATCCGTAAAAAAATCCCACGGTATTCTGAAGTTGCAATTTCCATCGTCATGTCCGCCGGGATCGGACTGGCAGGTGTGCTGTCCGGTTTTGTGGAAAACGGCGCAAGCCTGAACAGCTTTTTATTTGGAAGTATTGTGTCCATCAGTGAAGGAGAGCTGGCATTGGTAGTTGTGATCAGCGTGCTGGTTCTGGCAGCGGTGCTGTTTTTTTACAGAGAACTGTTTTATATTGGATTTGATGAAAATGCGGCAAGGATTTCCGGCGTTTCCGTGCGGAATATTAATTTCCTGTTTACGATTCTGACTGCACTGACCGTTTCCATTGCATCCCGTACAGTGGGAACCCTGATCGTTTCTTCCATGCTGGTAGTTCCGGTGGCATGCGGGATGCAGATGGCAAAAAGTTATAAGGGGACTCTGGTGTGTGCCATTGTTGTGGCGGTATGTACTACGGTTATTGGTCTGTTTCTTTCTTATTATGCGGGACTGAAACCAGGTGGAATGATCGTTCTTCTTGAGGTTGCATGGTTTGTAATTGTGATGGCCGTGAAAAGTTTTAACAAATAAAACACATTTTTCCCACAAAGTAAACACAATTAAAATCTATACTTTGAAGCATCAAAAGGAAACAGAGAAGAAATTTTTTTCCAGGGAGGGACTTAATCATGAATAACAACAGAAAATTAAAAATAAAGAAAATGATGAAAAAAGGTGCAACCATCAGCCTGTGTGCAGTACTTGCAGGTGGCATTGGTGTTGGTGCATATGAAGGTGTGGATTATTTTACAGGAGCACAGTCTGTACAGGCAGCTACAGATAGTTCCGAGAAGCTGACACTTATGAAATCTGATAAAAAGTCAGATAAGAGTACCGAAGATACAACAGATACAACAGATACAAAATCTTCCGATACCAAGGGAAGTCTTGATGTATCCGAGGTTGCTGAGGAGGCAATGCCTTCTGTAGTTGCGATCACAACCAAGTCTGTTCAGGAGGTTCAGAATTATTACAGCATGTTTGGTTCCCAGTATGCGCCAAGCCAGGAGCAGGAAGTTCAGGGCAGTGGTTCCGGTATTATCATCGGAAAAACAGATTCTGAGCTGCTGATCGCAACAAACTATCATGTTGTAGATGGTGCGGACACTTTGTCCGTTGCTTTTGCAGATGGAAGTGCTTATGAGGCTACTGTAAAAGGCTTTGATGAGAACGAGGATCTTGCGGTTGTGTCTGTTGCAACCAAAGATGTTTCTAATGACACGATGGATGCGATTTCTGTTGCAAAGATCGGAAGTTCTGATGATCTGAAGATTGGTGAGCAGGTTGTTGCTATTGGTAATGCACTTGGTTATGGCCAGTCTGTTACTACTGGTATTGTCAGTGCAAAGAACCGTAAGACAGATTCTTCAGGTCAGATTGAGTCCAGTGATTCTACAGATAACAGCAGCAGTATCAATAAGGGTGTGAATCTGATCCAGACGGATGCGGCTATTAACCCTGGTAACAGTGGTGGTGCGCTTCTGAATATGGATGGTGAGGTTGTTGGTATCAACTCTTCCAAACTTGCTTCTACGGAGGTTGAGGGTATGGGTTATGCCATTGCAATCTCTGATGTTGCGGATTCTCTTGAGAATATGATGAATGCCAAGGCAAGGGATAAAGTGGATAATCATGGTATTCTTGGTATCACAGGCAGCACGGTCAGTGATGAGGCTGTTCAGATTTATGGTATTCCGCAGGGTGTGTTTGTTTCTGAGGTGACTGAGGGTGGCCCGGCTGATGATGCGGGTATTACCAAGAATATGGTTATTACGGAGTTTGATGGTAAGACCATTACCAGTATTGATCAGCTGGTTGAGCTGCTTCAGTATTATGAGCCGAAGGAAAAGATTGATGTGACGGTTGCGGTTCTGGATGGTAATGAATATAAGAAGAAGACGCTTACTGTGAAACTTGGTAAGGATGATAGTGCTAGTAAGGATAGCTCTGAGGAGAGTGCGGCACAGGATAGTCAGGATTCCCAGGATTCTCAGGATGAAAGTATCGAAGGTGGACAGGATGGTTCTGATCAGGGAGATGCAAATGCGTTTGCGGATGATGGTGAGGCCAGTCTGTTCAGGGATTTTGAGCAGAATGGGTTGAAGGATTGATACGGAAACCAGTTGTGACAGACATAGATGAGCATGTGAGATAGATATACATATAAAAATGAAGGCTTCGTGGCTGACCCGGGATTGGGTGGCTGCGGAGTCTTTTTTTGTGTGGGGGTGTGGGGCGGATAAGGGACGCCCGTGAGGCGTGTGCTGCCTGTCGCCGGGGCTTCGTCGGGGGCTGGCTTCTAAGACGCTGGAAATCTGCTAAAACCGTTTTCCAAAAGTCCGAACTCGCTTCGCTCAAACAGCGAACTTTTGAAAAACAACGCAGATTCCCACCGCCTAAGAAGCGCTCCCCTCCTGCAGAGTCCGGCGACAGGCAGCACACGCCTCACGGGCTGGCTTTTCCGGGCGGGATGGGAGAGTGGTGAAGTGGTAGTGTGGTTCAGGAGGAATGGTTGAGTGGTTTCCCGGGAGTTGGATGAGCCATCAGCGCTGCGCTGGATGGCGTGGAGGAAAGGCTGAGTTTCCTTGTGGGATGACGGGAGGGGGGCCGTCGGCGCTGCGCTGGACGGCTTCTATTGCATGCGTAAACGTAGGTTTAGATCCCCCATGATAACCTTGTTCCATAGTTCTGGACGGCTTTTATCGCATACGGAATCTCAGGAGTTCCCAGCGGGAGGTTACGTTGGTTTTTCGGAAGATGTTCTGCAGGTGTTTCTGTAGGGTGTTTTCGCGGATGCCGAGAGACCCTGCGATTTCGTCGTTGTTGCGGTACTGGTAGATCTGTTCGGCAATCTGGAGTTCGCGGTTTGTGAGGTGGCAGGTGTTTTTCAGACGGGCGAGGGTTTGTTTGAGGTCGTTGGTCTGGGGCAGGCTGTGGGTAATCTGGTAGAGGACGGCGTTTAAGTGCATGCCGATGGCCTGGAGGTAGAACATGTCTTCATTGGTGAAAGGGCCGTCTTTTTCGGTGCGGAAGAGGGTGAGGATTCCCAGGAGTTCCTGCTGGTAGACACTGGCGTATTGCATGGAGTCGAAGATGTTGTATTTGCGGTAGCAGTGGACGTAGAGGGGGGAGTTGAGGCGCTGCTGGTCTTCCAGGAGATCGCTTTCGCGGACGAGGCGGGGTTCCCGGGAGTGGAGGAGCCAGAGGAGGTGGTCTTCGTCTGCGACCTTCATGTATTCGTTTTCTGCTTCAGTGAAGGCTTCGGGGATGCAGATTGGGGTGGTGAGGCGGATGGTGTCCGGATCTTCGGTGGTTTCGTGGAGGAGGATGCTGGCGTAGCTGTAGGGGATGACCATTTTCAGGCGGAGCAGGAATTTTGCTTTGATTTCGTTAAGGCTGGTGCAGGAATAGAGATCGTAGATCATGTCGTTGATCATAAGAAAGGTGTTTTTTTCCATGGTTTTTCTCCTTTTTTTGGTACAGTGGTTGCTGTTTTTTAGTTACAAAGAGATCAGGGTTATGGATATGCAGTGGATTGTAACCGTAATGTTTGTCTTATTTTTGGATAAATCTTACTGGTTTTCCAGATTTGTGAGTACTGATTTCATTTGAAGTTAGTATACTATCACATATACTTAAAATCAAGTATATATACTTAAAAAACATTAATTTAACTACCGAAATTAAGCATTGTATCAGAGTGTGAAAAATAATAGTATATCAGTAACAAAATAATAAAAAACACGAAACGTACGATGGTGTATTGATTGCGGAAGCGCAATGAATACGCCATTTTTTGTTTCACGAAAAAGTCTGTTGATGCAAAGGGGCATATCCGTTAAACGGGTATGCCTCTTTCTGGTTCACAGAGGGAAAGGGGAGAAAAAAATGAATACTGGACTGATTGCAATTTTTATTCTTCTGGTTATTATCGTCGGTGCTATCGCAACCAGGAGATGTGTGGAGTTTCTGATCGGAGGTTCTCTGGTGGCGGCCATATTCATGTATAGGAAGGATTTTCTGCCTCAGTGGTGTACGTTGATCCAGGATGTGCTTGCCGAAAATGTGTGGATCGTTCTTGTGTGTGGCCTTTTTGGCAGTCTGATCGCACTTCTTCAGGAGTCGAAGGGTACTTTTGGTTTCCAGAAACTGGTTTCAAAATTCTGTAACACGGAGAGGAAAACTCTTCTTACTACTTTTGTTATGGGTATCCTGATCTTTGTGGATGATTATCTGAATGTGCTTTCCATTGGTGTCTGTATGAAGGGTGTCTGTGACAAACGTAAGATCCCCAGGGAGGCGCTGGCGTATATGCTGGATGCCACAGGTGCTCCGGTGTGTGTACTGCTTCCGTTTTCTACATGGGCTGTTTTTTACGCAAGTCTTTTTATTGACCAGGCAAGTGTGAAGGTGCTGGGATTTAAAACCGGTATCCAGGCTTATATCCACGCGATTCCGTATTGCTTTTATCCGATCCTTACCATTGCTATTGTTTTCCTCTTTGCGCTGGGTGTGATGCCAAAGCTTGGTGCTATGAAAAAAGCCTATAAACGTGTGGAGGAGACTGGCAAGGTTTACAGCGATGCCAGCAGAAAATATAACCACGATGACAGAAAAGGTTATGAGGAAGAAGGTAACATCTGGAATTTCGTGATTCCCATGGGTGTGTTGGTTGCCATTGCTATTGCGACAAGCAACCTGCTTCTGGCTGTTGTGGTTTCCCTGATCGTTTGTTTCGTGCTTTATGTACCGCAGAAAGTGGTTGCGCTGGATGATTTCTTTAATCTGGTTGTCCGTGGTTTTGCAGATATGCTTCCGATTCTGATCCTTCTGGTCATTGCCTTTGTACTTCAGAAAGTAACGGAGGGAATGGGAATGACAGATTTTATTATTTCTGTTGCAAAACCGCTTCTCTGGGGCCCGGTTTTCCCGGCAATCGCTTTTGTTCTGGTTGCGGCACTTACCTTTACTACCGGTTCTCTCTGGGGCATGAGCGCAGTAGTTGCACCTATCGTATTTCCACTTGGTGCAGCCATCAGCGCAAATCCGATCCTTATTATGGCAGCGATCATTTCCGGTGGTGCATTTGGAAGCCATGCCTGCTTCTATACAGATGCGACACTTCTTTCCTCCCAGAGTGCAGGAATTGACAATATGGAACATGCGCTGACACAGCTTCCATATGTAATCATTGCAAGTGTACTTTCTGTTGTGGGATTTCTGATCTGTGGTTTTGTGATGTAGGAGGTATGGCTTATGGGAAAATTTATTCTGAGAAGTAAAGCTGTTTTTACAGGTCTTGAAGACTTCCCCAGACCGGCAGCCATCGCAGTAGTGGACAAAAAGATCCAGGCGGTTCTTCCCTGGGATTTCCAGAGAGATAAGGATTATGCGGACTGGCCTCTTTACGATCACGGAGAAAAAATGATCATGTCCTCTTTCCTGGATGCACATACCCATCTTTTTTCCGGAGCCATTGATGGCAGCAGATATGTGTGTTCAGATTTGGGAAAAGGACGTTCCCAGGCAGAATGTGTAAAGATCATTAAGGAATTTGCAGATGCACATCCGGATTACAAAAGAATCCGAGGTTCCGGATGGTTTATCACCAACTGGGGTGACGAGCCGCTTCCGGATAAAAGACTTCTGGATGAGGCCATTCCCGACAGGCCGGTGTATCTTTTCTGTGCGGACTGCCACAGCATGTGGCTGAATTCCAGAGCACTGGAAGAGGCAGGGATCGATCCGGACCGGAAAATGGATAACGGTGTAAATGTAAAGTTTGAAAATGGTGAATTAAGCGGTCTTCTTCTGGAACCGGCAGCGTGTGAACCGGCCCAGAAAAAATATATGGAATTTTCGGAGGAAGAGATGCTTGAGATCCACCGGAATTTCCAGGATGTTCTGGCTGACTACGGAATTGCTGCGGCAAGTGAAATGTTTGCCGATGATTACACCGAAGAAACCATGAAAAAATACGATATCCTGAAAAAACTGGACGAGGAAGAAGGGCTTAAGGCACAGATCTTTTCCTACATGAAACTTTTCGGGTATACGGAATTTTCGAAGTATTTTAAATTTCAGAAGCATTTTGATTCCCCGCATTTTTACATTGCGGGGGTAAAGGGTTTTATTGATGGCGTGACGGAGACTTACACAGGACTTCTTCTGGAGCCTTATACCGATAAGCCGGAGACCTGTGGCGAGGGACTTCCGTTATGGCCGGAGCGGAAAATGAAGAAAGAGATCATTGCGGCGAACAAGGCAGGGATCCAGGTAAGACTTCATTGTATTGCAGATGGTTCCGTGCGGATGGCGCTGGATCTTTTTGAAAAATCTGCGGAAGTGAACGGGGAGCATGGTCTTCGAAATACGATCGAGCATATCGAAAACATCCATCCCGATACCCTGGATCGTTTTGCGGAGCTTGATGTGATTCCTTCAGTCCAGCCGTATCATGTAACACTTGCGGCAAATGGAAAGGTGAACCAGATCGGAGAAAAACGGGCAAGGCTTCAGTGGCCGTTTCGGACTTTGCTGGAGCATGAAGGCGCGCTGGCACTTGGAACCGATTATCCGGTTGTGACTATAGATCCTTTTACAACAATCTATGCGGCAGTTACAAGAAGAGATGATGACGGAAAACTGACATCCACCAACCCCTGGGAAAAAATCTCCATGGCAGATACGCTAAAAGCTTACACTTCCGGCGCGGCCCGTGTTTATCATGTGGAGGATTCCATGGGAACTCTGGAGCCGGGAAAAATGGCAGATATCATTGTTCTCAGCGGAGATCTTTTTGAAGTGGATAAGGAAGAGATCCGGGGGATGAAGGTGGAAGCAAATTATTTTGAAGGTGAAAAGATCCGATGATCGTGGGAGCCAGAAGATTGAATGGGAAGATTATTTGAACGGGTTAAGAAAATAAAAGGAGGACGCTTATGGAACTTCAGAAAATGTTTATTGATGGTGAATGGGTAGAAGGCAGTACAGGAAAATCAGTTCCTACATTAAATCCTTCAAATGGTGAGGTTCTTGCCATGGTAACGGAAGGAAATGTGGAGAATGTAGATAAAGCCATTGCGGCGGCAAAAAAATCTTTTTATGTGACAAGGGAATGGCGTGATATGGATTCCCAGACAAGGGCGGATATCCTTCTTCAGATCGCAGATGCTATTGATGCGGAAAAAGAGGATTTTGCGAAGCTGGACTGCATGGATCATGGAAAACCCTTAAGAGAGGCAGAGGCTGATGTGGATGATGCAGTTCACTGTTTCCGCTATTATGCAGGACTCTTAAAAATGCCACAGGGCGGTGTTTATGAAGTAAATGAAGGATTTGGAAAAATGCATTCCTATACCGTTCATGAGCCGGTTGGCGTGTGCGGACTGATCACTCCCTGGAACTATCCGCTGCTGATGGGTGTGTGGAAACTGGCTCCTGCACTGGCAGCCGGTAACAGTGTGGTGTTTAAACCAAGTTCCAACTGTGTGCTTTCCTGTGTGAAACTGTTTGGGATTTTTGAGAAGATCGGAATGCCCAAGGGCAGCGTGAACCTGATCCTTGGCCCTGGCGGAATTACAGGAAACCGGATCGCGGAGAGCAAAGATGTGGATATGGTTACTTTTACCGGAAGCACGGAAGTGGGACAGAGCATCATGCGTGCGGCAGCAGACAATGTAAAAAAGATCGGCCTTGAGCTTGGCGGAAAGTCACCCAATGTGATCTTTGCAGATGCGGATCTGGACGGCGCAGTGGAATGGGCCATGATCGGTATTTTCCTGAATCAGGGCGAGGTGTGCTCCGCAGGTTCCAGGATTATCATCGAGGAAAGTATCAAGGATGAATTTGTGAAACGTCTTGCAAAGAAAGCAAATGCCATCACTATTGGAGATCCTATGGAGAATCCGGATATGGGCCCGCTGGTTTCTGAGAGCCATATGAATAAAGTTCTTGGATATATTAAAAAGGGCGTTGAGGAAGGTGCTACGCTTGTGTGCGGCGGCGAGCGTTACACAGAAGGGGAGTGTGCGAAAGGCTTTTATGTAAGACCGACGGTGTTTGATAACTGTACTTCGGATATGACCATTGTCCGGGAGGAGATTTTTGGACCGGTTGTGACTATTCAGACGTTTAAGACAGAGCAAGAGGCCATTGACATGGCAAACGATACGGAGTATGGTCTGGCTGGAGCAGTATTTACCGCCGATGGTTCCAGAGCGCTTCGGGTGATCAAAGAGATCCGCGCAGGTATTACCTGGATCAACTGTTATAACCCGGCATTTAACGAGGCTCCGTGGGGCGGTTACAAAAAATCCGGAATCGGCCGTGACCTGGGTGTTCAGGGCCTTGAGGAGTATCAGGAGATCAAGCAGATCAATATCAATCTGAATCCGGGAATCGTCGGATGGTATGAATATTAAAAACATGAACCTGGAATGTATCCTTTAATTCGGGAGGAAATTATATGGGAAAAAGTAAATACGTAGTTACGATCACCAGACAGTTTGGCAGCATGGGTCGTCCGATCGCAAAAAAGATGGCGGAAAAACTGGGGATTGAATATTATGACAGGGATATTGTGGATCAGGCTGCAAAGAAGCTGAACCTTCCGGTGTCTGTTGTGGATGAAGTGGAGGAGACAGCGAAAAAAGTCAAGGCCAGTCCTTTTGCAAGAATGATGTTTCCTCTTGGAAAAGGAACCAGCAATACACAGGATAAGATTTTTGAGGCGCAGCAGAATATCATTAAATTTCTTGCGGAAAAAGAGACATGTGTTATTGTCGGAAGGTGTGCGGATTTTACTCTGGAAGAGATGGAAAATGCCATGCATATTTACATTTATGCACCATATGAGGTTCGTGTGGAGCATTGTGTGAAGGATCTGAACATTGAGGTTGAAGAGGCCAGAAAAATGATCGTGGCTATTGATGAGGCCCGTGATTCCTATCATATGCAGTATGCGGGATATCACCCGGATGACAAGAACCACAAGAGTATTCTGGTGGACAGCAGTTTTCTTGGCGTGGAAGGTACTGCGGATTTTCTGGTGGATGCAGTGAAAAGAAAGTTTCAACTGTAATATGTCAGAGACTGCAGAAATGGAGAAACAGGGTGTGATCACTGCGGAGTTTGATCTGGATGCCATCGCACAGAAGAGACGGGAGTGGGGTGTTTTCCGGGATCGAAGACCGGAGATGTATGGTACGCTCCTGACGCATGGATGTTGAAAACTGATTGGATCAGGAAAGTCCTCTGCGGAGCTGCAAATATCTGCCTGACTTGTGAAGGGATCGTATGCCGGTGGCAAAGTAGAATGTAAAAGCCTGTTTTGGCGTTTGATCTGTTTGGCAGGAGGCGGGTGGTAATGCGGATTGCAGAGGGCTGTCTGCCAGTGTTATTATATTATAATAAAATTTTATAAAAAGAGCTTCTGCGAAATGCGGGGCTGACAGGAGGAAAAACTATGCAGGAACTGATGATCAGACCGACGATTTACAGTTTTGATAATTGCCGGCAGTTTGCGGAGGAATTTAAACTTGGTAAAGGGGATCTGCTTTTTACCAATAAGAGATTGTTTAAGAAATTTTTTGAGCCGCTGGGGCTTGGCTGTGATGTGATCTTCCGTGAGGATTATGGTAAGGGCGAGCCTACGGATGTGATGGCTGAGGCAATCTGGAAGGATGTGCCGAAGGATGCGAAGCGTGTGGTTTCTGTTGGTGGCGGCAGCATTCTGGATCTTTCCAAGTTGTTTGCACTGGAGAATATTTCTCCGGTTACGGATCTTTATGACGGGCTGCTTCCGATCGTGAAGAATAAGGAGCTGGTGCTGGTTCCGACTACCTGTGGTACGGGTTCTGAGGTGACGAATATTTCGATTCTTTCCCTGACTGCGAAGGGTACGAAGAAAGGGCTTGCTGTGGAGCAGCTTTACGGGGATTCTGCTGTGCTGATCCCGGAGCTTCTGGAGGATCTGCCGTTCCAGTTTTTTGCTACGAGTTCTATTGATGCGCTGGTGCATTCTGTGGAGTCCAGTCTTTCTCCTAAGGGGAATGAGACTACAAGGATGTTTGGGTATAAGGCGATCGAGATGATCCTGAAGGGTTATATGGAGATCAGGGATCATGGTCAGGAGGCCCGGATTCCGTTGATGAAGGATTTTCTGATGGCGGCTAATTATGCGGGTATTGCGTTTGGTAATGCGGGGTGTGCGGCTGTGCATGCTTTGAGTTATCCGCTGGGGGCTAAGTATCATGTGGCTCATGGTGAGTCCAATTATGCAATGTTTACCGGTGTGCTCAACAACTATATGGAGATCAAGAGTGATGGCGAGATTGCGCGCCTGAATAAATTTATGGCGGGAATCCTTGGATGTGATGTGGATGTTGTTTATGAGGAGTTGGAGAAGCTTCTGAATGTGATGATTCCTAAGAAGGCGCTGCATGAGTATGGGGTGTCCGAGGAGGAGCTTGAGGAGTTTACGGATTCTGTGCTGGAGAACCAGGGTAGATTGATGGCGAATAATTTTGTGAAATTGGATCGGGAGAGGGTTTATAAGATTTATAAGGAGTGCTTCTGATTTTTTGATTTTTGGGATTCAGTTTTTTGTGAACGGGTCGGTGTGTGCCGGCCTGTTCTTTTTTTGTGGGAAAGGGAGGACCGTGAAAGGGACGCCCGTGAAAGGGACGCCCGTGAGGCGTGTGCTGCCTGTCGCCGGGGCTTCGTCGGGGGCTGGCTTCTAGGCTGCCGGAATTCTGCTAAAACCGCTTCAAAAATTCTCAAACTCGCGTCTGAAGCCGCTCAGACAGTGAGAATTTTTGAAGCAACGCAGATTTCCGCCAGCCAAGAATCAGCTCCCCTCCTGCAGAGTCCGTCGACAGGCAGCACACGCCTCACGGGCTGGCTTTTCAGGGCGGTAGTGTGTGTGTGGGGCTGCTCGGGAGTTGGATGAGCCGTCAGCGCTGCGCTGGACGGTTGGTAGGAGAGGCTGAGTTTGCTTGTGGTTTAACGGTAGGTGTTTGGGGTCGTCGTCGCTGCGCTGGACGGCAGGGAGGAAAGGTTGGGGTTCCTTGTGACCTGATGGGAGTAAGTGAGTGACTGGAAAAAGTTGTGGAGAATAGGAATAGATCGGCACAGCGTTTCATATCCAATACCGCAGCATCCATCGCCCCGCCAGTATCTGAACACATCTCCACAACCTACAGTAATTTGCGTGGCCGGAGGGGAGGAGCGCGAGGAGGGGAAATGGCCTTTCGCAACTACGAATGCTTCCCCTCCTCGCAATTTCCTCAGCTTTGAAAAGCGAAAAAATTTCCGGCTGTCTGACGAAGTAAATCGAGGGGGTCTGCTGTCTGTTTGTCGAATTATAGTGGGATTTTTGGATGAAATCTGAGTGATTTTTTTTATAGTATGTGATATGGTTGTTATATCTTATAAGATCTTTTGTCTGTATGGACATTCTTGGAGCTTCGTATTCTGAAGCATTTTCCATTTTTGTTTCTGTGAATTTATGAAAGGCCGGTTTATGGCGTTTTCATGTTTTGTTTGTGTGGTATAATTCATATATACCGATAGGAGTGTTAATGAACAACAATACTATATTCGATGACGTTTTCCGGACGATGGTGGAGAAGATGACGTACTTGCTTGTTCCGCTTATCAACGAGGTGTTCCATACTTCGTATCCGGAGGATGTGAAGATCGTGCATCTTCGGAATGAGCATCAGCTGGAGGACGGGGAATTGATCACGGATGCCCGGCTTTTGATCGGGGATAAGGTGTATCATATTGAGTGTCAGAGTACAGATGATGCTACGATGGCAATCCGGATGTTTGAGTATGATTTTGCTATTGCGCTGGAGAGCAGGCGGAGGGTTGGACGGAGATTTTTTGTGGAGTTTCCCAGGTCCTGTGTGATTTATTTGAGAACTACGAAGAATACGCCGGATGTTGAGGAAGTGGAGCTAAAGCTTCCGGATGGGCAGGTGTGTGTATATCGGGTTCCGACGGTGAAGGTGGAGCGTTATACGAAGGATAGCATTTTTGAGAAGAATTTACTGATGTTGCTGCCGTTTTATGTGATGAGATATGAAGAGTCAGCGCATACGATAGGAGAAAATACAGAGAAGTTACAGGAATTGTTGAGTGAGTACGAGGATATCCGGGTAAATCTGGAGAAAGAGCTTTCGATGGCGGGAAGGTCAGAATTATATACAGATTTGAATAGACTAATCGTAAGGATATCCGATTATATTTTCCGGAAAGAAGAAAAAATCAGGAAAGGAGTGGATGAAGTTATGGGCGGAAAGGTTTTACAGTTGGAATCGGAACGATTACTTGAGTTAGGAGAAGCGCGTGGAAAAATTATTGGAAAGGCAGAAGGTAAAGCGGAAGGAAAAGCTGAGGGTGAGGCCATTGGCGAAGCGCGGATGAGAATGCTGATCAATCGTCTGATTGCGGATGGCCGAATGGATGAGATTGGGAAAATTATAGACAGTGTGGAGGCTTGCAGGAAATTATATAAAGAGTATGGTTTGTAAAGGAAAGAGATAAAAGATTGAGCAGCTCCACGCAGCATTTGAGGAAGCAAAACAGACAAAAGGCCAGCCGACAGTCCTCATCGCAAACACTGTTAAAGGTAAAGGCTCTGCAGTTATGGAGAACAAGGCTGCCGGAATCAGTGGTGGAATCAGCTACGGTGCTCTTGGAATGAGCCATCATTCCGCACAGGATATCGCCGCTATGTCCGCAATCCCCAACATGAGAGTTTATCTTCCAAGTGACCGTTTCCAGACAGCAAAACTGATCGAGGCACTTCTGAAAGATGAGAAACCGGCATACATCCGTGTAGGAAGAAACCCGGTTGAGGATATTTATACAGAGGATAACTGCCCGTTCGAAATGGACAAGGCAACGGTTCTTACAGATGGTACAGACGCAGCGATCATCGCATGCGGCGAGATGGTGTACGCCTGGCTTACGAGGCTGTCAAACTTCTTGAGAAAGACGGTATTCACGCAACAGTTCTTGATATGTACTGCGTAAAACCTCTGGACAAAGAAGCAATCGTAAAAGCAGCATCCAATGCAAAAGTTGTTGTAACTGCTGAGGAACACGCACCGTTTGGCGGACTTGGTTCCATGGTAAGCCAGGTTGTTGGCGCTGAGTGCCCACGTAAAGTTCTGAACATTGCACTTCCGGACGCACCGGTTGTAAGCGGAGATTCCCAGGGTGCTTTGTTCGGACAGGGCTACATACGGAACAGGTTCCTCTGTTATGATGAACGCAGGAACAGAACCGATCATGTCAGATCTTGGTCTTGTAACTTCTCTTGCATGGGGGCTTAACGGCAAAATTACTTATCAGATCACAGACATTGTGGAGATGATGAAGGCAGAAGATGGAATGACAGTAAAAGAGCTCTGCGTAGACGGCGGCCCTACAAGAAACCAGTATCTGATGAAGTTCCAGAGTGATATCCTGGGAACAATAGTAAGCCTTCCAAGATGTGAAGAATCTTCCGCGTTCGGAGCTGGCCTGATGGCAGGATTAAGCTGTGGACTTTACAAGATGGAAAGCATCTTTGAGGTGAAAAACCGCAACCAGTTTATCCCGTCCATGAATGCGGTCGAGAGAGAGCAGAAATACAGCGGATGGAAAAATGCGGTAGAGAAAGTTCTCGTATAATTCTTGTAAAAAAAATTCTCAAAATAACATGCATTTCCAATGTACTCCAGCTACAGAGGAAATGATAAAAAGCCGGTCTTTGCAGCAGCAGAGGCTGGCAAAAATTATATCCAGGGGTAATTAAGCTTATGGTATAATCCAGGTAGAAATATTTTTCGCAAAAATATGCAGAAATATTTTACTATACTGTTTATACATAATAAATTTACAGAAGAGAAGGAGAAATAAGCTATGAGTAAGATGTCTAATGTGGTAAAAACGGTTGCAGTGATTGCAATTGCTACGGTGATCGGCCGGTCGGTCGGTTATTTTACAGGAACAAGAATGGCGGCTTCCAGTCAGACTGCCAGTTCAACGTCCTCCACTTCCAATGAAGCAGATTCTTCAGCTGCTTCTCAGATCATGAATTCTTCAGCAAATTCTGACGTCACTTCTGACAGCAGCACATCAGAAACTGCCATTGCAACACCGGCTACGGATTCTCTGTTAATAGAGCACCGTGTATTTAAGACTGACGACACTGCAGAACATCCGGAATATATAGTGATCTTTTATGAAAGTGGAAGCAAAAAGCTTGTGCAGTTAAATGATGAAACTCTTTTTTACAAATCTGCAGGTTATACTCTCGAAAGCATCCAGGGTATTGATGTCAGCCAGGTTTATCCAGGGGTTGAAAATTTCGATTTCATGACAAAAGAAGTTACTGATGAAGGTGACTATATCAGATATGTGCTCGCATTTAATAATCTTGAGAAAAACGAAAATCTTAAAGCTCTTGACGGAGCCGGAATTATCGTATTAGATGATGGATTCACAGAAAATAACTATGTAAATGCAGAGACATTATGCCAGTCCATGATTGACAGTGGGCGCCAGGAACTGAAATTAACGGAAATGCCGGACAGCCTTACCTACACAGTTAATGAGTAAACGCACTTCCTCGTAAAAAGCTTTCACCGTCAGGAAGGGAAATTCTATGTATGTAGAAAAAAGAATAGGTGGAGATTATTACCAGTATGTAATTTCCATCACCACTTATAATCCGGAGCAGGCAGCTATCCGAACCCTTAAATGGTATGTGAATTATCTGAACCAGAGACTGTTTCAGAGCTGTTATTCTTATGAGCTGACTCACGGAGAATGTTTTCTGATCATCCATCTAAAGGAAAGTGAATATAAAGATACAGAATCCAGAAGTATATTTCTGCAGACCGGGAAGGAAACAGCTGACAGTGTATGTGAAGATTTCAAAATGCTGGCCTGCGGAATCATTCCCCTGGAAATTCAGCAGAAAGTAACTGCTGAAATTGATGGAATAAAAAAGGAATGGTAAGCATAAACATGAAGAAGTATGTGGATCTATCAGGGGGTGGAACAGGATATGAGAAAGAAAACAAAAAGAATATTTGATGACATCATTATCGGTCTCAAAGGAAAAGATGCGCTTGCGTGCCTGGAATCCCTCGAAAAAATCCAGAAGGATTTCTTGCAGGACCGGGATTCCCTTGAAGGGATCCAGAAGAAGATTGACAGCTATCCCCTGCGTTACCGGATCATTTACAAAGGCTTCTGCAATCAGTGGAGTCTTGCTGAGCTTAACGCTGCATTACAGGAAAAAAATGAGGAAGTTCTCTATGCCCGGGATCTGATCGAGGCAAGTCTGATCTATGCTTTTCAGAAAAAACTGACCTTTGATCACTGGTACAGTCTGATCGTGCAGATCCGCGAATTTGAAAGCAGTGGTTCTTATGATGGATTTCTTATTAATGGGTTCAATGGCTCCTATTCAGCGTTTCCTCTTGCACGTATGGAAAACTATGTGCAGATGAATTCCTGTTTTTATGCGGAGACTATGTATACACTTCAGCGAACCCTTACTGTGGAAAAGGATCTCGGGAGACTGGGTGAGAATCAGGAATTTGTTTCTTATATGTGTGAAAACATACGGATGTTTTGTGATGGCAGAGAAAAATCCAGATATTATATCTGCAAATATTTTCTTTTTTATCTGAATACCAGGATCAAATATTATATGGCAAGTGATAAAAACCGACGGATCAAAAGAAACATTTATCTTGATCTTCCACTCAGCAATATTTCCAAAATGGATCCGAATCGACATGCTCATATGTCCGAGGAAGAGATAAAAGAGTGTCTGGCCACAGCGAAGATCAGTCCTAATAAGTTGTTTGAACTTCTGAACCGATTTTATTCCTATATTCTCCTCAGTGATTCGGATGCCAATGATCCGAACTGGGAAGAGTACAGCTTTATGCACAGGATTCTTCAGGGAGACTGCATTTCCCGGTCACTTCTTTTACTCATGATCTTATTCTTTGGAAGTGAAGCAGAACTTCCTGATCCGGGACTGATCCTGACAGTAAGACGAATGAATGAGATTCTTCAGGCCTGCAGATTTCAGGTACTGGATGAGAGCGCGGAAGAGGACAGTCTTGACAGTTTTTTGATTGCCGTTCTCTGTTCTGATGACAAAAAATCAGCGATCAACAGGATGATCGGACAAATGAATCTGATGCAGTAATTTCTGAAAACAGAAGGAACTAATATTATGCAGCAACTGAAACCCGGAAGTAAACTGAATAATAAATACAGAATTCTTCGTTTTATCGGACAGGGCGGTTTTGCCTTTGCCTATGAAGCAGTCCAGGAGCCTATTGGTCTTAAAGTCTGTATCAAGGAACTTTTTATAAAAGAATCCAGAGACACTTTTCTCAGGGAAGGAAGAATTCTTGCCACGTTAAAGAGTGACAGTATTGTAAAAGTTCTGGATTATTTTGAGGAAAATGAAACCAGTTATATTGTACTTGAATATCTGGAAGGAATAACCTTAAAAGAATATGTAAAGCGATATGGACCAATTCCGGCAGACCAGCTTTTTTCTGCGATTCTTCCAATCCTGTCGGGGCTTTCCCTGATACATAAGCGTGGTTTGATTCACAGAGATATTGCTCCGGACAATCTTATGGTCCTAGGCACGGATTTTTCCGGTGGACCTTCGCAGACTCTGCGGTTGAAACTTTTTGATTTCGGGACAGCAAGGGAATGTGGAAGGGATGAATATACCTGTACTCTGAAGGATGGTTACAGTCCGATAGAGCAGGTAAGTTCTCAGGGAAACCAGGGAACGACGACAGATATTTATGCTCTTTCAGCTACTTTATGGTATTGTCTTACAGGTAAGATACCGGATGGAGCGTACAGTCGTCTTCTGGATGATAATCTGAAGGCGCCTTCCAATCTGGGGATAGAAATCGATCCTGAGCTGGAAGATATTCTGATGAAAGGACTGTCCCTGCAAAAAGAAGACCGGCCGCAGAGTATTGATGAAATGCTGGCGATCGTGGGTAGAGAGCAGGCTGTGAAGAAAGCAGGCGATGGCAGCAGAGCAGCAAAAAGACCTCAAAAAAGAAAAAAGGTGTTTTTTGCCTGTGGTGTTTTCTGTCTCTTTGCGATACTTACGCTGTTGGGTGTTTTTCTTTACCGGAAAAATACACCGCTGGAATATAATGCGGAGACCATGTATCAGGTGACTCTGACTCCGGACGATAAATTTACAGTAGTCGGATATAATGAATCCATAAAAATTCTGGAGGAACGTCTGAAGCGATTTGCTGTCAAAAGTGGAAGGTATTCTTTAACAGAAAATAAAGGAGTTCTTACCATGCTCCTGCTGAAGGAAGATTTTCCGAAAAATACAGCCGGTGGCAATAATTACAAATCTACAGATACTGATTCAGCTTCAGTTCCGGAATATGTCCTGAAAGCTTATCTTACCCGGGCTGTAGATCTGATCATTCAAAGCCGCGAAAAAGGAGATACTTTTAACGAAAATCTGAAACTGGATCAGACGAAGGACTTTACCCTGACCTGGCACAAAGGGTCCGTTTCGGAGGTGAAATCTGACAGCGCGATGACTTCCACACAGAACTCCAATGGTTATTACGAAGTGATCTTTTCAAAAGATTTTCTCTCCCGGAACAGAGAAAAGATAAGATTCTGGAATAATAATTATGCCATTTATCAGGATCCTGATGATATTCCGTCAGTAACTCCTTATACGACCATTCCTATGGAAGATGGAAGAGGCTGTTATCTGACAGATAATGATAATGGTGCTTTTTCAGATCTTCTTAAGTATAATCTGACGCATCCACCACTGGAACACAGCTTCTCCATTTCTATTAAAGAACAGGTGGACTGGCAGACGGATGACAGCAGTTTTGGGGAAGATCAGGTCAGAGAGAATAAGATAAATGATGGAATTTACTGTTCTGTTTATGGAAGCATGACGGATGGAGAAGAAATGGATTGCTATCAGGCATTGCGTAATCGACTGGACAGCCTTGATATCTCCTATGCGCTTGGAAAAATGGATGCTCTCACAGCAGTAACGAAAGGCTGTGACGCACCGGCTTATCGTTTTCTATCTGTTAAGATAAATTCATCTGATGAGAAACTGCAATATTGGGATGTATGGAATCTGATCGCATGCAGCCACACGTTTTGTCTGACAGATGGGGATGGAAATATTGGGTGGATCTTTGATTACACAACTACTGTGGATGAGAATGGAATTACGATCGCGCAGACAGAACTGCCGGGTAGTTTTCAGGATGAAGATAAGACAGTTTATCTGTCATATTTGAACGGAGCTGATACGATCCGTATGATGTCGGGAAAAGTTCAGGGAGACGGGAGCTGTTGCTTTGATCATTTTGCAAATGGAGCGGAGATTTCGGATGATAACAGATGGATCATTCCGCTGATCGGAACCTGTATCAAAAATGATCTGCCGGTAGAACTTTTACCCTATGATCTGAAGCTCAGAAATGAAACAGTAAATGACTGGAAATCTCTGGGGCTTTTTATTGAAAAATAGCCAGTCAGATGTCGGCTTGACCCTGTGAGGATGTCAGATTATAATAAAATAACAGGCATTTCCTGTACGTTTCAGAGGTATTGGAAATGACGGAAAGCCGGTCTTTGCCATAACAGCAGGGCCGGCAAAAATTGTATACAGGTACAGAAATACCTGAAAGAAAGGACGGGAAGCCATAAGTGCTTACCCTGGTAAAGAATTATGATATATATCAGTCATCTTCTGCCGGATCATGAGATGAACGAGATTATCGAGCAGACAGGAGTGGGAATCGAAAGTATTGAATTTTCGATAGCAGACAATCTGGATCATCTGAATGATTCCATTGGCAGCTACCGGGAACGGTTGAAATTTATGGACTGTCGGGGACTGACCCTGCATGGACCGTTTATGAATATCGATCCCGCGGCTTTTGACAGCGAAGTGCGTAAAATTACGATGATGCGTTTTCACCAGACTTATACAGCAGGTATGGAACTTGGGGCAAAAAAGATCATCTATCATACCTGCATGAACCCTTATGTCCACTATCTTCAGGGCTGGCCTGAGAGAGTTGCGGAGTTTTTCGGAGAATTTCTGGAAGAGCATAAAGAGCTGGAAGTTGTGATGGAGAATGTGTTTGACCCGCAGATCAATCCGGTTCTGGATGTTTATAAACTTCTTGGGGAAAAATATCCGAATTTCCATCTCTGTTTTGACATGGGGCACGCCCACTGTTATTCGAAGATCCCGGTTCTGGAATGGACAGAGAAGCTGGCGCCTTATGTGACCCATGTCCATGTTCACGACAACAATGGTGACCGGGATTCCCATGCTGCCCTGGGCGCCGGAAATATCCCTTATGAAAGAGTACTGGGACTGCTTCCGGAAACCAGGGAGCGGACGTGGACCATTGAGTGTTGCAGCAAAAAGGATGTTCTGCAGTCAATTCGTGTGCTTCATAACATCAGCAGGACACGGAAAGAAAATCTACAGCAATCCCGAGAATTATTTGACATAAAATTTCCAAACTGTTAGAATAACAGAAGAAACAACTGCATATTTCAGATGAGGTGAACTGCCACAGACAGTTCTTAAAGGAGGATTCCAGCGTGAGGTCTGAATCGCATCTCTGCCACGTCATTTACATTATTTTTTCGCAGAGGGGATAAGAGTATCTGAGATATTCAGCTAAAATTAAATACAACTAACCGATAGAAAATCAGTTCTCTCATTTCAGTGAGGGAACTTTTTTAGTGCGGAAATAAAAGGAAAGGAAAAAAAGAATGAAAAAAACAAAAAAAGGCTATGGAAAAAAGGCGCTTAGTGTGTCTTTGTCAATGGCGCTGATGCTGGGAGGAACTGCACCGGTACAGGCCGCAGATCTGTTTTCGGATCAGACCGCAGAAGAAAGTACTTCCATGGAGCTTTATCCGGAAGAAAACACTGCAGAAGAAAGTAATACCGCAGATTTTGCGGCAGATGAAACTGAGAATGGGGCAGAAGATTTTTCAGCAGGACAGGAAGATCAGGCGGATGAATTTTCGGCAGGAGATGAAGACAGCTCTAAGGCTGCTGTGGCAGAAGTACAGTCTGCTTCCCATGTGATAAGTACAGCAGCAGATCTTCCGACAGGAGGAATCGCGGAAGGCGAAACTTATGAACTTGCGGCAGATATCACTCTGACTTCCGGTCAGCAGATCAGCTCCATTGCAGGTACGCTGGATGGAAAAGGCCATGTGATCACTCTTGCGGATAAGCCGCTTGCAGATAAAGTTTCCGGAACGATCCAGAATCTTGGAGTTGCAGGAAGCAGCACACTGACGCTTTCAGACGGACAGGGCAGTGTGGCAAATACAGTAACAGGAACGATCCAGAATTGTTATTCTACAGTATCCTCCAATGCGGCAAGTGATTATATGGATACCATCGGAGGTTTTGTGGGAAATCTTCAGGGAACAGTAACCAACTGTTACTTTGCAGGAAATACAGATATGTTTGGTGGAGGAATCGCTGCTACAAATGGAGGTTCCTATAAGATCAGCCATACACTCTGGGCATCCGGTATGTCTGCGGTTGGTATGGGAAGAACCGATAATATTTCTGATGACAGCAAAACCAAAATGACTGCAGATCAGATCAAAGCCAGTGTGGATATCCTGAATACAGAGATCCCGTCTACAGGTTTCAGATGGGCACTTCCTTCTGATGGAAGCAACAACGGACTTCCGGTACTGACAGAAGGTTCCGGGACTCCGGCAGAAGTAAACTGGGACAGCCTGAAAGCTGCCATTGAATCTACAGAGAAACTTACAGAGTCTGACTACACAGAGACCAGCTGGAAAGCTGTTTCCGAGGCTCTTGCTGAGGCCAGGGAAATGCTGGATGCAGGTACAGCTTCCCAGTCAGAAGTAAACGCAGCTGCAAAGAAACTCAGCGATGCAGTGAACGCACTGAAGAAACAGAAACCGGAAGCGCCGGTAAAAATCCCGGAAGGTGTAACCGTTACACATATTACTTCTGCAGACCAGATCGAAAATATCTGGAGCGGTACAGAAGGTCAGTATTATGTGCTGGATAACGATATCACTCTTACAGGTGATTATATGAACTTCTGTGAATTTAATGGTGTGTTTGACGGCCAGGGTCATACTGTTACGCTGAAAGATTCCCAGGGACTTTTTACCAGAGTGGGAGAGAGCGGTGTTGTACAGAATACCGCATTTAAAGGAACGATCGGAAATGTATGGGAAAATACAGGTGCACTTGGCGGAAGCATCAAAGGTGCGGTACTGAACTGTTCTGTGGAAATTTCCGGAAGTTATGCCTGCGGTTTCGCGAAGAAATTATCAGGCGGAGTTATCGCAAACAGTATTTCTTTTGGCGAGAGCCCGAAAGGCGCGTTGTTTGCACAGTATGAAACTGCGGATGATCCAGGACTTGTAAAGAACTGTTACTGGGCAGATACCCTGTCCATGCCGTCTGTACCGGAGGGAGTTCTGGTAAATTCCACATCCAGGGATGAGACAGAAATGAAGACGCTGGATCTGGTTGATGTCCTGAATAACGGACGTGGAGACAATGGTACAAAATGGGGACAGAGCAGTGAAGGATTCCCGTACTTTGGAGAAAACCAGTCCTATAAACCGGATACTGAAGTGTGGCCGGAACTTCCAGCAGAAAATCAGTATCAGGTAGAATTTTCTGCTTATAATGGAAGTGCAAAAGAAACCCTGACAGATTCCCGTCTGCAGGTATCTCCGGATTCTGTCAATGCATTTAAAGTTGCAGGCAGATTAAGCCTTAAGGATTATCAGGCACCGGAGGGTAGTCATCTGGAGTGGAACTGTACAGAGATGAAGCCGTCCGGAGCAATGGCAATGGACCTTTCTTCCGGAGATCTGTATGTATACAGAAACGGAAAAACACTTATCACAGCAACACAGATAAACAGTGACGGTTCCAGTAAAGTTGTTGCGTATGTTTCTGTGATCGCCACAACAAAGAAGATCGAAGCAGTCAGACTTCTTATTGACGGACAGGATATAACAAACGGAAGCTTTACGGTAGCAGGTTCCGAGACTAAGAAGATCCAGGTTCAGGGAAAATATACAGGGGAAGATGATTTCAGCGATATGGCTTTTTCAAGTTTCCTGTATAAAGCCGCTGACAGATCTGTGATCAGTAATGATGAAAGTTACAGTTCATTCTTCTTCCTGAAACCGGGAACTTCCTCTATCACCGTAAGCTCCAAGGCACAGCCGGATATCTCTGCAAAAGTAGATCTGACATCTACATATGTGCCGATCGAATCCATTGTACCGGGAATGTCCGGACAGCAGGTGATCCATGGAAGAAATGCAAACAGTGACGGTCAGGAAGAGGACGGCAGAGTTGCATTTAACCCGATTCCGGGAAGTGCCGTAGTAACTCCGACCAATGCAAGTTATGCATCTGACTGGACCATTACAAGCAGTGATGATACGATCGGATATTACAGCAACGGTTCCAAAGTATTTGTTCCGAAACAGTCCGGAAAAGTAACTTACACAGCAGAAATTAAAGATACAGATCCGGAAACAGGAAAGACACGTACCATTACCGGAACTTCTGAGGTTGAGTTTGTATATAAGAATCCACTGACTTCAGTCACTTCTCCTGTAACAGAGGTAACCGTAAGATCAGGAGAAAGTCAGGATATCGATCTGAGCTTTACCGGAGAGATTTCTGACCAGGGATACAACGTGACAGATCCATCCATGAAATGGACTTTTGACAAAAAAGGTGTTGTAGTCATTACAAAGAAAACAAGTGGCTACTGGAAACGTCAGGATGGAGCACCAGATACAAACAACTACTTTATCGGAACCGATTACAGGATCACGGGAATCGGCGAGGGAACGGTGATCGCTACCGGTACACCGGTTGACCAGACCAATTCTCCGGAACCTGTAAAGATCAGGCTCACAGTAACAAAAGGTGACGGACAGGATACAGACAACAAAAAACTTGCGTCTGAAGACGTTGAGAAAGCAGTTTCTTATCTTACAGACCTTCATCAGGAAAAAGGATATCAGTATGGAGATGAGTGGGTGGTATATGCTCTTCTCCGCAGCGGACAGACCATTGACCAGGATAAACTGGACGCATATTACGAGTCTGTATGTGCGACTGTAAAAGGCTGGAGTGCAGACCAGAAACCTACAGATATTGAGCGAGTGTCTCTTGCATTAACAGCTATGGGAAAAGACATCACAAATGTTGACGGTGTAAACCTTGCAGCGATGATCTACAATTCTGAAAAACTGAAAAATGGTTCCAATGAACTGATCTATGCATTGATCGCTCTGGATGCCGCAGATATCCAGATCCCGGGAAATGCGAAATGGAACCGTGCTTCCATCATCAGGGCACTTGGAGAATTCCAGAATCCGACAACCGGTGGAATCGGACTTACCGATGCAAAAGGAGGAAGCTCTGATATTACAGCCATGGCGCTTCAGGCCCTTGCTGTCTACAGAAACCATAATACAGTCGCAAAAAATATTTCAGACAAAGCACTCACTTACCTGGCAAATGCCATGGGAGATGATTTCGGATATGGTACCTGTGAAAGTACAGCCCAGGTTCTTCTGGCACTGACTTCTATGGGAATTGATCCGTTAAGCGATGATTTTGGTACTGTAAATATGAATATGATCACAAATCTGACTGGTTATATTCAGAGCGACAATGGTTTTTCACATTCCATGTCAATTTCAAAATCCAGCGAAATGTCTACAGTACAGGCACTTCAGGCACTGGATTCTTACAGACGTTTTGTAAATAAGGAGACAACATACTGGGATCTGAAAAACAAAGGAGAACATGCAAAACACAGCTGGGATGCAGGAACAGTAACAAAGAAATCCACCTGTAAGACAAAAGGAACAAAATCTTATACCTGTACCTGGTGCGGAGAGAAAAAGACCGAATCAACAGCTCTTGCAGCACATAAGTGGAGTTCCTGGAAGACAACGAAATCTGCAACTGTTTTTGCACCGAAACAGATCACAAGAACCTGTTCTGTATGTGCCAAAAAAGAAACAAAGAATTCAGGAAGCAAACTGAAACCAACGATCAAACTGAACGCATATGGAATTCGTCTGAATCCGGGAAAATCTACTAGCAAAGTGAAAGTCAGTGGTCTTGCAAAAGGAGATTCCGTGAAGTCCTGGAAATCCAGCAATACTGCAATTGTAAAAGTAGATAAAAAAGGTGTGATCACCGCACAGAAAAAGACAGGTACTGCTTATATCACAGTAACTCTGGCAAGCAAAAAAACGGCGAAACTGAAAGTCGTTGTACAGAAAGGAACAGTAAGAACTGCGGCCATAACCGGACTGCAGTCCAGAATAACCATCAGTAAAGGAAAGACAACGACCTTAAAGCCGATACGCAGACCAATAACATCTGCTGAAAAACTTACATACAGTTCCTCCAATAAGGCTGTTGCCACAGTAAGTTCCAAAGGTGTGGTCAGAGGTGTGAAAAAAGGAACTGCGGTAATTACAGTAAGATCCGGAAAAGTTTCTTACAAATGCCGTGTAACTGTAAAATAAATACTGATCATTATGAAATAACCCCGCCTATAACTCTGATTCACGGGATTGTCACAGAAAAAGAAGTGTGTTATAATTTCTGAACAGTTAAATATGGAGAAAAAACAATTACCGGTTTTAAGTTCTCTGCCACATCGGCAGGGCCAAGAGGGAACAGGGTGAGAATCCCAGGCAGTCGTGCTACTGTATTTGTTTAGATCTTTCTGTAACCATTGTACGGATCTGTATGAGAAGGGGAGGGATCGTGATTACATAAGCCAGGATACCTGCTTAAAGCTGCTACCAGTTATTACACGCAATGATAAATGGAGGGGGAGATTGTTTGGTTTTGTGTACCTATTTTTCGGGACACAGAAAGAAACATTTCCTGAATTCAGAGATATTGCGGTAGCAGATGGTATTGTTGAAAACATGATCATTATATACGGATGCGATATCTTTCAGGGTATTGCATCCGTTTTTTTGTTGAGAGGTTAAAAAATGCAGAAAACACTGGTGTGGCGTTCGCAGAAAGAAAGAGAAAAAACATTTGTAAGAGGATGTGCAGAGAAACACGGAGAGAGAATTCTTGTTATCGGACAGCCTTACAGCCGAATCGGGGACGAGGCACTGAAGAATAATATCCGGATCAGAGAAGTGAGCCTGGAAAACTGCGTCAGAGAGATTGGCAGAGAAAGTTTCGCCGGATGTACAAGGCTTCGAACAGTAAGATCAGAGAAAATAAAAGTTATAAAAAACAGAGCTTTTTCCGGTTGTGTAAACCTGAGAAGTTTTGAAATCCCGGCTACAACAGAATATATTGGAAAAGGGGTTTTGTACGGGTGTAAAAGACTGCAGAAGACAGTTTTTGAAGAGAATAAGAAAATCATCCGAATTCCGGCAGAAGCTTTTATGGAGTGCCAGGAACTTTCCGGAGTAGTGCTTCCGGAAATGATCACTGAGATTGGGCGAAGGGCATTTTATAAATGTGGGAATCTGACAGAGATAAAAATTCCTCAGTCTGTGGAGCGGATTGAAAGAGAGGCGTTTTATCAGACCGGACTGCAGAAGCTGGAACTTCCTCAAAAGCTGAAATTTATTGGAGAGAGCGCTTTTCTGAAGTGCAGAAATCTGGAATATGTCCGGGTTCCGGAATATGTGGAAACTGTGGAAAAATGGGCGTTTCACGGGTGCAGTATGTTGAAAACAGTGGAATTTTCCGGGGATCCAGAAGTGCTGGGAGAATGGATCATAAATAAAGGGACAAAGATCCTGTGCAGAAAAAATACCAGAGTCGATGACTATTGTAGGAAGTATGGATTTGCGGTAGAATATCTGTAAAAGCGACCATTTTTTTGTGGAAAGAGGAGAAGGATGAGGGAAAGAAAACCTGTGATCGGCGTTACCTGTAATTTTGACTACAGGGATGCTGTTGGAATGGTTTCGGGCATGGGGATCACCGGGCAGGACTGGGACTTTGTCAGCGGTGATTATGTGTATATCCTGGAGAAAGCCGGTGCGATTCCTGTGCTGATCCCGCAGTATGGAGATCTGGAGGCGGCGAAACCGTTCCTGGAACAGCTGGACGGAGTGCTGATCTCCGGCGGACATGATGTAGGGCCGGAGCGGTACGGGGCGTTTCCAAAAGGGTACTGCGGAACGATCATGCCCATGCGGGATGAGCAGGATATTGCGATTTCCAGATATTTTATGATGGAAAAGAAAAAGCCGATCCTCGGGATCTGCCGTGGCATTCAGATCATGAATGTGGCCTGCGGCGGAACCCTGTATCAGGATCTGGAAAAAGAAGGGGGTTTTGAACATCATTTCGGGGATAAGTACCCGAGAAATGTGGCGTGGCATAAAGTGAGCATTGCCAAAGACAGTATATTGGAAAAGACTTATGGGAACCGGGAGATCCGGGTGAATTCTTTTCATCATCAGGCGATAAAAGATGCCGGGGAGAATGTGAGGATCACAGCCTGGTCCGAGGACCGGGTGCCGGAAGCTATGGAACTTGAGGATCATCCATTTGCGGTGGCTGTGCAGTGGCATCCGGAGATGATGTATGATTCTTCGGAGCAGATGAAACTTTTACAGGCATTTGTGAAGGCAGCAGAGAAGGGGACAGAAGCATGAATATTTGTATATATGGAGCATCCAGCGCAGAACTGAAAAAGATTTATTATGAGAAAACAGAGGAATTGGGACGGCTGATAGGAAAACGTGGCCATGGCCTTGTTTTTGGCGGTGGAAAAGAAGGACTGATGGGTGCGGCGGCCCGTGGCGTTGACAGAGAGAAAGGTTATATCCTGGGGATCGCACCGCGATTTTTTGACAAGCCGGGAGTCCTGTATGAGCATTGTACAGAGTTTATTTTTACGGAAAATATGCGTGAGAGGAAGCACCTTTTGGAAAGCCGTTCCGATGCGACCATCGTGGTACCTGGTGGAATTGGTACGTATGAGGAGTTTTTTGAGATCCTGACACTGAAAAGTCTGGGACGGATCGACAGGCCGATCGTTCTTTATAATATCAACGGATATTATGACAGCATGAGGGCCCTTCTGGAGTATACGGCAGGGGAGAAATTCATGGCAAGAGATGTTGTGGATATGTGCCGGTTCATGAAAGATCCGGAGGAGATCCTGGATTATATTGAGAATTACCGGAATTATGGGGGAAAGTTATAAAAAGGGTTGTAAGGATAATAAAAATAAAGTCCGGGTTATAGGACAGATTGCAAAAATACAACAGTCCCAAATATAGGACTGTAAAAACGAATGTGTTACAGAATAATATAAGAAAGTCTGTAGTAATTCCGGGAAGTTATATTCTGAACAGTCAGGTTTGATATAGTAATTGATGGAAATGCCATAGTCTGCAAGGGGATTTTTACAGGAGAAGGTATATTTTATGAGGAAGATTATGTTAAATGGCCGGTGGGAGCTGGCGGAAGCGGGGAAAGATACATTATGTGCAGTGCAGGTTCCGGGATCTGTACTTTCCGGACTTTACGGGGCCGGAAAGATTGAAGATCCTTTTTACCGCACCAATGAAGATGCCACGAGGGAACTGTTCTGGAAGGATTATGAATTTTGCAGAACGTTTGCGGTTACGGAGGATGTCCTTAATGAGAAGAAAGTGATCCTGGTATGCGAGGGACTGGACACACTTGCGGATATTTATATCAATGGAAAAAAAGCCGGATCTACAGATAATATGCACCGTACCTGGAAACTGGATGTGAAAGGATTTCTTCATTCCGGTGAGAACCAGATCCGGATCGTATTTCGGTCGGTGTTTAAGTATATCGAAGATTATGAGTATGAAGAGAATAAAGAGATCCATTATGTTCCCTGCGGCGGAATGAAAGGAAACCAGCTGATCCGTAAGGCACACTGCATGTTTGGATGGGACTGGGGCCCCCAGACGATTGATGCCGGAATCTTCCGTGATATTTATCTGGAAGCGTACAGTCATCCGAGGATTGAGGATGTGAAGATCACACAAAGGCATGGGGATAATGCTGTGGATGTGTGTACAACTGTAGCTGTGAGCGGCGATGCTGTGGATAAGTGTCAGGTGAGAGTGAGTATCCGGAAGGATATGACGAGTGTCCGTGGAAATGGACATGCGGTTCAGGAGACTGGAGACTTAGAGATATATGCAGATGGAGCTGTACTGTTGAACAGTAATTCTGTAACTCTGACGGGAAGAATCCACAACCCGAAACTCTGGTGGCCAAACGGCTACGGCGATCAGCCGTTATATAAAGTTAAGGTGGAACTTCTGGATGAGGATGGCGAAGTTCTGGAAACTATAACGAAGCGCATTGGTCTCCGTACTCTTACCATCAGCCAGGAAAAAGATCTCTGGGGAAAAGAGTTCGCGTTCTGTGTCAATGGCGTGAAGATTTTTGCCATGGGCGGAAATTATATTCCGGAGGACTGTATTTATTCCAGGATCACGCCGGAGCTTCAGGAGTACCTTCTGGAATCCTGTAAACGTGCCAATTTTAACTGCGTCCGTGTGTGGGGTGGCGGTTATTATCCTTCGGATCATTTCTATGATCTCTGTGACGAGATGGGGTTGATCGTATGGCAGGATCTGATGTTTGCTTGTAATGTTTATGATCTTACAGAAGAATTTGAAGAGAATATCACGAAGGAAATTACAGAAAATGTAAAACGTCTCCGTCATCATGCATCTCTGGGACTGTGGTGCGGAAATAACGAGATGGAATCTGCCTGGGATCACTGGCCGGAGGTGCAGAGTGAGTCGAAATATCTTCGTGCGGACTACATAAAAATGTTTGAGCATGTGGTGCCAAAAGCAGTGAAAGCGGCAGACAGCGAGACCTTTTTCTGGCAGTCTTCTCCGAGTTCCGGGGGTTGTTTTGATGAGCCGGATGATGAGAACCGGGGGGACTGTCACTACTGGGATGTATGGCATGGCCAGAAGCCTTTTACGGATTATCAGAAGCATTATTTCCGGTTCTGTTCGGAATTTGGTTTCCAGTCCTTCCCGTGTCTGAAAACAGTAGAGAGCTTTACGGAAGAAAAAGACCGGAATATTTTTTCCAGGGTGATGGAGAAACACCAGAAGAATCCGGCAGCCAACGGAAAGATCCTGTATTACCTTTCGGAGAATTTCCGTTATCCGGAGAATTTCCGCAAGCTTCTCTATGTGAGCCAGATCCTTCAGGGAATGGCCATGAAGTATGGCGTAGATCACTGGAGACGTCACAGAGGCCGCTGTATGGGAACTCTTTACTGGCAGATCAATGATAACTGGCCGGTGGCGTCCTGGGCAAGTATCGACTATTTTGGTCGCTGGAAGGCACTTCATTATATGGCAAAAAAATTCTATGGGCCACAGGCGGTGAGTATGTGCATGGATGGGGATACCATGCAGGTGTATCTGGCAAATGAAAGTATGGAAGCACAGTCATATCAGGTTGTCTTTTATGTGAAAAATATGGAATGCGAGATTCTTGAGAAGATTACCGGAAAGGGCACTGTGGGTGTGCAGGAGTCCGGGCAGATCCTGACGGTGGATGTTTCAGGATGGGAAGATAAGAAGTATGAGATTTTTCTTGAGGCGGAAGTGACACTGGCTGATGGAAGGGTGCTCCGTGATGTGGAGACTCTTGTTCCATATAAGTATCTGGAACTGGATAAACCGGAGATCACTGCTGAGGTGGAGGAGCAGGATGATGCATTTGTGATCCATTTGAAGAGCAGCTGTTTCAGCCCGTTTACAGCTGTTGGATTTACGGATGTGGATGCGACACTTACAGATAATTTTTTCCATATGACAGATGGCGGGGAAATCTGTGTCCGGCTTGATAAGAAGGACGTTCGAAACGGAGAGATCCTGGATGCGGCGGATCTTACACGGCAGATGGAGATTTTGACGCTGGCATAAGAATTTCCGCAGACTGAGAAGATCATCATACAGGTGAAAAAGTCAGGTGCATGATCAGAGAAGTTTCATTAAAATTAGAATAATGAAAAAGACGCGACTCTTTATCGGATGATAAAAGGGTACGCGTCTTTTTTGTATGATATTAGGGGGAATTTTATGGGGTTGTGCGTGTTTTCAGTTGATTACGATGTCCGGGATCAGAACTCGTAATTTTTATGTCTTTTGAAGAAATCTTTTGTTTCTTTTACAACCACACCGCTCAGAGCAAGAAGAGCGATCAGGTTCGGGAATGCCATCAGGGCATTGAAGATATCTGCGATGTTCCATACAGCTGCTACAGTCATATATGGTCCGATGAAAACGCAGATGATGTACAGCCAGCGGTAGGTTTTTACTGCGGCTTTATTTCGGTTGAAGAGGTATTCCAGACATCTTTCACCGTAGTAATCCCATCCGAGGATTGTTGTGAATGCGAAGAATACCAGGCACAGCATCAGTGAGAAGGATGCTACAACCGGCGGGAAAGGAAGTCCTTTCTGGAAAGCGGCGGTTGTGATGGCAACACCTTCAAGACCTGTGTTCCATGTCTCTGTGATGACAATGGAAAGTCCTGTCATGGTACAGATGACGATGGTATCAATGAAAGTACCTGTCATGGATACAAGACCCTGACGTACCGGCTCTTTTGTCTGAGCTGCAGCAGCTGCGATCGGGGCACTACCAAGACCGGACTCATTGGAGAAGATACCGCGGGCGATACCTTTCTGCATAGCTACGACCATGGTTCCCATTGCGCCACCTGCAAGTGCGCTTCCTGTGAAAGCAGATTTTACGATAGTTACGATCGCTGCAGGTACTGCAGTGATGTTTGTGATCACGATGATCAGTGCCAGTGCAACATAGAGAACTGCCATAAACGGTACAACGACCTGGGATACCTTTGCGATTCTCCGGATTCCGCCGAGAACGACAAGTCCTACGCATACGGTAAGTACCAGACATGCAACTACAGTTGCCCAGGAATATGTATTTCCGAAAAGTGCTACTGTGTGTGCTTTATCCGGATCAAAGAAGTTGGTGACTGCAGATGCGATACCGTTTACCTGTGTAAATGTTCCGATACCGAAAAGTCCAACGCCTGCTCCGAAAAATGCGAAGATCTTTGCAAGCCATCTCCACTGTTTTCCCATACCGTTTTCGATGTAGTAGAATGGTCCACCGAGAACGTGGCCTTCTTTGTCAATGGTACGGTACTTGATTGCCAGAAGTCCTTCTGCGTATTTGGTTGCCATTCCGAAAAATGCGGCTACGATCATCCAGAAAAGTGCTCCAGGTCCGCCGGCTGCGATAGCAGTTGCAACACCTACGATATTTCCAGTTCCGATGGTTGCTGAAAGCGCAGTACACAAAGCTCCAAAGCTTGTGACCTCACCATCACCGCCTTCTTCATTTTTAACCATGAATTTCAGTGCTTTTCCGAGATGCCTTACCTGTAAAAGGCCTAACCGAGCGGTTAACAGAATTCCTGTGAACAGGATCAGAATGATCAGCGGAAGTCCCCAAACGACTCCGTCAAACCATGTGATAAAGTTGTTGATTTGTGTAAACATTACTCTTTCCTCCATCCTTTTGCCTGAGAGATTTACAGCATTTTGTGTGCTGCGTACACCTTCGGCGCTCTTCCCTTTTGATTTGAAGAGACTCTCCTGAGTTTTTTTATTTTTGAATGATGCCAGGACCTTTTTGTGTGCGGTGGTGGCGGCCATTCGTTTTGTGTAGAAATACACTGTAACACAGAGTATCACATGAATTGACGGATTTCAATGGGTTTTATTAAAAAAATTCCATTTATTAGAAATATTAATCGACATATAATCAGGATCTGGTAAATTGTTATTTTTCTATCAGCGGATGTTCTTTGTAATACATGCGGGTGAAATGCAGAAATGTCAGCATATCGCCGCTGATGTATTTACTTTTTTTCCATACCATGCCGATTTTTATGCGGACAGGTGGATTGAGAGGGATGCCGGTAATATTGGAAGAGGAAAATTTATCGGTCATGCTGGAATAGAGAAAACAGCCGTATTTTCCGGTTTTTACAAACTGCAAAGTAGTGTAGATCTGGCTACTTCGCATCACGATATTGGGCTTGTAGCCGTCCATTTCAAAACGCATTTTCAAGATCTGATTCTGGACAGAATCCGCGTTAAAAAAGATCAGCTGTTCTTTTGACATTTCTTTTGTTGTGACAGATTCTTTTTCTGCCAGTTTATGGTCATTGCTTACGCAGAAAACTACCTGGTCGTTGGCCAGGACAGCGTTGTGGAATTTATCAATATTATACTGTTCCATATTGACCAGAGCTACATCCAGGGTGTCATCCTGCACCAGGTTGCAGGCACGGACAGATCCATATTCCTCCAGGACCACGGCGATCTCCGGGTGTTTTTCATGAAATGCCATAAGCAGCTCCGGGAAAAATACAGTACTCAGCATGGGCGGGATTCCAATGCGAAGAGGGGGTTTTACCCTGGACATGCTGGAGTAGTCAGCCTGAAGTTCATTACAATATTGAAGAATATAAGTAGCTTTTTTGTAGAAGGATTCTCCCTCCTGGGTCAGACTCAGCTGATTTCCTTTTCTGGAAAAAAGACTGATTCCGAATTCGATTTCCAGGTCGCGAATGGCCATGGAAATGGTTGGCTGGGTCACATATAATTCTTCGGCTGCTTTTGTGATGCTGTGGCAGCGGCTGGCTGTGCAGAAATAGCGTAGTTGATTCAGTGTCATAATATACCTTCTCTCCGTGTATGATCAGATGAAATTTTTGACAGATTTCGCTGTTTTTTATCGAAAGAAATGCGGAACAGGACATGCTCTTTGGAGCTGACTGTCATTATAAAGATATCATGGACATGTGAAAAATTCCATATTCATTTGAAAACGAGAAAGTTTTGTGGTAATAGTGCATAAAAATTATCATTAAAAATTGAGAGTATAAAATTTTTTTATGGGGATATGTGTTTCGCTAATTTGTTTTTTTATATGTACACGAGTTATAATAAAGCCATCAAAAGAAACGTGTACGGCCTATACTTTTCAGAAGAAAACAATATGAAATCACAACATAGTGAAAGGAGAGTACAGAAATGTCTCAGACAACTATCACATTGCTGTTTCTTGTGTTCACCATCATCAGTTTCATCCTTGAAAAAATTCCTCTGGGACTGACGGCTTCGATCTGTGCCATTGGCCTGACCCTTACAGGAGTTGTGGATGCGACAACAACGTTTTCACAGTATGTAAACAGTAACGTAATCCTTTGCGTTGGCATGTTTGTAGTAGGCCAGGCATTGTTTGAAACAGGAATGGCAAACAAGATCGGAGGCCTGGTCACAAAATTTGCCAGAACAGAAAAAACACTGATCATTGCGATCATGGTAATCGTAGGTGTAATGTCCGGGTTCTTATCCAACACAGGTACCGCAGCAGTGCTGATCCCGGTCGTCTGTGGAATCGCCGATGAGTCCGGGTATTCCAGAAGCCGTCTTCTGATGCCATTGGTATTTGCGGCAGCTCTTGGCGGAAACCTTTCCATTATCGGTGCGCCGGGAAACCTGATGGGTGTCAATGCTCTGCAGGAGATGGGGCTTTCCACAAGCTTCTTTATGTATGCGCCGGTTGGAGTTCCGATGCTTGTTCTTGGAATCCTCTATTTTGTTTTTATCGGATATCGTTTCCTTCCCAATGGAAACCATGCGGCCGGGGAAGCGCTTGAAGATCAGCAGGATTTCAGCCATGTACCGAAGTGGAAACAGACGGTTTCTCTGGTAGTTCTGATCCTTGTGATCCTTGCAATGATCTTTGAAAAAGAGATCGGTATCAGCATTGAGGTTTCTGCATGTATCGGAGCCATCGTCCTGGTTTTGACAGGAGTTATTTCCGAAAAAGAAGCACTGAAATCTATTGACCTGAAAGTTGTATTCCTTTTCGGCGGTTCTCTGACACTTGCAAAAGCGCTGGATACAACCGGAGCCGGAGAGCTGATCGCAGATAAGATCGTAGGACTTCTTGGAGCAGATCCGAGTCCGATCCTTCTTCTTCTGGTGATCTTTATTGTAACCTGTGTACTGACAAATTTTATGTCAAATACAGCAACCACAGCACTGATGATCCCGATCGCGGTATCTCTTGCGAACAACCTGGGAGCAGATCCGAGAGCTGTTGTTATCGCAACGGTTATCGCAGGTTCCTGTGCATATGCAACACCGATCGGTATGCCGGCAAACACCATGGTAGTTGGTCTTGGAGGATACAAATTCAAAGACTACGTAAAATCCGGTCTGCCGCTGATCCTGGTATCTTTTGTGATCTGTATGATCCTGTTACCGATCCTGTTCCCGTTTTATCCGTAAGGAGAGAAACTTTTGAGTTACTGTTCACTTTGTGACCAGCAACATTTTTGATCAATTAAGTTCATTCCCTTCTGTACTGACCATACAGTACAGGAGAAGTGATAAATAAGCCAAAAAGCTATCTTAACCATTAATCAGCCAAATTAATGATGAAACAACCAACCAAATTTATGTAAACCTATGTAACTAAAAAACATTAAACCATCGAACCATATCAGGAGGTAAATCATGACTAAGGAAAATGGAGTTAAAGTATTAACAGACATGGTAGCAGATTTTGTTGCCCATATTGGAAAAAAATTACCGGATGACGTAGTTAAGAAACTGGAAGAGCTTGGTTCTCAGGAAACAGCTGCACTTCCAAAAGTTCTCTATGAGACAATGACAAAGAACCAGGGTCTTGCTGTAGAGCTGAACCGCCCAAGCTGTCAGGATACAGGTGTTCTTCAGTTCTGGCTGAAATGCGGAACAAATTTCCCGTATATCAATGAGCTGGAAGCACTTCTGAAAGATGCTGTTGTTCAGGCTACTTTTGCAGCACCGTTAAGACATAATTCCGTTGAGACTTTTGATGAGTACAATACAAAGAAAAACGTTGGTAAAGGAACTCCGACTGTATGGTGGGATATTGTTCCGAACAGCGATAAATGTGAGATCTACGCATACATGGCAGGCGGCGGATGTACTCTTCCTGGAAAAGCAATGGTTCTGATGCCAGGCGCAGGATATGAGGGTGTTACAGATTTTGTTCTGGATCAGATGACAACTTATGGACTGAATGCGTGTCCTCCGCTTCTTGTTGGTGTAGGTGTAGGTACATCTGTAGAGACAGCTGCCCTGAACTCCAAGAAAGCGCTGATGCGTCCGATCGGTTCCCACAATGACAACGCAAACGCAGCAAAAATGGAGAAGCTTCTTGAGGACGGTATCAATGCCATTGGCCTTGGACCGCAGGGTATGGGCGGAAAGTATTCTGTAATGGGTGTCAACATTGAGAATACCGCACGTCATCCATCTACCATCGGTGTTGCAGTAAACGTTGGATGCTGGTCTCACCGTCGTGGACATCTGGTTGTAAATCCGGATCTTACAGTAACCTGTGATACTCATTCCACATGGAAATTTAATGCTTAATATAAACGGAGGGAAAAATCATGATCGAAATCAGAGGAGATAAAAAAGTTCTTATTACACCTATAAGCGCAGAAGACCTGGCTGATATCAAAATCGGCGATATTGTATGGCTGGACGGAGATCTGATGACCTGCCGTGACGTTGCTCACCGTCGTCTGGTTGAGTATGGAAGAGAGCTTCCGTATGATATCCGCAACAAAGCGATTTTCCATGCCGGCCCGATCGTTCGTAAGATCGAGGGTACAGAGGATGATTATGAGATGGTTTCTGTAGGACCGACAACTTCCATGCGTATGGAGAAGTTCGAGTATGAGTTTACAAAACTGACTGGTGTCAGAGTGATCGTTGGTAAAGGTGGTATGGGCCCGAATACGGAGCGTGCCTGCAAAGAGTTCGGTGCGATCCACTGTGTTTTCCCGGCTGGATGTGCAGTTGTGGCTGCTACAGAGGTTGAGAAGATCGTTGAGCATCACTGGGATGAGCTTGGTATGCCTGAGACTTTATGGTGCAATAAGGTTAAGGAGTTTGGTCCGCTGATCGTATCTATCGATGCACAGGGACGTAACCTGTTTGAGGAGAACAAGGTTGTATTTAATGAGCGTAAAGAGGCTGCCAAGCAGGCAATTTATCCTGAGGTTAAGTTTATTAAATAATATTGATATTGGAAAAATTTTTCGGGATATCTAAAATGACGAAGCTCTGCCATGAGAGATTCAGGATTGACTGGTGATTGTGAGATTGAATTAACAGCGTGATATGAAAAAGAGAGATGTCCGGCGGATCATATAATGTGGTCTGCCGGATGTCTTTTTTTGTTGCTTTTTGTTGTTTCTTGGGGTTTTTGTGTTTTACAGGGGTGAGGTGGTGTGATAGAATATAAGCGTTGCAGCAGGCTGGTTATTAAGGTATTATCTGGTATGGATCTTGCGCAGTGAAGGTGGATCGTGGATATCTGCCTGACAATATTTTCAGAGAGGATAAGGTAGAAGGTTTATGGGGGAGTATTTGAAGAACATTAACTGGAAGCATGTTCTGATCATGTGTATCGGAAATGTTTTTGCAGGTATGGGGATTGGAATTTTCAAGCTGGCCGGGCTTGGAACAGATCCGTTCAGTGGTATGAATATGGCGGTTGCAGATACGCTTGGTATGGCTTATGGTAACTTTCAGCTGATTGTAAATATCGTGTTATTGATCATTGAGATTGCTTTTGGCAGAAGATTCCTGGGAATTGGAACTGTTGTGAATGCGGTGTGCCTGGCTTATATTACTACGTTCTTTTATAATATTTATACGGGAGTGTTTGGACTGGAGCTTACAGCTTTGCCGATTCGACTGGTGGCACTGTGCGTTGGTGTTGTGATTTGTTGTCTGGGTTTGTCTATGTATCAGATGCCGGATGAGGGAGTTGCACCTTATGATAGCCTTTCCCTGATCATGACAGAGAGATGGCCGAAGATTCCTTATTTCTGGCACAGAATGTCCAATGATGTGCTCTGTGCGCTGATCTGCTATCTGACAGGTGGTGTGATTGGAATTGGTACGCTGGTGACGGCTTTTGGGCTGGGACCTGTGATTCATTTCTTTAACCGGCATTTTACCGGGAAGCTGCTTGCCTGGGTTGATGGTGAGTGAGTTTGTAGTTGTATGGTTTGAGCTGAACTGGCTGCGGGATGTGGCTGGTTCGGCTTTTTTTGTGAAAGGGACGCCCGTGAGGCGTGTGCTGCCTGCAGCCGGGGCTTCGTCGGGGGCTGGCTTCTAGGCTGCCGGGAATCTGCTAAAAGCGTTTTACAAAAGTCCGAACTCGCGTCTTGCAGTCGCTCAGACAGCGGACTTTTGTAAAACAACGCAGATTTCCGCCAGCCAAGAATCAGCTCCCCTCCTGCAGAGTCCGGCGACAGGCAGCACACGCCTCACGGGCTGGCTTTTCAGGGCGGTAGGGTAGTGTGGCTGCTCGGGAGTTGGATGAGCTATCAGCGCTATGCTGTGTTAAAATATAAACAATGTTAATATAATACAGTTACATTATTCATTTTATAACTATTTGTAAATGTGTTATGCTATCTTCTGATGAGAGATATATAATGAACACGGTCGTATGAAATGAGAGTGTTCATGAACAGTTGATTATCCGGGAAATCCGGGGCTTATGTGATGAAGGAGAGGAAATCATTATGGAATTTAATCATGGCGTTTTATTTTCAGATACATATCAGAAGAAACTGAAAGCTCAGTTTTGTTATGCAGATAAGGATCCGCAGTATGGTGCGCGTCTTTTCTTTGAGAACTCTGGTGGTTCTCTGAGACTGAAAAAGGCGGTTGAGGCTAAGGCTGCGATCGAGGAGTTTCCGGATTGCCCGGAGCGTGCACGTGGCAGAGGTTTTGATCTGGCTGATTATGTTAAGGATGGTACTCAGCAGATCCTTGAGGTTATTTTTGGTGCGAAGAGTGGTGCACTGATTACGGAGCTGACTGCTTCCCAGACTATGTTCCATGCAGTTGGCACGATCATGGAAGGTGTTGACTGGGGTAAGAATGCGGTTACTTCTGCTCTGGAGCATCCGTCTGCGCATGATGCGGTTGAGTATTACTGCAAGAAGACTGGCAGGGAGTTCCGTGAGGTTCCGGCTAATAAGGTAACCGGTGGTCTTGATCCGGATGAGATCATGAAGTATGTGGATAAGGATACGGTTCTTCTGAGCATTATGGCTGCTTCCAATATTTCCGGTAATATCATGGATATCAAGGAGATCGCCCGTCGTGCAAAAGAGATCAACCCGGATATCTATATTGTCAGCGATGCGGTTCAGCATGCTCCTCATGCAGTGATCGATGTTGAAGACTGGGGTGTGGATGTCTGCAACTTTGCTCCGTATAAGTTCTTTGGTGTTCGTGGCTGTGGTTATGCTTATGTTTCTGACCGTGTTGCTGTAATGCCGCATATCAAACTGACCTGCAAGGATGATAATGTCTGGGCCCTTGGTACTCCGGCTCCGGCGAACTTTGCGGCTATGATGGCTGTTATTGATTATGTTTGCAGTATCGGTAAACATTTCCTGGGCGATTCCGCACATAAATATAATAAGCGTGAGCTTTTCGTTGAGGGTATGAATCACATTCATCTTCAGGAGAGAGCGCTTCTGTACCGTATGCTGGAAGGTACCGATAAAGTTCCGGGTCTTCGTCATATTCCGGGTGTTCAGGTTTATGTCGATATGGAGGATCTTACATATAAAGATCTTATCGTTGCCATGGGTATCGAGGGTATTGAGTTTGCAGAGTGTGCAAGAAGATATCTTGAGCATGGTGTCACTCTGTTCGAGCGTGTTAAGAGCAGCCCGTATTCCAAACGTATCGTAGAGACTCTTGGTCTTGAGGGTGCACTTCGTGTTTCTCCGCTTCACTGCCATGGAACAGACGATATCGATAAATTCCTGAAGATCACAAAGGATATCGCTGAAGGTAAATAATCCCTACGGCTACAATTAAATAAAAAATGAAAATGTCCTGCAATCAAGAATGTGCGCAAAAGAAAATCAGAAGCTGCCAGACTTGAGAGCAGGGCTTTTTTTTGTGGTATACTTAAGAAAAAAATGAAAGAGGTGTCGAAAATGGAAAAAATGAGCAGCATAATAAGGCGGGAATTCAAAAAAGGCGATGATATCCGCGATGCAGGTCTGACAGCTCCGGATGATGTGATCCGATATAAAGATATTGCTTATGGAAAAGATTCAGCCATGCAGGTGCTGGATGTATATCGTCCGAAGGATACAGAGGGAAATCTGCCGGTGATCGTCAGCGTACATGGTGGTGGCTGGGTATATGGTGATAAAGAGCTGTATCAGTATTATTGTATGAGTATTGCGCAGAGAGGTTTTGCAGTGGTTAATTTCACTTACCGGCTGGCACCGGAGTATCAGTTTCCGGCACCTATGGAAGATACGAACAGTGTTTTTGCATGGATTCTTGATAATAAAGATAAATATGGCATGGACGTGGCGAATCTTTTTGCAGTGGGCGATTCTGCCGGTGGACAGATTCTTTCACTGTATGCAGATATCTGTACGAATGCAGAGTATGCAAAAGAATATGATTTCCAGGTACCGGAAGGACTGAAGATAAAGGCTGTGGCATTAAACTGCGGTCAGTATAACATGGAAGACACAAGTGATATGACCAGGCAGCTTATGGAGGAATATCTTCCGGGAAAAGGAACTCCGGAAGAATTAAAAAGGATATCTTCTGATCTGTACATAACAGATCAATTCCCGCCTGCATATGTTATGACTGCAGAAGGTGATTTCTTACGCAAACAGGCACCATATATGTATGGGAAACTGAAAGAGAAAAATGTATTCTGTGAGCTTCATGAATACAGCAGTCCGAAGGAGAAGCTGATGCATGTTTTCCATCTCAATATGAGATCTGAGGATGCAAAAAGATGCAATGATGATGAGTGTGAGTTTTTCAGGAAATTTATTGGGAGGTGACAGGAAATGAAAAAAATTCTTATCGTAGTAGATATGCAGAATGATTTTATCGACGGTGCCCTCGGCACAAAGGAAGCGGTTGCGATCGTACCGAAGGTAGAAGAGAAGATCCGCAATTTTGACGGAGAGGTATTTTTCACAAGGGATACTCATGAGACATATTATCTGGAAACACAGGAGGGGAAAAACCTTCCGGTTAAGCATTGTATCCGTGATACCGAAGGCTGGCAGATCCGAAAAGAGTTGGATGCACTGAGAAAAACAGAGCCGATCGACAAAGAGACTTTCGGTTCAACAGATCTGGCGGGCGAACTGGTTACACTTAATGAAGACCAGGGAATCGGAAGCATTACTCTTGTGGGACTTTGCACAGACATCTGTGTAATCTCCAATGCTCTTCTGATCAAGGCATCCCTTCCGGAAGTGCCGATCTGTGTTGATGCCACATGCTGCGCTGGCGTAACACCGGAGAGTCATGAGAATGCACTGAAAGCCATGGAGGCGTGCCAGATCAGGATTATCAGATAAAAATATATCTGACGAAAATTAAATATTTTTTTCAATAAATAAAACTATCCTGAACAAATTGCAAAGTTGAGAAGCTTTGTACCTGACAGGATAGTTTTATTTGCGTTAAGAGGCTGCGAAAAACATATTACTTGCAAATGATGATTATACTGCTATTGCCGCAAAAATCCTTGAAGGCTGTGGCGGAAAAGAGAACATCACAAGCATTGATAACTGCATCACAAGACTGAGACTTGAGGTTAAGGATATTACAGCTGTAAATGATAAGGTGATCAAATCTGCAGGTGTTGCAGGCGTGATCAAACCTGGAAAAACTTCTGTACAGGTTATCATCGGAACCAAGGTTCAGTTTGTTGCAGATGCATTTTCTGAGCTTTGTAAATAATGGCTTTTTTGGAGTCAGGTATTTGCTAAAATAATTATGGGGCAGCAGCAGAATTGTGAAAACGGTTCTGCTGCTGTTTTTTTGTATACCTTATATTGACCGATACTTTCAAAAAGCGTACAATGTTACTTCGATAAAAAGCAATAGGTCAGTGCATTTACGATTGCAATATTTCTACAGGGGGAATGAAGTTAATGAAATCCTGCGTATTTCACAAAAAATATCTTTTAGCCGGTATATATATTATTTTTGTTCTGTTTACCTGCTGTAATTCCCGATTTTATCATACACCGCTGGCAAAAATATGTTCCGTAACAGAAAAACAGACTCTGAGCAGAGAAGGAACCAGGGGCTCAAAAGAATATTACTATACTCAGAATATTACGGCACGGATATTAAACGGTTCGCATAAAGGGGAAAAAATAACGGTCTCTAATGAATATACATCTTCTCAGGTTCAGACCAAGAAATATCATAAAGGAGACACCGTTCTTTTAAGCGGTTCAAAGGAAAGCCCCGGAAAAACGATACGTTCTGTAAAAAGGGATGGGTATTTGGCATTACTGGCAGGAGGATTATTTTTTCTTCTGATCTGCATTACAGGAAAGCAGGGATTTTACACGATCATATCACTGATACTGAATACAGTCATATTTGCGTATGGATTTCAGGCTTTTACAGAAGGGAAAAATATTTTAAATATCTGTAATGTCATCGCAGTTCTTTTTTCACTGACTACATTGATCTGCTTAAATGGAATTCATAGAAAAACATTTTCCTCAGTTCTTTCAACACTGTGTGTTCTGTTTCTGATCATGGCATTGTTTGAATTTTCTATTTATATGTACGGAGATCTGGATTATTCCAATCTGGAATACCTTGGAAGTATAGGCAATTCAGCAGATATATTCTGGGCAGATATTATGCTGACAGGACTTGGTGCAATTATGGATGTGACGGTGACGATCAGCGCAGCAGTAGGAGAGATCGTGCGGAAAAATCCATCGGTTTCTCTGAGAAGATTGATACATTCCGGTCGTGAAATCGGATATGATATTATGGGAACCATGATAAATGTACTGCTGTTTGTTCTGGCAAGCGGCATGATTCCCATGTTCATACTTAAGATGAATAATGATATAAGCTTTGTAACGATCGTGAGATACCACATTCCATATGATATCTGTCGTTTTCTGATAGAAAGTATTGGAATTGTACTGGCAATACCGGTATCTGTTTTTATTGCTTCAGCGATTATGAAAATACCATCACGGAAAAGGGGTGTCAGAGAATGATCATTTTTCTTGCATTGATTTTAATTTTTCTGGTGATCTTGATTGGCGGAGAGCGTGGAGCCATGTCAATTATGACATTGGCGGGGAATATTGTAATTTTGTTTTTTTCAATTATGCTGATGTCTGCCGGTTTTCCTGTACTGCTCCTGATATTGGTGGCAGGTGCAGGTGTCTGTTATATTTCTCTGTTTTATCAGAACGGAAATAATCCAAAGACGCGGGCGGCTTTTCTGGCTACACTGCTGGTAATGTTACTTTTGTTTATTCCTATTTATATTATTACATGGAGATCAGGAAGTTACGGGTTAAATGAGCTGCAGATTTCGGAAGACGATTTTATGTATTATTACAGTACGGACCTTCATATTAACATGCTTCATGTAGGAATATTTGTAACTGTTTTCAGTACTCTTGGGGCTGTTATCGATACAGCATTATCTGTAACATCTTCTGTATATGAAGTCTGGACTCATAAAAACGGTCTGACAGCGAAAGAACTTACAGCTTCCGGCTATCAGGTTGGGAAAGAAATTATCGGTACAACGGTAAATACGCTGCTGTTTGCTTATCTTGGAGGAACTATTTTATTGTTTTCATACATTCAGACACAGCAATATACCCTGGAGATCATTCTTAATTCCCAGTTCCTATTCCAGGATGTTGCAGTCATGCTATCTGGTGCGGTAGCCTGCCTTATTACCGTCCCGGTATCGATCAGATGTATTATTCGACAGATTCACCGTACTGATTCGGAAGAAAAATCTGAAGTTATATAATAGCGTTAAAAAACAGTCAGACCTGTGGAGAAGAATGTGAAGGGAAAATGTGAAGAGGTTGAATGAAAAAGTAACTGCCACCATGTACGGAAAATGTGAAATTAGCGCTCACCTCTTGACAATGGAAGTCGATTTTTGTCCTGTCTTGTGTATCCTAGAAGTGCCTGCTTTACAGGCTTTCCAGGGCATAGGTCATTTTGTCTGGTATTGTAAAGCAGTGCCAGATTTGTCGTAAATGTCGTAAATTTGTGGTCAAAATTCCGAATCTCACTTATAAATCCGGTGAGCAGATGGAGCAACTTGGCAAATATGGATTCTTACGCAGAGATTATCTGAAGAACCATCGAAATTCAACCTATCAGGTGATGCTTTTACAGGATACAATTGGAAAGCACCTTCTGGAAGTAGACAAGGCAGCCAGAGAACGGGAAGAAGTGATCCTGAAACATAAAACGATTTCCAGAAGATTTTTGTTTTCAGATTACAACAGAAGAAGCAGAATCTTTGAAGTGCCAATCTGGCACCTCAAAAATACAAGAGTCAGGAAAAAAGGATGGACGAGGTGGCAGACGTACGCTACCGTATGTATTTACAGAGCAGAGAATATCAATGCTAGCCAGTGTATTACATAGTGAGGTGGCAATCAATGTAAGCATAGGTATTATGCGGGCATTCGTAGAAATGAGACGGTTTATAGCCAACAATGCACTTTTGTTTGAAAGGATTAGTAACGTTGAGTTAAAACAACTTGAATATCAGAAAAAGACAGATGAAAAGCTGGAGCAAATTTTTGAGTACATATCAGATCATGAGGAGTCTAATCAAAAGATATTTTTTGATGGTCAGATATATGATGCGTTCAGTTTACTAATAGAACTGATTCAGAAGGCAGAAACGGAAATTGTTCTGGTAGATGGATATGTGGATGTAGGAACATTAAATATTTTGTCAAAGAAGAAAGAAAATGTGGCGGTGACAGTTTATACACTGCAACGGACAAAATTATCTCAAACAGATATAGATAACTTTAATGCACAGTATCCTAAACTGGATGTGAAGTACACAAGAGCATTTCATGATCGTTTTTTAACCGAATCAAGTAAGTCCCCTGCTTCAATTGCGAGGAGCAATAAGCAGTGGGTGGGACTTACTTATATCAGGAGGGGTACAAGCCCCTGCTGATAAACTGCGGAGCAGTTATTCGGTTATGAGCAAGTAGCGAAAGCGGATTGCGAATATCCGATTGACTTCTTGATAAAACGAAAGCATATCATGTTGGTGCGTCTTTGAAGGACGCAGGTAAAAAATGTTTTGGAATTAATTTGATTGAAGATGCAGGTATTGTAAGAGATATTTTACAGAGATTGGAATTAGAAACAGAAGAATAGAAAAGTAAGTTATGCAGAAAGGCGTGAGTCATAAGAATATGGCTTGCGTCTTTTTCTGTCTGGATTCTTTCGAGGTCTGGCAGTTATTTTTTTGCACAAGAAAAGGAGCTACGCACTAATACTTAATGCGACAGCCCCTTATTTTACCAGAACAATTTGGCGTTCGCGTTTGTGACGGTTTTTTCTATATTCTGTAGGAGAAATTCCGTGGTATTCTTTAAATATTTTTGAAAAATAAGAAGGCGAACTGAATCCACAGATCTGACTGATATAGTCCACGGACCAGTCAGAAGTAAAAAGAAATTCTTCACTCTGGGTGATGCGAAAATCCAGTATATATTTTTTCAATGGAACACCCATCTGCTTTGAAAAGATTTCTGAGAGATAGGATCGATTCAGATTCAGTTTGTCTGCAATATACTGAACTGTCAGGCCTCGTCCGTAGAAATCTTCTACAATAGAAATTGCTTGCTGTACATGACTTTCTGAATTCTGACGACTTTTTCTTTCGGGAAGCTCTTTGGAGTTCTCGATAAAAGTACCAACTTTTGAAAGAAGAAGGAGAAGAATGCCATTGGTATACAGATCATTTTTTGTACTATCATTTTTTATGGAAATCAGAATCTCAAGGAGATCCTTGATTTCCTCAAAGACTTCTGTAGAAAGTCCTTTTGTGAGGGACGGATAACCGAATCCAAGACGATGCATGAAGTATGGAGCGAGTTTGCCATTGAAGCCAACCCACGAATAAGTCCATGGATTCTCCTTATCGGCCTGATAGAAGACCATCTGATCCGGTTCAATCAAAAAAATCTGTTTTTCTTCAATAAGATATTCTGTTTTATTAACAACAAGACGTCCCTTCCCGGAAAGAACAAAATGCATGAGATAATAGGGTCTTGTTCCAGGTCCGTAGGAATGAAGCGGCAGACATTCTGAATGACCGCAGAAACGAAGTTTTATATCATTCCAGCTGGTGTCTCTGTACAGATTCAATTTTTCTAATTCCATAGGATCTCCTTTCGGTAGTTTGTATATTTATATTCGATAGATACAAAATTCTTGCTTTTATTAAACTACAATTTCCGACAAAATTTATAAGTTATCCAACAAAAGTGACTAACATGGTAATAAGATTATAGTATATGATATCAATGTAGACAAGAGAAAGAAAAGACAAAAATAATCTAAAAATTCAGACAGGAAACGAATCGATTCAAATTCACAGAAAAGTAAAAAGCTATAGTTATTAGAAGAAAGAAGTCAGTTTGTAAAAGGTGACCTGTATTTTGTGCACCCTAAAATAAAATGGAAAGGTAAGGAAAGAGATATGTTAGAATTTGCAAAAACACCACCAAAAGGATGGAACAGCTGGGATGTATATGGAGCGTCTGTTACAGAAGAAGAAGTAAAAAGAAATGCAGATATTATGGCAGAAAAGCTTAAGAAATATGGATGGAACTATGTGGTTGTAGATATTCAGTGGTACGAGCCAGGAGCTGAGTCAGCAGCATATCGCAAGTTTGCGGATTTGAAGATAGATGAATATAGTCGTGTGCTTCCGGCTGAAAATCGTTTTCCAAGTTCAGCAGATGGAGTTGGGTTTGCACCACTTGCTGAATATGTACACCAATTAGGGTTGAAATTCGGTATTCACATTTTAAGGGGAATACCAAGACAGGCTGTTCATGGAAGAATGCATATCAAAGGAACGGATAAGACAGCAGATCAGATTGCAATAAACAGTATCTGTCCATGGAATTCAGATATGTATGGAGTGGATATGTCAATTCCAGAAGGACAGTTATATTATGATTCGCTTATGGAATTGTATGCTTCTTGGGGAGTTGATTTCATTAAAGTTGATGATATCGCATATTCAACGATTTACAGAGATTCACATAGAAAGGAAATTGAAGGGATTCGAAAGGCTATCGACAAAACGGGACGGGACATTGTACTTTCCCTTTCGCCGGGACCGGCAAGACTGCAGGATGGAAGTTTTCTTCAAAAAACTGCAAATATGTGGAGATTGACAGATGATTTCTGGGATGAGTGGGAATTGCTGTATGATATGTTTGACCGCTGTAATTATTGGTCACCATTTATTCGTAAAGGAAACTGGCCTGATTGTGACATGCTTCCATTGGGGCATATTGGAATCCGCTCAGGTGAACGTGGAAAGGCAGACCGTATGACCTGCTTTACAAAGCCAGAACAAAAGACAATGATCACATTGTGGTCTATCTTTCAGTCACCACTGATGTATGGCGGAGAACTAGCTGATTTGGATGAGTGGACGCTCTCATTGTTAACAAATACAGAGGTAAACGAGATGCATCGTACACTGGATGGACAGAGACAAGAGTACAGAGACGATGAATGGATTGTCTGGTCAGGAGAAAACGAAGAGAATACATATATTGCAATATTTAATGTATCGGATAAAAAGAAAGAAATTCCTGATAAATTAGCAGAAATATATATCAAAGAGGATGCAAAAGAAATCTGGTCCGGCAAAAAAGCAACTGAAGCAGCAGAAGAAGTAGATAGTCATGGTTGTGTGTTGTATCAGATGAAAAGAATGTGATGAATGTCGGATAGGAGGAATGAAGTGATGGATACAATAGGAAAGAAACTTGCCCTAAAAGAAAAGATGGCTTATGGCTGCGGTGATGCGGCAAGCAATATTATCTGGGCATCTATGGGAACATTTCTGATGTTCTATTATACAGACAGATTGCAAGTCTCCTTGTTACAGCAGGAACACTCCCATTGGTAAACTTTATGACAGAGTATGTGGGGGAAAAGAAAGCGTGGAGTATCGTATATGGAATATTTGGAGTTATTGCAGCAATTCTGTTCTTTTTATGTTTTGCAGGGTGTAAAGAGAGAATTCATGAAAATGAAGAAGAGAAGACAGAAAAGATTCGTGTTATTGACGGAGTAAAAGCAGTGCTGAAAAATAAATACTGGCATATGCTGATGGTGATATCTATTTGTATTAATATATTCTTCCAAGCTATTAGTACGGTAAATACATATTATAGTAAAGCGGTTCTTCATAATAGCAGTATGATTAGTGTATTGAATACGGCTTATATAGTTCCTGCAATTGTAACCTTTTTCTTTGTACATCTGGTTGTGAAGAAGTATGGAAAAGGAAAGACTACGATGTTTGGCTGGATTATTATCTGTGTCAGCTATGTGATATTGTTACCATTTACAGAAAATACAACGGTACTGATTATTACAGCTGCTATGAGGGGAATAGGATATTGCTTCTTGCTTGCAGTGTCTTCTGCGATGGTAAGTGATGCAGTTGAATATGGGGAATGGAAAACGAAAATTCGTGTTGAAGGTCTGACATTTAGTATGCAGGGATTTGTAGGAACAATCGCAGCAGGTATTGTTACGGCGGTCATTGGATGGGTACTCAATTTCAGCAAATATGATGGAACACTGTCATTTGCAGATACACAGGCAGGATCCGCAGTATTTGCAATTAAACTGCTGTTTATTGCGGTTCCGTTTGTTGTTGGAGTACTGAATATTATATTGTTAAGATTTTACAAACTTGATAAAATGTATCCGCAGATTATTGAGGATTTAAATAAGCGGAATGGAAAATAAGTGGGGAATGCATATGAAGACAAGCATATCAGAAAAAATAGCTTATGGTATGGGAGATGTTGCATGTAATGTAGTATATGCACTTACATCTGGTCTTATCGTATATTTTTATACAAATGTAATCGGAGTATGGAGCTGTCGCTTTAACGAATGAATTCATATCTTTTCTCCCAGTTCTTTCATACGTTCTCCATCTATCGTCCCTTCATAATGTCTGATTCTTGACTTATCAAGTTTTATTTTAACCGAATCAAGTAAGTCCCCTGCTTCAATTGCGAGGAGCAATAAGCAGTGGGTGGGACTTATGAATATTCTCGTGCGATGAAATCGCACTTCCGGAAATTTGGGAATCAGATGTCCGGAAGTGGAAATCACCTGTGTAATTATGCGAGTTTACTCGCGTAGTGCTTTATCCAAGCCATATACCTCACGCATTGATCTATCATGTTCAGCATCAATGCTCGTGATATTTATTCGATAGCTGTCGTGGGCAATACGATCAATGATCGCATCTGCCAGAGGACTGTCACCACCGCCGAGCTGCTCATACCATTCCTCAAATGCATACTGGGAGCAGAAAATCGTTGAAGATTTCTTACGTCTCCTATGAAGCAGTTCGAAGATATCCCTTTGTTCTGCATTCGTCGGTTTCAAGAGAAGCCACTCATCCAGAATCAGGACAACTGGATTTGCATACTTCGCCATGACTTTTTTGTAGTTACCATCTGTCCGTGCTGTCTCCAGATCAATAAGCAGATCAGGAAGACGGACATACTTGGTATTGAAATACTGCTTACAAGCCTCCATACCAAAGGCGCAGGCCATGTAAGTTTTACAACAGCCTGTAGCGCCGGTGATAAAAAGATTCCGGTGTTCAGATATATATTCGCAAGTTGCAAGTCGGTTAATAAGACCCTTGTTAAGCTTGCGTCCGGAAGTGTAATTGATATCCATGATACTTGCTTCCGGTTGGTCGAATCCAGCATTACGGATCAATCGTTTCTGACGATTATTCTTACGATTACTGTATTCGATGTCCACCAGCATACCAAAACGGTCCTCGAATGGTACGTCTTTAAATTTCGTATCATCCAGCTGGTTGCGGAACGCATCTGCCATAGTAGTAAGGCGCATTTCAATTAATTTATCTATTGTACTCTGATTCGTCATATATGTTTACCTCCGATAGTAATCGGCACCTCTTGTGATGCCGTGTGCTTTATGTGTAGTCTTGGATTCAGTAGTTTCTGATTCCGGTTTTACAGAACCTGTTACAAGGATGTTTTTAATACTCTTATAACTGGGTGAAGCTGTATAAGATAGTGCCTTTTTACAGGCTGCTTCAAACAATGCATCTGAGTATTTCTCTGCAAGCTTCAGAAGCCCCATACAACTTCGGTAGGTCTGTTGTTCCACACGTTTGGAGGTCAGTATCGCATTGACCACAGTGTACGTATTTATGCCAATCCGTTCAGCCCATTTGCGGAACCTGTCGCCGTTCCATTCCAGATATTTCTGGTGGTCTTCCGGCATATGTTCCGTGACAGTGCTGTACTTCCCAGGACGCCCCTTCAGACGGCGGTGGGAAGCAATGCGGTTATGATTGTAAAAAATTTCAATAGTGGTATCTGTTATCTTGACATCAACTTTCTTTTTGATGTATTCATAGGGAACTGAGTATAGCATTCCGTCCACAGATATGTGATAATTGAACTGGACGGTGGCTGTTTTCCAGTCGCTCAGTTCAAAACGGGTAGCAGGTAATGGTGCCAGCAATGGTTTTTCTTCCTCAAGAAATAAGCTTCGCCGACTACCCTCTTTCTTCTGAAAGAGCCTTTGGTTGAACAGTTCTAGCTTATCTTTTATTGCACGGTTTAATTCTGCAAGGGAAAAGAACTGTTCATCCCGAAGTGCTGCTGTTATCCAGGTAGAGATATTTCCTACCGTTCCTTCAGCATTCGGCTTATCCTTGGGAGCTCTGACACGAGCCGGAATAATAGCGGTGCAATAATGTTCAGCTAGTTCCTGATAAGTTTCATTGATCTGCTGGTCTTTCCATCCCCCATTGTGAATAACTGTGGTTTTGCAGTTATCCGGTACGAGGATTCTGGCAACACCGCCAAAGTACTCATACATATGGACATGAGCATTGATCCATGATCTCTGCTTCATATCCAGAAATGCTTCCACATATGCATACTGACTGTAAGTCATTACACCTACAAAGATGTAAGATTTTAAGATTTCACCAGTGTCAGGATCAATAATTGTTGCCGGATCACCAGCCCAGTCAACCTCAACCTGTTCGCCGGGTTTACGGTTGATATGCATGGTAGCACGATGTTTCTGCTCATCCTGTTGGATGTGATAGCAGAATTGTGAATACATGAGTGGTTCTTCACCGTTGGCACGGCAATCCTCTATGTACTCAGTCCATAAGAGCTTTTTGGTGACTCCATTACGGAGCAGTTCCTTACGGATGTAAGCGTAGTCGGGCATCTTCTTACTGGCAGATACCTTGCTCTCTTTCGAGAACATGAGCTTTTGAAGCTCTGTGTCGGTCATTGATTCATCAAGAGGCCAAGAGATATTTAGTTCTCTGGCACGTTTTTGAACTTTGACGACAGTTTTTTGTGAAACACCACAGCTTGCCATGATGTTACGTTGTGAGAATCCCAATCCGGTAAGCCGGATGATTTCTCGATATTTGGTCATAATCGTGACCTCCTCATAATGAATTTACACTAAAAGTGCATAACATCATTATAAGGGTTTAGGAAAAATGTGATTCCATTTTTGCCGGAATCGTGATTCCCTAAAAAACGGAACATTGATTTCCATACGCCGGACAGGTGATGGATTTCACCCCGGATTATTCAACTTACTTGTATCAGGAGGGGTACAAGCCCCTCCTGATAAACTGCGGAACAGTTATTCGGTTATGAGCAAGTAGCGAAAGCGGATTGCGAATATCCGATTGACCCAATTGATCATTTTCCGACAGACTGCTTTATTCTTTTTTATAATCACTGCTTTTTAAACGTACGATAAATTTAATACCTTTATCCATCATATGTATAAACGCAGGTGTAGAAGGATATCCTCGGTCCATGATAATGATAAATGGAATATTTCCTATTGTTTCCGGTATTCGCTCTAATTGCTTTTATGCCAGGCGCATCTCATCAAATTTTACTTTGTTACAATCACTTTCTAGTATCATGCGATTCATTACATCATAGATACAGCCTAATCCTATTTGAGCCTGGGGTTTTGTATTTTTTCGGCTTGCAGAACCATACAGTTCCAGCGTTTCAGCAGTGGTAGGAATATTAATGTCTGAGCCGTCTGCCGACAAAATGCCTTAAATTCATTAGAACTCATTTTTTCTATGTCCATGAATGTACGTTTTTGAGAATGTTTCATCAGCATCACATCCTTTTCTGCGGCAGGTTCATGGTTTTTTTTTACAATATAAGCATATAAAAAAAAGCAGAAGACATCTAATTTTTTTAGAATAAATATCGTCTGCTTTAAGTTAATGACATTGCATAAAATCAAGGCTTCACAAATTCTTCACAAAATAATTAGCACTCATCTCTTGACAGTGCTAATAATACGTGTTATAGTACATACAGAACAAAGGAAGAGAGAAAAAGAAATCTTCCGGAGAAAGTTCTTACAGAGTTTTCAGAAACAGTAAATTAAAAACGCCTGCATAATACGCAGCGAATATAGATCAGGAGGAATGAGTTATGTTAATGCCAAGTATTTTCGGAGAAGATTTATTTGATGATTTCATGGGATATCCAACAGGCCGTCAGGCAGCTGCCAATGCTTATCCTCAGGTGAAAGATATGATGAAGACAGATATCCGTGATGTTGACGGAAATTATGAACTGGATATCGATCTTCCGGGATTTAAGAAAGAAGATGTGAAGATCCAGTTGAAGGATGGTTATCTGAACATCCAGGCAACCAGAGAAGAGAAAAAGGATGAGAAGGACGGTAAAGGTAAATATGTTCGAAGAGAACGTTACACTGGAACCTGCAACAGAAGCTTCTATATTGGTAAGAGTATCAAGCATGAAGACATCCATGCGAAATACGACAACGGAATCCTTCATCTGACATTCCCGAAAGAAGAGACCAAGAAAGAAGTAGAAGAGAAGAAATTCATTGCCATTGATTAAGTAATAACAATGTCCGGAACAACCCAAACAGACATTGGATACGTTTCAAAACTCCAAATTGCACATTGCATTTGTTTAAATAAATGTAACCCCCTTTTTTTCACCCCTCTGCCATGCCCCGGCAGAGGGTTTTTTTCATATCTTTACACTTTTTTTTGACTCTGTTATACTTGAGGACAGGTAAACAGCGGAAATAAAAATTATTACAGCAGAGTTTTTCAGGACAGTATATATAAATTTCGGGAAGGTTTTTACAAGGGTGAAGATATGGGAGAGAAAATAAAGGTTATCATGGACTGCGATCCGGGGATCGATGATGGTATTGCACTGGCGTATGCAGCAGCGCATCAGGATGAGATAGAACTTCTTGCAGTAACAACGTTTGCCGGAAATCAGACCATCGATAAAGTAACGAAGAATGCATTGGAACTGGTAGATTTTTACGGACTGAAAGTACCGGTGGCAAGAGGACAGGAACGTCCCCTCGTAAAAGAAGTGATTCATGCAGAAGAATTCCACGGGGAAACAGGACTGGGACATTGCGTACTTCCGGAAACAGGAACGAAGGCTGCATCAGACAATGCAGTATTTTTTATCAGAGAGATACTGGATGATCTTCCGGAAGGACAGCAGGTGACTTTTATCGAGACAGCACCTATGACCAATCTTGCGCTGCTTCTGAGAGTTTTTCCGGAAGTAAAAGATAAGATCCGAAGGATCGTATTTATGGGCGGTGCTGTGAAAGGCGGAAACGTTACTCCGGCAGCGGAATTTAATATTTATGCGGATCCGGAGGCTGCCAAGATCGTGTTTGAGGCAGGGATTCCCCTTGTTATGTGTGGACTGGATGCCACGATGAAATGTAATCTTACCAGAAACCAGATCATGAAGCTATGTCAGTCCGGTAATCCGGTTGCCAGAGCCTGCGGCGATATGGCAGGATATGTTCTTGAAAATTCATCCAAATACCGTTGCGTGGCAAGTATCCATGACGCAGTACCTTTCATGTATCTGCTTCATCCGGAATTCTTTAAGATGGAAAAAGCGATCCTGGATGTGGACTGTTCTGACGGAGCCGGACGAGGTGCCATGCTGTGTGATTTCCGCTGGTGGCTGCACGATGAAGAAAAAATAAAAGATATGATCCTGACAGACGCAGATACCGAAAGCTTTCAGCAGGAATTGTTTGAAGCAATTTATTCAGTAACCGGACAGAAAGCGTGAAGTAGTCTGTGACCGGGAAACGGGATACCGGTTTGAAACTGTCAGATAAGAGGACAGAAAACCCATGAACTATATTGTATTTGACCTGGAATGGAACCAGAATCCGGATGGAAGAAAACATCCGGACAGTCGACTCCCTTTTGAGATCATTGAGATCGGGGCAGTAAAATTAAATGAAAAAAGAGAGATCATCGACACCTTCCAGTGCCTGATCAAGCCCAAAGTGTACCATTGGATCCACGACAGCATTCATGAAGTGATCCATGTGGATTATCATGAGCTTGAAAAAGGAATTCCCTTTCCACGAGCGATCCGCAGATTTCTGGACTGGTGTGGAGAGGAGTACCGTTTTTTTACCTGGGGGAATCAGGATGTAATGGAGCTTCAGCGTAATATGAAATATTATAATCTTCTGAAGCTGATCCCGGGCCCGGTACATTATTACGATGTGCAGAAGCTTTTCAGTGTGAAATTTGAAGATGGAATTGCCAGACGTTCCCTGGAATATGCCATTGATTATCTTAAACTTCCGAAGAACCGGGATTTTCACCGGGCACTGGCAGATGCCAGCTATACGGCAAGAATCCTTCTGGAGATTGATGAAGCCTGCATGATCCGTCATCCATCCCTGGATGTATACCAGAATCCAAAATCAAAAGAGAAGGAAATTTATATTTCCTATACAGATCATGATAAGTTTGTATCCAGGGAATTTGTATCAAAAGAACGCCTGATGAAGGACCGCACTATGGTGAGCACGGTGTGTCCTATCTGCAGATGCCCTGCCAAGCGGAAGATCCGCTGGTTCAGTACCAACAATTCCAAGGTATATTACAGCCTTGCCCTCTGCCACGAGCATGGACCCGTTGCAGGGAAGATCAGAATCCGAAAAACCGATGAGGGAAAATATTTCGGGGTAAAAACCCTGAAAGCAGAAGATACAGAAGCGGCGGATGAAATCCGTGAAAAGCACGAATCTCTCCGCCGCAGAAAAATCTCAAGAAGCCTGGACAAGAAGATCTGATACGACATTCCGTTCGTATTGCATTCCCCAGCCAACCATTTGTTTTTTGTAATAATATTTGCTTTTCAGACGCAGCGGGCCGGCAGCATTCTGGAGAACGGCCTGGCGTTTGGTAAGCTGTGATTTGTCAATTCCTTTTGGTAAAGTCACATAAACCTTTGTCTTATAATAAAACGGATAAGTATTTCCGTTGTTCTTAAGAATATATTTATCACATGGAAGTACCTTAAACGGGACTGGTTCCATGGACACTTTCATATCTGTTTTTTCAAAATTTCCAAAACCATAATCAAACAGGGAAGCAGTGTCACCATAGGCGTTTGCGGCAGAAGTAGAATTCAGGATCACTGCTACAAGTGTTGTATTTCCACGCCTGCAATAGGTGACGAGTGTATTTCCGGATGCATCTGTGTAACCTGTTTTTCCACCAAGAACACCTTCGTAATAATATTCCCCGTTTTTGATCATCTTGTGGTGGTTCAGAAGCTGCCTTGCTTCCGCAAATTTGTTTGTAGGAGGAATCTCATAGTAACGTCTGGTGCAGAACTTGCGGTAAAGCGGGTTCATCCAGGCAGATTTCGCGATTTTTGCCATGTCGGAAGCTGTGGTGTAATGATTCTCATCGGGAAGTCCGTTTGGATTGTTAAAATGAGTATTTTTGCATCCGAAAAGTCTGGCGCGCCAGTTCATAAGCTCAGTGAATTTTTTTACAGAGCCGGAAACTTTCTCGGCAACAGCTACGGACATTTCGTTGGCAGACTGAAGCATAACAGCCATAAGAGCCTGATCTCTGGTGAATTTTTCGCCGGGAGCGGCGTAAATACTGGAATCTCCGGCAGACACACTGGCAGAAGCACTGTCAGAGACTACGATATTAGTTTTCAGGCTTAAATTTTCACAGGCCAGAAGAGTTGTCATGATCTTGGTGATACTGGCCGGATAAAGTTGTGTATCTGCATTTTTGGAATAGAGGACTGCCTCCGTATTCACATCCATAAGAACTGCAGCCTGTGCTTCTATGTTCGGGCCTGTTGGCCAGCCTTCAATAGAGTCTGTATCAGCGGCCTGTGAATAGTAGCTGGAATGTGCCGGAGCGGTGTCTGCTGCAGCCTGACCGGAGGAATCTGCTGTCTGTGCGTCAGGAACCGGTGTGGCAGTAACGATCGGATCACCATATTCATCGTATCCGTAAGCTGCTGCGGCACAGGGCTGTGTACCTGTGAAAAGGATTCCCATACAGAGAATACCTGCAAAGATCCGGCGCAGGGATCGTTTTTTTGAAATTTTCATCATAAAATACCTTTCAATAATAAATCCGGGCGAAAATCTGCCCATATGTGATGCAGACATATCACCGTCTGCGTGATTCTGTAGTAGTATACCACTTTCTTTTTGGAAAAACCACTTACAGTCTGTGAAAATTGAGGAACCACAGCTTTTGTTCCATGAATATGCGTAAATATGCACATTCAATAAGAGGAAATCCGTCAAAAACACTTGACATATAGATTTTCCCCAACCTATAATATACAGCGTATATAGAAAAAGCTGTGATGGAGACAGTAAGTCATATGGAAAACTGGCAGCGAACCGGGGATGGTGAGAGCCCGGGGCGAGTAAATATGATGGAATATCACTCCTGAGCTTCAGTTCTGAAGTTGGCCGGAAGCAGCCGGGGAACGATATCTGAGTTACAGATATCAGTAATTTCAAGTAAGAACTGACGGATTTCCTCCGTTACAGGGAACATATATCGGCAGATACAGTAATGTCCGCCATGGAAAGACATGGACAATAGAGTCCTCACAGGATAAGGTGCAGGGATCCGGACACAGGCCCGTATAATGTAACAGGTGGTACAGCGAATCAGACTTCGTCCTTTTACAGGATGGGGTCTTTTTTTATAAGTGCCCGAAAGAAACACTGGCACGAACAAGTATCTGTGAAGAAATAAACCGCTGCATCTTATAAATGAGACAGCAGCCAGTAATCAGACACAGGAGGTAAAAATTGTGTATCGTAAAGTTGACACGAATCTGAATTTTGTTGACCGCGAAAAAGAAGTTGAGAAATTCTGGAAAGACAATAAGATTTTTGAAAAGAGTATGGACAGCCGTAAAGAGGGCGAGACATACACATTTTATGACGGACCGCCTACCGCTAATGGTAAGCCACACATCGGACACGTTCTGACACGAGTTATCAAGGATATGATCCCGAGATACCGTACAATGAAGGGATACATGGTTCCGCGAAAAGCAGGATGGGATACTCACGGACTTCCGGTTGAGCTTGAGGTTGAGAAGAAACTTGGTCTTGACGGCAAGGAACAGATCGAGGAGTACGGAATTGAGCCATTTATCCAGCAGTGTAAAGAGAGCGTATGGAAATACAAAGGAATGTGGGAGGATTTCTCCTCTACCGTTGGTTTCTGGGCTGACATGGAGCATCCGTATGTAACATACGACAACAACTTCATCGAGTCCGAGTGGTGGGCACTGAAAGAAATCTGGGACAAAGGCCTTCTTTACAAAGGTTTCAAGATCGTTCCTTACTGCCCGCGTTGTGGAACTCCGCTTTCCGCACAGGAAGTTTCCCAGGGATACAAGACTGTTAAAGAGCGTTCTGCTATCGTTCGTTTCAAGGTTGTCGGTGAGGATGCATACTTCCTGGCATGGACAACAACACCGTGGACACTTCCATCCAACGTTGCACTTTGTGTAAACCCGGATGAGATCTACTGTAAGGTAAAAGCAGCAGATGGCTATACCTACTACATGGCAGAAGCACTTCTGGACAAGGTTCTCGGCAAGCTTGCAAAGGATGATGAGCCTGCATATGAGATTCTTGAGAAATATAAAGGAACAGACCTTGAGCGTAAGGAATATGAGCCGCTTTTTGCATGCACAGGCGAGGCAGCAGCAAAACAGCGCAAAAAAGCTCATTTCGTAACCTGTGACAACTACGTTACCATGAGCGATGGTACCGGTATCGTTCATATCGCACCTGCATTTGGTGAGGATGACAGCCGTGTCGGACGTGAGTATGACCTTCCGTTCGTACAGTTCGTAGACGGACAGGGTAACATGACCAAAGAGACACCATATGCCGGTGTATTCGTAAAGAAAGCGGACCCTATGGTTCTCACAGACCTTGACAAAGAGGGCAAGCTTTTTGACGCACCGAAATTCGAGCATGATTATCCGCACTGCTGGAGATGTGACACACCGCTTATCTACTATGCACGTGAGTCCTGGTTCATCAAGATGACAGCAGTAAAGGATGATCTGATCCGTAACAATAATACTATCAACTGGATTCCGGAGAGCATCGGTAAGGGACGTTTCGGTGACTGGCTTGAGAACGTTCAGGACTGGGGTATTTCCAGAAACCGTTACTGGGGAACACCACTGAACATCTGGCAGTGTGAGTGCGGACATATGGAATCCGTGGGAAGCCGCCAGGATCTCTATGAGAAGAGTGGTGACGAGCGTGCGAAGACCATCGAGCTTCACCGCCCATACATTGACGACATCACTATGAAGTGTCCGGATTGCGGCAAGACCATGCATCGTGTACCGGAGGTTATCGACTGCTGGTTTGATTCCGGAGCAATGCCTTTTGCACAGCATCATTATCCGTTTGAGAATAAAGACCTGTTTGAGCAGCAGTTCCCGGCAGACTTCATCTCCGAGGCTGTTGACCAGACAAGAGGATGGTTCTACTCCCTTCTTGCTGAGTCCACACTGCTTTTCAATAAGGCTCCGTATAAGAATGTAATCGTTCTGGGACATGTACAGGATGAGAACGGACAGAAGATGAGTAAGTCCAAGGGAAATGCCGTTGATCCGTTTGACGCACTGAACAAATACGGCGCAGATGCTATCCGCTGGTACTTCTACATCAACAGTGCTCCATGGCTTCCGAACCGTTTCCACGGTAAGGCAGTTGTAGAGGGACAGAGAAAGTTCATGAGCACTCTGTGGAACACTTACGCATTCTTTGTATTGTATGCGAACATTGACAATTTTGATGCGACTAAATATACTTTAAATTACGATAAGCTTCCGGTTATGGATAAATGGCTGCTCAGCAAGCTGAATACCATGGTGAAGACTGTCGATGCAGATCTTGATTCCTACAAGATTCCGGAGGCTGCAAGAGCACTTCAGGAATTTGTTGACGATATGAGTAACTGGTATGTAAGAAGAAGCCGTGAGCGTTTCTGGGCAAAGGGCATGGAGCAGGATAAGATCAATGCTTACATGACACTTTACACAGCACTGGTAACAGTTGCCAAGGCTGCAGCTCCGATGATCCCGTTCATGACAGAGGATATCTACCAGAACCTTGTAAGAAGCATTGATGCAGACGCTCCGGAGAGTATCCATCTCTGTGATTACCCGGAGGTAAACGAGGCATGGATCGACAAGGAGCTTGAGGCAAACATGGAAGAGCTTCTTGAGATCGTTGTTCTCGGACGTGCATGCAGAAATACCGCAAACATCAAGAACCGTCAGCCGATCGGAACCATGTATGTAAAAGCTGAGAAAGCTATGGATAAATTCTATACAGATATCATCGCAGATGAGCTTAACGTAAAAGAAGTGAAATTCGCAGATGATGTAGAGTCCTTCATTTCCTACAGTTTCAAGCCGCAGCTCCGTACAGTAGGACCGAAATACGGCAAGCTTCTGAACGGCATCCGTACCGCACTCTCCGAGATCGACGGAACCGCAGCAATGAAAGAGCTGAGAGATAATGGTGTTCTCGTTCTTGACATTGCCGGAAACAGAGTCGAGCTTGCAGAGGAAGACTTATTGATCGAAACAGCCCAGAGCGAGGGCTATGTGACAGAGACAGACGGTGAAACATCCGTTGTCCTTGATACAAACCTTACACCTGAACTGATCCAGGAGGGCTTTGTCCGCGAGATCATCAGCAAGGTTCAGACCATGCGTAAAGAGGCTGGTTTCGAAGTCATGGACAAGATTATTGTCTATGCAAAAGATAACGATAAGATCATGGATATCATGAAAGCAAACCAGGATGAGATCAAACGAGAAGTACTGGCAGAAAACATTGTTCTGGGAGAAGCAGAGGGTTACACCAAAGAATGGAACATCAACAAAGAGGCTGTAACACTGGGAGTATCCAAAGTACAGGAGGAAAACTAATGATTGACAAGCAGTTTGAGAAAGAGGAGTTCAAAAAAAGCGTAAAAGAAAACGTAAAATTCCTTTATCGAAAAACACTGGAAGAGGCTACACAGGAGCAGATCTTTCAGGCTGTAAGCTACACAGTAAAAGATGTGATCATTGATAACTGGCTTAAGAGCCAGAAGGCGTATGAAAAACAGGACCCGAAGATCGTATATTATATGTCCATGGAGTTCCTTATGGGCCGTGCCCTTGGAAACAACCTGATCAACCTTGGTGCATACGGCGAGGTTAAGGAGGCTCTTGAGGAGCTTGGACTTGACATTAACTGCATCGAAGACCAGGAGCCGGATCCGGCTCTTGGAAACGGTGGACTTGGAAGACTGGCAGCATGCTTCCTGGATTCCCTTGCAACACTGAACTACTGCGCATACGGCTGCGGAATCCGCTACCATTATGGTATGTTCAAGCAGGAGATCCGTGACGGTTATCAGGTAGAGGTACCGGATAACTGGCTGAAGAACGGCTATCCTTTCGAGCTCCGTCGTCCGGAGTATGCAAAAGAAGTTCATTTCGGCGGATACGTACGTGTTGAGTGGGATCCGGTGAAGAACGAGAATAAATTTATCCATGAGGGATATCAGGCAGTAAAGGCTGTTCCTTACGATATGCCGATCACAGGTTATAACAACGATGTTGTAAACACACTTCGTATCTGGGACGCAGAGCCGATCGTAGACTTTAACCTGGACTCCTTCGACAAAGGTGATTACCACAACGCAGTTGAGCAGGAGAATCTTGCACGTACCATCGTTGAGGTACTTTACCCGAATGATAATCATATGGCAGGTAAAGAGCTTCGTCTGAAACAGCAGTACTTCTTTGTATCTGCCAGCCTTCAGGCAGCCATTGCCAAATATAAGAAAACTCATGATGATATCACAAAACTTCATGAGAAGGTTGTATTCCAGATGAACGATACTCATCCGACTGTTGCAGTAGCAGAGCTGATGCGTATCCTCATTGATGAGGAAGGTCTTGGCTGGGATCAGGCATGGGATATCACAACCAAATGCTGTGCATACACCAACCACACCATTATGTCCGAGGCACTTGAGAAATGGCCGATCGAGCTGTTCTCCAGATTGCTTCCGCGTGTATACCAGATCGTTGAGGAGATCAACCGTCGTTTCATTCTTGAGATCCAGCAGAAATATCCTGGAAACTACGAGAAGGTTAAGAAGATGGCGATCATCTATGACGGACAGGTTAAGATGGCTCATCTTGCTATCGTTGCAGGCTACTCTGTAAACGGTGTTGCACGCCTTCATACCGAGATTCTGAAGAATCAGGAGCTGAAAGATTTCTATGAGATGATGCCTGAGAAGTTCAACAACAAGACAAACGGTATCACACAGAGACGTTTCCTGGCTCATGGAAACCCGCTTCTGGCTGACTGGGTAACAGACAAGATCGGACCGGACTGGATCACAGATCTTTCCCAGATCTCCAAACTGAAAGTTTACGCAGATGATGACAAAGCTCTTCAGGAGTTCATGACTATTAAGTTCAAGAACAAAGAGCGTCTTGCAAAATATATCCTGGAGCACAATGGTGTTGAGGTTGATCCGCACTCCATCTTTGATATCCAGGTTAAGAGACTTCATGAGTACAAACGTCAGCTTCTGAACATCCTTCATGTGATCTATCTGTACAACCAGATCAAGGCACATCCGGAGATGGATTTCTATCCGAGAACATTTATTTTCGGCGCAAAGGCTTCTGCAGCTTACGCACGTGCAAAGAAGATCATCAAGCTGATCAACTGTGTGGCAGATGTTGTAAACAATGATGCTTCCATCAACGGTAAGCTGAAGGTTGTATTCATCGAGAACTACCGTGTATCCAACGCTGAGATCATTTTTGCGGCAGCAGATGTTTCCGAGCAGATCTCCACAGCAAGTAAAGAGGCTTCCGGTACAGGTAACATGAAATTCATGCTGAACGGTGCTCCGACACTTGGAACCATGGATGGTGCTAACGTTGAGATCGTACAGGAGGTTGGCGAGGAGAATGCATTTATCTTCGGTATGAGCTCCGACCAGATCATCAACTATGAGAACAACGGCGGTTACGATCCGGACTTCATCTACAACACAGATCCGGAGATCCGTCAGGTACTGATGCAGCTGATCAACGGAACCTTCTCCAGCGATACAGAGATGTTCCGTGACATCTACAATTCACTTCTCGACAAACGCAACATGCCGAGACCTGACCAGTACTTCATCCTTGGCGACTTCCGTTCCTATGCAGAGGCACAGAAACGTGTTGAGGCAGCATACAAAGATGAGAAACGCTGGGCGAAGATGGCACTTCTGAACACAGCATGCAGCGGTAAGTTCACATCCGACAGAACCATTCAGGAGTATGTAGATGATATCTGGCACCTGGATAAGGTTATCGTAAAAGAGAACTAAAAAACATTTGATTTGACAACACCTGACTTCATTTGTATAATGAAGTCAGGTGAATAATTGAATGAAAGGAAGCTTTCAGGCGAACAGGTGAGATTCCTGTACAGGAAAATGCGTTGTCGTACAGTCGGCGGGCCGGAGCTTTTTTTAAAAAGATAGTGACTACAGAAGTCAGTTTGCGCATAAAGAACGTCTATCAGGTAACAGAAATCCCGTAAGGGACTTTTTCTGTTACCTTTTTTGTTGCCCTCGTGGCATCATGATCTTTCAATTAAAACAGCAAAAAAGAAAGCTGTCACCGAAAAATCAAAAGGAGGAAAGGTTATGAAACGCAAAAAAATTCTCAGTATTCTTCTTGCAAGTGCTATGATCGGCACTGCTCCGGCATCTGCCTGGGCCGCTGATTTCACAGACACAAATGTGGTTGACGCAGAAGAAGTAACAGAGGAAGCTACAGAGGAGGACGTTCCGGAACAGCAGGAGGATGACGCAGAAAGCATTGATCTGGAAGCAGATGACGCAGAAGATCTTTCACAGGATGAAGACGCAGCAGCTGTTTCCACACAGGAGAGCGAAGATCCGTTTTCCGCAGGAGAGGCTGTAGCAGCATTTGCAGATGGTGAGGAAAGCGGAGATCTGACACTGGCAGGAACCGGTACAGAGGCAGATCCGTACCTGGTTACATCCACAGCTGACATTCAGGCAGTTGCAGATTATGTAAACAACGGAAAAGGTACTTTTGCAAACCAGTATCTGAAATTTACAGAGGATATCACACTTCCGGAAGGATGGACTCCGATTGGAATAAAAACATCCAAATTCCAGGGAAATCTGGACGGAGACAACCATCTGCTGACAGTACCGAAAGGGGAGAAATGTCTTCTTGGTTATGTAGCAGATTCTACTCTGAAAAATCTGAATATCTATGGAGAGCAGATCGCGTCTGACGGTGTTGTCTGTAATTATGAGGTTGATTACAGTTCCAGAAACCCGATCAAGATCGACAATGTAACTTTAAAAGCAGGAACACAGACTTTGAAATCCGGATTTATCGGAGGATATGCATCCGGACAGAACCAGATCACCATCACCAACAGTACTGTAGAAAAAGGTGTTGTGATCGGATATGACAAAGCACAGTCCAATATCGGTTCCTTTGGTGGTGACTTCAACGGAACTATCGAGAACTGCGTAAGTTACGCAGATGTCTACGGAACAAAATACGTAGGCGGTATCAGCGGAAACAAAGGTCAGTCTATGGGAACCTATGCACTGAAAAACTGTAAGTTCTACGGAACCGTAACTGCAAGCGGAAATTACGCAGGTGGTATTTCCGGCGGCGGATACGGCGGAACACGGTGGGGTGAATCTTCTGCGCCGAACACACCAGGTGTAACGATTCAGGACTGCTATTCCAACGGAACGATCACAGGAAATGACTATGTAGGTGGTATCCTTGGTTCTGAGACCGGTATGGTACAGTGCTGGGACAACGGTATCCAGTATATTCAGAACAACTCCTTTGAGGGAACGGTAAGCGCAACAAACGGAACACGTGTCGGCGGTGTGATCGGTTACATCAAAGGTATTGATAAATACAACATCATCGAGAACAATGAGTATACCTGTAAAGATGTAAAAGGAATCGGAGCGATCGATTTCGTTGATACAAATTATGCAAATCCCACACCTGTGGAAGGCGTAACTTATTACAATTCAGAAAACGGAAGACCAAGTATTTCCGGTGCAACGAAAGCACAGCATAACCGTACCGATGATCCTCTCGGTGCAGATGCAGATAAGCTTACCAAACTGGTAGTGCCGAAGATCAAAGTTTCCCTTACGATCTTAGGTGACCAGGTTCACGACAGTGATAAAGATCATCAGTATCATACCTACTATGCAGGAAATCTGGAGACCTGGCTGGAGCAGAGTGAGTATACCGTTGTAGAAGGCTCTACGGCAAAAGATGTCATTGACGCAGCATTACTTGCCAACAACATGACATGCGAGAATCCATCCGGAAACTACATTGCGTCCATCACAAAAGGTGATGTTACACTTGGCGAGTTTACAAACGGAAAATACAGCGGATGGATGTATACATTAAACGGCTCTTATCCGGATCTTGGAGTTTCCGAGCAGGAAGTAAAGAACAATGACCAGATCGTTCTTCATTACACAGACTACTATCCGGAAGAAGAGAATCATGTCTGGGAGACAGCATGGACATTTGACAAAAACGCCCACTGGCATGAATGTGCAAATTCCAAAAACGAAAATTCCTGGTGCAACATCTCCAGCAATGAGAGAAAGAACGGATATGCAGCACATACCTATGACAAAGGTAAAGTAACAAAAGCAGCTACCTGTACAACAGCAGGTGTGAAAACATATACCTGTACAGTCTGCGGCGCAACAAAGACAGTAAGTATCCCGAAGACAAGACATACTTACACCTGGAAAACAACAACAAAAGCAACCGTATTCAAACCGGCAGTACAGACAAAAGTCTGCTCCAAATGCGGTTATAAAACAAAGACAACCAGACCTTACGGCAAAAAACTGACTCCAACCCTGAAACTGAACGCAACAAAGATCACTCTGAAAGTAAATCAGTCCACATCCAGAGTGAAAGTAACAGGACTTGCCAACGGTGATGCTGTAAAGGCATGGGGAACTACCAACAAAAAAATCGTAACTGTAAGCAGCAAAGGTGTGATCAAAGCCGGAAAAACAGCTGGTACAGCAAAAGTTTCCGTAACCTTAAAGAGCGGAAAGAAAGCTTATATCACAGTAACTGTTCAGAAATCTACAGTAAAAACAACAAAGATCACAGGTGTAAAATCTGCCCTTACTCTGAAAAAAGGAGCAAAGACAACCCTGAAACCGGTACGTACACCGTTCACATCCGGTGAGAAGATTACTTACACTTCTTCCAATAAGAACGTGGCAACCGTAAGCAGCACAGGTGTGATCACAGCAAAAAAAGCAGGAACAGCAGTGATCACCGTAAAGAGCGGAAGCAAAAAAGTAACATGCAAGGTAACAGTTAAATAAAGCTGTTATCCCCTGAAAAATAAAAGCGGCATTTTTTCACAGAATGAAATGTGAAAAAATGCCGCTTTTGATCATTTGATCATAAATATTCAACTTTAAAATCAAATTCCTTACAATACTCATCTACTTTGGAACCTTTATAACACCGGATGGTACAGGCACGGTTGATGATCCATGGCCCGATAAAATCGGGATCGTGTCGGATCTCCAGATATTTCATACGGTTACATCCGTGGAATACCCATTTGCCGATATAATGGATATTTGTGGGAAGACAGACATAAGTAAGATTCATACACTTAAAAAATGCGCTTTCGTCCAAAAATTCCAGGGACTGGGGAAGATGAAGTTCTTCTATGGCACAAAAATAAAAAGCCTCTTTTCCGATACGTTTCAGACCTTCCGGGAAATCCACGGAACGGAGATTTTTACAGCGGTAAAAAGCACGGTCCTCGATGAGGGTAAGTGCGGAAGACAGCTGAAGGGATTCCAGGGAGGTACACTGTGAAAAAGCTTCGGAGCGGATCCGGGAAATCTGTGAATCATGGGGAAAGATCACACATCCAAGCTTTCGGTTCTCCTGAAAGGCGGCTCTCGGGATAGAAGAAAGTGCCTGAGGAAGAATGACTTTTTTCAGGGAATTACATTGAGAAAATACGTTGGATCCCATATTTTCCACCTGGGTGGGAAGCAATACTTCTTTCAGAAGAGTGCAGCCCTGAAAGGTTCTGGCGCCGATATTTTTAAGCGTGTCCGGAAAACAGACAGAGGAGATCTTGGTCTTTTTCTGAAAAGCTTCCGACGCGATATATTCAATTGGCGCAGGGATCTTTACATTTGAGGAAAGATAGTTTCTTGCGTTGTTTTTGGAAATGACACGACTGGATCTGTAATAAGTACCTGACATAAAAAAGTCTCCTTTAACATAAAAAAAGACACCGCATCACAGGCAGATACGATGTCAAAAAAGAATTCTCCATTTATTTATCATACGTGTAATAGCCGGCAGTATTTCCAAGCAGATCTCCTGACTTATGCAGTCACGTTTATCCCCTTCTCATACGATAAAGTACAATGGTTCACGGATAAACTAAGCAAATACAGTAGCACGTCTGTTGAGGATTCTCACCTTATTCCCTTTTAATCCGGTTTTCTGCAGGAAAAAACCGGAACTTGAAAACGTCTATATTTAATATTTTTGGGTGTCTGATTATTATATCACAGAAAAAGGACAGATACAATTGTTTTCCGGGTTTTCGTTTGACAGACAAGAGGAAATAAACTATAATTTCAGTATAAAATTTCATAGAAAAGAAAGACGTGCAAACAGGTGTGATTCCTGTACATGTAAGTGCGATGCCGTACAGTCGGCGGGCGGTTTTTCTTTCATGTAAGGTAGAAGCATTGGTTTGCGCATAGGAACATCTATCAGGTAATGGAATCCCCTTGGAAAAGAGGGATTATTTTCCGTTACCTTTTTTGTTGCTTTTTTTGTGCAGAGAAAAGGAGGAAGAATGGAAAGTAAGAGGAAAAAGACGCTGTTTAATGTGATCATGGTAGTACTGATCCTGGTCATTGCCGGATGCGGAGTGATGGCAGTGGGAAATCTGAAAGGATGGTTTGATAAAGGATCGGACAGCGTTCTTATGACAAAGAACGTAAAAGGTGTGGCCAATATTCAGAGAAACGGTGTGGGCTACGGCCTGGAAAAAAATGTGGCATTGAGAGCCGGAGATATTCTTGAGACGAAGAACGGAACCACAGCGGAGCTTTCAGCCGGAGAAAACAATACACTTTCACTTAACGCAAATACGAAACTTACTGCGGAATCCGTAGAAAAAAACAATTTGAAACTTACTGCGGATCAGGGAGAGGTTTTTGCGGATCTTACGGATTCTGTGGGAAAAGCAGAGATCGCTCTTGATGAAAATACGCTTACCTTTGAGACAGGAGTCTTTTCCGTAAGCGCACAGTCCGGAAGCGGCGCTGTGTATGTATTTAAGGATGAAGTGGAACTGGCCGGAGCGGACGGAAAAACCACAACCGTAACAGCCGGCGAAAGTGCTCAGATGACAAAAAGTGAGGACGGAAGCTGGAAAGTAGAAACAAGTAAGATCTCAGCAGGAGCATTAAATGAATATATGATCCAGCAGCTGCTGGGATGCGCAGATAAAGACAGTTTATGTTTTACACCGGAGGAACTTCAGAAAGTTCTGGATGACAGAGCCGCAGAGAAGAAAGCAGCTCTTGAGAAGAGTTTAAATTCTACAAACAAGATTCCGAAGACTTCAGAAAAATCGGATGATAAAAAGTCTGCAGATGGATCTGCGAAACAGAATTCCGATACAACAGACGGAAATACCGCAGACACTGCAGGCAGCGGAGAGAACACAACACAGGAATACACACCGGATGCTTCTCAGGATGAGACGGATTCTTCCGGAGAAGACACCGCAGGCAGTGATGGAGATGTATCCGATGACGGCAGTTCTGATGATGGTTCCGGTGACGGGGATTCTCAGGATACTAAGCAGTGTACCATCACGATCCTCTGCGATACCATCCTTAATAATATGGACAATCTGACAGCCGGAAAAGAAGCTTATGTGCCGGCAAACGGAGTGATCCTGGATACCAGTACCGTAGAGTTTACAGAGGGAGAAACCGTTTTTGAAGTACTTCAGAGAGTTTGTGAGTACGCCGGAATCCAGCTGGAATATTCCTGGACGCCTATGTATGACAGTTACTATATTCAGGGAATCAACAACCTGTATGAATTTGACTGTGGAGCACAGTCCGGATGGATGTATAAAGTAAACGGATGGTTCCCGAATTACGGATGTTCCAAGTACACACTGGAGGACGGAGACGACATTGTGTGGTGCTTTACCTGCAATGGTCTTGGCGCGGATGTCGGTGCGGAATATAACGGTGAGTGACAGCAAAGGGAGTAAAAGATATGCAGAGAAAAAAATTTCTGGCACTGATGCTGACGGCTGCTCTTGTGGGGCAGCCGGGAGCTCCTGTTTCAATTATGGCGGCAGAAACAGACGAAAGTTCCGATTTCGGATCGTTTGGATCAGAAGCTTCTGACACAGCAGAAAAAAAATTGCCGGTGATCACGGAGGACCTGTCGGAGGAGACCATTACATATGATCTCAATGAAAAGGCAGAGCCTTTAAAGGTTCAGACGGAAGAATCCGGCAAGCTGAAATATCTGTGGCTGAAAAGTGATGACAACGAGAATTTTTACAAAATAGAAAAGTCCGACAGCCAGGAAAAGACAAAAGAAGAACAGACCGGGGAACAGCAGGGGGAAAACAGCCAGCCGGAGTATGAAGATACACAGGAGTATACACCGGCTACAGATACAGCCGGAACCTTCTACTACAAAGTCCGGATCTGGAATTCAGAAGAAACAGACGAAAACGCTTACGTAGAAAGTAAGACTGTCTGTCTTCAGGTGTTAGATCCGTCCGCTGAAGACCATAGTGGATCGGATGCTACAGATGGGAAAAAGGACGGAGAGCAGAAGGATCCGGCAGCATTGGATAAAGAAGATCCGGCTGCAGATCATACATCAGGTGATACCGCAGAAAATTCGGGGAACGAAAAAGATGCGGATCCGGACGGCGAAAATTCCGGAAGTGAAGACAGTGGAAATGCGGCTGATGACGGGAAAGATTCCGGCAATGAAGCTGGTGAGAACACCGGTAACGAAGAGGACAATACCGGAGAATCTGGTGGTGAGAACATCGGAGATGAAGATCCTGCCGCTGAAGATACCGATAAAAAAGACACGGATATCGCCGAAAACGATTCCGAGAATCATCTTCCCAAACGTCAGGAAGACATCCCGGAAAGTGAAACTTACGAAACCGAAGGTTACTGGAACGTCTCTCTCAGTGAGATCTTTCAGGATCCGGACGGAGATGATCTGACCTATTACGAAAAAGGAGAAAGAGATGAGGACTGGACTCCTGTAGACGGAGATTCTTACCTTTGTCACCTGGAAGAAAATCAGGAGACCTATCTTTTTACTGCAAAGGATCAGGAAGGTTACGGAGATGTTTATGCCGTAACTCTGAAAAAGAAAGACGCGGCGGAACTGGAAGTATCAGAAGCACAGAAGGCTCAGGAGAAATCCGCGGCAAAGGATACGGAAGAGGAACTTTTCTCATCCGGAGACGCAGAGGCAGCTTCTGCTTCCAATACGGCAAGTTTTAATACCATTTATAAAGAAACCGGAGAACATCTGGCATTCATGGCAGAAAAAAGCGCACCTGTAAACGGAACGCTGTGCGGTGAATGGATGGTGATCGGCCTTATGCGAAGCGGCCAGCCTGTGGACGCATCGGTTTACAGCCGTTATAAATCCAATCTTGTGGATGTGGTGAAACAGAAAAAAGGTGTACTCCATGATAAAAAATATACGGAATATTCCAGGGCAGTTCTGGCGCTTACAGCCATTGGAGAAGATGTTACCGATGTAGGAGGATACAATCTTCTGCAGCCGCTGTCCGATTTCGACCAGACAGTATGGCAGGGAGTTAACGGAACGATATGGGCTCTGATCGCCTTTGACAGCCATGATTATGAGATCCCGAAAGCAGCGGTCGGAAAAACGCAGACAACCAGGGAAAAACTGATCAACAACATTCTGTCGCAGGAAGTATCCGGCGGCGGATGGAGCATCATGGGCGGAGCAGACAGTGACGTGACAGGAATGGCACTGCAGGCTCTGGCACCATATTATAAGAGTAATTCTTCCGTAAAAGCGGCAGTAGACAGAGCGCTGAAAAAACTTTCCTCTATGCAGCTTTCGGACGGAACTTTCGGAACTATGGGACACAGCACCTCCGAGAGCTGTTCCCAGGTAGTGACCGGACTTTCGGCACTTGGTATCGACTGTGATAAGGATTCCCGCTTTATCAAAAACGGAAAGTCCCTTCTTCAGGGATTATTAAGTTACTACGACGGAAAAGAGGGATTTCTTCATGTTGCCGGAAATGGCTATGACCAGATGGCAACGGAACAGGCATACTACGCAATGACTGCATACAGCCGAATGAAAAACGGGAAAAATTCCCTTTATGATATGACCGATGTGGCGATCAAATCAGACAAGGAAAAAGCGGCAGAAGTGACGAAACTGATCGAGGCACTTCCGTCAAAGATCACCATGAGTAATTTCCAGAAAGTGATCACTGCATATGCCGCATACAATGGACTGAATTCCACACAGAAAGCGGTTATCTCCAAGACAAATAAGGATAAGCTTCTCAAAGCCTATGCGGAGGCTCAGGATGTGGAAGTGAAGTATGTGGAAGGTCTGATCTCAAAGATCGGAAAAGTAACATTGTCCAGTGAAGAAAAGATTACAGATGCAAAAACAGCCTATAATTCCCTTTCTTCCGCTCAGAAAAAGAAGGTTACAAACTATTCTGTTCTGACAGCAGCGGAGAAGGCACTGCAGCAGTTAAAAAAAGCAACAGAACCCACACCTACCACAAAACCATCCGGCCCGTCAGGAAAACCGGGTTCCAAGGTAAATCTGGTAACACCGAAACCAACGGCAACTCCCGGGGCAGCGAATCCGTCCAAAACAAAATCTGCCGGAGGTTCCACCAAATCAGCAACTGTAGGAAGCGGCAGCAAATCCTCTTCCAAAACAGGAAGCAGCAAATCTTCCGCCAAGAAGAGCACTGCAAGTACCAAAAAAGCAAATTCCAATAAAACAGATTCCAAGACGTCTGCAGCCGAAACAAAAGCAACTGAGACAACGGCATCCAAAAAAGTTGTCAGCGAAATGAAGACGTTTTTCGACAAAAAGAGAAAAGATCCGTATCCGTCAAAGATTGATGATTATTCCGAAAAGCAGATCAAAGAACTTGGAAAAACCTGGAAAAATTATGAGAAACTTTCCGAAGGGGAAAAGAAAGCAGTTCAGGAAGAGAAAACCTATCAATCCTTCCAAAAGCTTCTTACCGCTCTTGGTGAAAAATATCATTTTGACCAGGCTACCGGAACGAATCTGGATGACAACAAGGATGAGGCATTACCGTGGTATGTCCAAATGGTGGTAAATCCAAAGATCGCAGACGAAAGCGAAGTGGAGACCATCCAGAAAGTCCTGGGCAAAAAATCCGAGGTACTTTCCCTGAATGAAATTCATTTTGTAGATACCCTTACCGGGGATGACTGGAAGCCGAAGGACATTTTGAAGGTGCAGCTTCCAATGGCAGATCTGGGCGATTATAAGAGCTGTATGATCGTACATATCACAGATAAGGGAAAAGTGGAATTCCTGAAAGGAAAGATATCAGACAGCTATATTTCCTTTGACGCGGCAGAATTTTCTTCTTACGGAATCGTAGGATTTATGGGAGATTCCGACGAGATACTTTCCGGGCAGGAAAAGAAGAAACCGGTATGGCCGTGGATCGCAGCCGGCGGAGCAGCGCTGATCCTGGTAGTGATCCTGGGCGGTGTACAGATCGCGGACAGCCGCAGAAAAAAGAAGGATAAAGGTGAAAAATAAAAATGAATGAAAAAAAAGATACTTTTTCCACCTTTCATCCGGTAATCAATTTTACCTTTTATATTGGCGCGTTTTTGCTGGGGATGATGCTGATCCATCCGGTTTTTCTGGCAGTTTCGGCAATCACAGCAGCGGCTTTTTACATTACCGTAAAAGGAAGAAAGGCGAAGAGTTTTCTGTTTGGAATGATTCCGCTTTTTCTCATGCTGTCCTTTATCAATCCTTTGTTTAACACCTACGGAGACAGGGTTCTTTTTACCTGGTGGAACGACCGGCCCTACACGCTGGAGGCACTTGCGTACGGAACAAGCCTTGCTGCGATGGTAGTGACCATTCTTTTATGGTTTGCTTCCTACAGTTTTGTGATGACCAGCGATAAGTTCCTGTACCTGTTTGGAAAAGCAGCTCCATCGGTTTCGCTGGTGCTGACGATGATCCTGCGTCTTCTGCCTAACTACGAAAAAAAGATCGCGCAGATCGGCAATGCAAGAAAAAGCATCGGCATGTCCGCAGAGAATGGAACCACAAAAGAAAAAGCAGAGCATGGACTGACCATCGTATCCGCGATGACCTCCTGGGCTCTGGAAGGCGGCATCATCATGGCAGACAGTATGCGCAGCCGTGGGTTTGGTACCGGGAAAAGAACGACATTTTCCCTGTACCGTTTTGAAAAAAGAGATAAGATCCTGCTGGCGATCATGGCGGGTTTTCTTGCCATTGTGATCTTCTGCTGTATCATGGGCGGCAGCAGCGCGCAGTACACACCGGAATTTCTGGTGGCAATGAGCCCATATACCGTTGTAGGAGCAGTTGCCTACGGAGCGTTTCTGGCTCTTCCTACAGCAGTTAATATTACGGAGGAAATCATATGGCACATTTTGAGATCAAAGATCTGAGCTTCTATTATCCTACAGAAAAAAAGAAGCCGGCTCTTTCCCATATTAACTTAAAGATCGAGAGAGGCCAGTATGTCACAGTCTGCGGAAAAAGCGGCAGTGGCAAGACCACACTCTTAAGACATCTGAAAAGCGTACTTGCGCCTCACGGAAAAACAGAGGGCGAGATATTTTTTGAAGGAAAACCTCTGAAAGATGCGGATCTTCGGACCCAGTCGTCCAGAATTGGGTACGTTATGCAGAATCCGGATAACCAGATTGTCACAGACAAGGTGTGGCATGAGCTGGCATTTGGGCTGGAGAGTCTTGGCATGGATCAGAAGACCATCCGTCTCCGTGTGGCGGAAATGGCCAGCTATTTCGGCATCCAGGGCTGGTTCCACAAGAATGTAACAGAGCTTTCCGGTGGCCAGAAACAGCTTCTGAACCTGGCTTCCATCATGGCCATGCAGCCAAGCGTACTGATCCTGGACGAGCCCACCAGCCAGCTGGACCCTATCGCGGCAACGGATTTCCTGAACACAGTCCGCAAGATCAACCGGGAGCTGCGGACCACCATCATCATTACCGAGCACAGGCTGGAAGACATTTTTTATGCCTCAGATAAAGTCGTTGTGATTGAAGACGGAAAAGTGATCGCGGACGATGAACCACGTAAGATCGGAGAATTTCTCCGTGAGGGCAATAACCGGATGTTTGCCGCAATGCCCACACCTGTACAGATCTTTTACGGGGTAAAAAATTCTTACATCAGCGAGGACGGGACCACAGTACCGGAATTTCAGAAATGTCCGCTGACAGTCCGTGAAGGCGGCGACTGGCTCAGCAGGATTTTTAAAGACAAAACACCGGAATATACCACAGTACCTGAAAAGATCACCACAGATCCGGACAATGTAAAAGACCCTGCCGTTCTGGTAAAAGAAGTCTGGTTCCGCTATGAGAAGGACACCCCGGATGTTCTCAAAGGGATCACATTCCAGGTTCCGGAAAACACGCTGTTCGCCATTGTAGGCGGTAACGGAACCGGTAAATCTACCACTCTGAAGGCGATTTCCAACATCTGTAAACCATACCGTGGAAAGATCTGTATCCAGGGAAAACCGGTAAACAAATATAAATCCGGAGAGCTTTTTGACGGTCTGCTGGCTATGCTGCCACAGGATCCCCAGAGCCTTTTCGTAAAGAAAACCGTGAGGGAAGATCTGGAAGAAATGCTCCACGGAAAAGAAGAGGAAAAAAAGAAAAAGATCGAAGAAGTTGCAGAAATCTGCGATATTTCCGGGCTTCTGGAACATCATCCCTACGACCTTTCCGGTGGTGAGCAGCAGAGGGCGGCCCTTGCAAAAGTACTTCTCACCAACCCGAAGATCCTGCTTCTGGATGAGCCCACCAAAGGAATCGACAATTTCTTCAAGCTGGAATTTGCCCGGATCCTGGACCGGCTGAAAAGCCAGGGCGTGACGATCATCATGGTTTCCCATGACGTGGAGTTCTGTGCCAGATATGCAGATCTTGTGAGCATGTTTTTTGACGGAAGCATTATTACAACCAATACGCCGAACCGCTTTTTCTCACAGAACAGCTTTTACACAACGGCAGCCAACCGCATGAGCCGCCATGTATTTGAAAATGCCATTACAAACGAGGATGTGATCGAATTATGCAAAAAGAATCTGTAAAATATTTCAGCGCAAAAAGAATTATAAGTTATTTAATGATCCTGATCCTGATACCGGCCACCCTGATCTTGTTCTGGCATTTCGGGGACCGGAAATATTATCTCTGCAGCCTGCTTCTGATCATTTATTCCATGATCCCGTTTTTCTTAAGCTTTGAGAAGCGGAAGCCACAGGCCAGAGAGCTTGTTTCCATTGCGGTGATGTGTGCCATTGCAGTTGTTTCCAGGGCCGCATTTATGATGCTGCCACATTTTAAGCCCATGCTTGGGATCATTATGATAACAGGAATGGCATTCGGGGCAGAAGCCGGTTTCCTTACCGGTGCCCTGGGCGCTTTTGTCAGCAACTTTCTGTTCGGACAGGGTCCGTGGACTCCATGGCAGATGTTCGGATACGGCATCGGCGGACTTCTGGCAGGACTGCTTGCCCGCAAAGGGATCATGACAGAGAAAAAACGCGTCCGTACAGCAGTGATCGGTTTTCTGATCATTCTCTGCATTGTGGGACCGATTCTGGATACCTGCACCGTATTCACCATGAACAGTGTGATCACGGCGGCATCCGCAGGGGCGATCTATCTGTCAGGACTTCCGGTAAACATTGTCCACGGGACAGCGACAGCACTGACTCTTTTAATCTTATGCAAACCACTTATGGAGAAGCTGGAGCGTATCCGTATCAAATATGGAATGATGGGTGAGGACGAAGATGAGATTTGACAGTTACCATCCGGTGATAAACCTGATATATTTTGTGTCGGCCATTGCATTTACCATATGGTTCCACCATCCGGTGTTCCTGGTGATCTCCTATGTGTCGGCATTCCTGTATTCTGTGAAGCTTAACGGCAAAAAAGCTCTGATCTTTAACCTGTGCCTGATTCCGCTGGCCGTATTGTTTGCCCTGTATTACGCTTCTTATCATCATTTCGGTATCACCAATCTGAGAAAGAATTTCATTGGAAATGAGATCACCCTGGAATCGCTGGTGTATGGACTGATGCTTGGTGTGACTGTGGCAGCGGTGATCATGTTTTTTTCCTGCATGTTTGCGGTGGTTTCTTCAGATAAAGTTGTATATCTTTTTGGAAGAATCTCACCGAGGCTTTCACTGTTTCTGTCGATTCTCCTGCGCAGCGTGCCAAGGATCAAAGAGAGAGGACGCAAGATTGAAATTTCCAGAGAAGGGATCGGCAAAGGCGTGCGCCAGGGAAATATCCTGCAGAGATTTTTACACGGGATCAGCCTGATCTCCATTGTGATCACCTGGACTCTGGAAGATTTTGTGGACAGCAGCGTTTCCATGAAAAGCCGCGGATATTCGCTGAAAGGCCGAACTGCTTTTTCCATTTACAGATTTGACAACAGGGACCGGAGTTTCGTTGTGATGATCTTTCTCTGCCTGACTGTGGTAGCCTGTGGGATACTGCTGGATCAGACAGAGATCATATATAATCCGGAGATCATCATGAACCGTATCACACCGCTTTCGGCAGTGTTCTATGGGGCTTATGGAGTATTGCTTCTGCTTCCCATGGGACTGCAGGTTGCAGGAGAGATCCGCTTTCGCAGACGGTAAAAGTACAGTAAAAAAGTACAGTAAAAGTTTCCACGACAAACGCATGAGTAAATAAATTGTGAACACCCCCCTTTTCTAGTAAAATAAAAGAAAAAGGGGTGTTATTTATGCAGGAATTATTAGAGTGGATGGAATACATTGAAGATA
>NZ_WQQB01000048.1:0-219 GCF_018785565.1 Blautia sp. MCC283 | reverse complement strand
CACATTTAGCATTCTTACTATACTATCATCTTGTGCTTGTGGTCGAGTATCGTAGATGATTTTTCTAGGAAAAGGAAGTGGCATGGTGGCAAACAGAGCATATAAATTCAGAATATATCCCAATGATGAGCAGAAGATTTTGTTTGCTAAGACTTTTGGATGTGTGAGAATGGTATATAATCATTGGCTTGATAGAAAAATCAGGCAGTATGAGGAGAA
>NZ_WQQB01000047.1:0-240 GCF_018785565.1 Blautia sp. MCC283 | reverse complement strand
TCTGTAGTGCATGAAACAGTATACGGGTCTGTGCCTGTATGCCATCCTTTGCAGAAACTAATAATACTGCTCCGTCTAATACGGATAAAGAACGGTATACTTCCGCCAAAAAATCCATATGGCCTGGCGTATCTATAATGTTGACTTTTACATCCTCCCACTGAAAAGATGTCACTGCTGTCTGGATAGTGATTCCCCTTTGACGCTCCAAATTCATTGTATCTGTCCTTGTTGTGCCTT
>NZ_WQQB01000004.1:0-108779 GCF_018785565.1 Blautia sp. MCC283 | reverse complement strand
GTTCGACTTGCATGTGTTAAGCACGCCGCCAGCGTTCATCCTGAGCCAGGATCAAACTCTCTGATAAAATGTTTGATTCGATCACTCAAGACAACCGTTTGGCTATCTCTCGTTTTTACTGCTTTTGGTTCGTTCGAACCGTTCTTAAAAATGTAAAGAAATTTTCGAGAATCGTATGTGTTTCACTGTTTAGTTATCAAGGTTTGTTGTTCTTTTGAACAGCTTGCTCATTTTATCTCATCCAAAACTGTTTGTCAAGAACTTTTTTAATTTTTTTCGAAGTTTTCAACTTCTCAAAAAATTAAAGCGGAGAAGGAGGGATTTGAACCCTCGCGCCGCGTTAACGACCTACTCCCTTTCCAGGGGAGCCCCTTCGGCCAGCTTGGGTACTTCTCCAAATTGCCCTACTTACTAAGTAGTTCTGATATTTATCTCTATCGCTCTCAGCGACAGGTGATATTATATCTCGTATCTTTTATGTTGTCAAGTACTTTTTTAACTTTTTTCAAAAGTTTTTTTATTATGTATTTGACTAGCGGAGAGAGTGGGATTCGAACCCACGCGCCCTTGCGGACAAACGGTTTTCAAGACCGCCTCGTTATGACCACTTCGATATCTCTCCATATGTTGTTTTTCAACATTTTTTGTGCTGTTTTGTCAGCGCATGTTGTATTCTATCATCAAATATCTTACCTGTCAATAACAAATTTGATATTTTTTTCAAAAAATTGGACATATAGCTTCAATTTCCGCTATATGCCCATATTTACAGGGATTTTTCCTCTGTTCTATTCTCTGTTTTCTCTCAAAAATGCCTCTGCAATGACAAGATCTTCCGGTGTTGTAATCTTGATATTACGATAGGAACCTTCCGAAAAGCGGATTTTCACCCCGGTCTCATGTTCTGCTACCATGGCATCATCTGTAATCCCGGTCATTTCTTTCTTAAGGATGCTGGTATATGCGTCGTAGATCAGCGGATACCGAAAGATCTGTGGAGTCTGAACGATCCATACACTGCTGCGATCCGGAGTTTCACTGACATTTCCCTCCGCATCTGCAATCTTAACCGTGTCTTTGGAGGGCATGCCAACAACACTGGCACCTGTCTGTGCTGCTGCCATAAGTCCTCTTTCGATGATCCCATTATCAATAAACGGTCTGGCACCGTCATGGATCAGTACGTATTCCGTGTCTTTGCACGCACGAAGTCCTTCATAAACGGAATCATACCGCTCTTTTCCACCGGATACTACGGCAGAAACTTTTGTAAAACCGTATTTTTCCACGATTTCTTCTCTGCACCAGGAAACATGCTCCTCCCCTGTCACCAGAATGATATCCCGGATCAGCGGACTTTCCTGAAAACAGCGCAGAGAATAACAGAGCACCGGCATTCCGTTAAGCTCCATAAACTGCTTCTGTATTTTGCTGTGCATACGCTTTCCCTGCCCTGCAGCCAGGACAATGGCTGTATTTCTGCACTCTCCCATGATCAATTACCCCGGATTCTTTTATCGTTCGCCAAGTTTCAGGTTCGGAACTGCATTCAGGTCCCAGCTATGGCGTGTTCCCTTGATATACTCATAATAAGCAGCCACTCCGATCATTGCCGCATTATCTGTGCAGAAGATCGGTGACGGGCGGTAAAATTTGTATCCACGGTCTGTGCATGCCTTTTCCATGGCAGCGCGAAGTGCTCCATTGGAGGCAACACCTCCTGCAATAGCAATTTTTTTCATGCCAAAATCAGCTGCCGCCTGCATGGTATGTTCTACCAACACATCAACAACCGCTTTCTGGAAGGATGCCGCGATATCCGCACGGTTTACTTCCTCGCCTTTCATTTTTGCACCGTTTAAGTAATTAAGAACTGCAGATTTCACGCCGCTGAAGCTGAAATCATATGGATTTTCGCCGATTTTTGCACGTGGAAACTCAATGGCATCCGGATTTCCCTCTTTTGCAAGCTTGTCGATCTTCGGTCCTCCCGGATATCCAAGGCCAATAGCACGGGCAACTTTATCAAAAGCTTCTCCCGCCGCATCGTCTCTGGTACGTCCCAGAATCTCAAACTGACCGTAATCCTTCACAATGACAAGATGGGTGTGTCCACCGGATACAATGGCACAGAGAAATGGCGGTTCCAGATCCGGATGCTCAATATAATTGGCGGAAACATGTCCTTCTATATGATGCACACCTACCAGGGGCAGATTTCTTGCATAGGCAATGGCCTTGGCTTCTGCCACGCCTACAAGAAGCGCGCCCACAAGCCCCGGCCCGTAAGTTACACCGATAGCATCAATATCATCCAGGGTGACATTTGCCTCGTCCAGCGCTTCCTGAATGACCTGATTGATTCTTTCGATATGGTTTCTGGAGGCGATTTCCGGTACAACGCCTCCGTACAGTTTATGGATCTCGATCTGTGATGAGATCACGTTTGATAAGACAGTCCTTCCGTTTTTTACAACGGAGGCTGCCGTTTCATCACAGGAGCTCTCAATACCAAGAATTAATGTATCTTTCATTTTTTTCAGTCCTCTTCAAAATTCAGTTCCACACTTTTACCGTCTTTTCCCGGCCATGCCTTCGGAAAGATCTCACGGACTGTATCCATGTAATCGTCCGGACGTACCAGAGACGGGCTGTAATGGGTCAGCCACATTTCCCCTACTCCCGCATCCCGGGCAAGGGTAGCCGCTTCACGAAACGTCATATGCTTGTAGCCTTTTGCCTTTTCGATCTTGTCATCTTCACCGTACATTCCCTCGCAGATAAAAAGATCGGAGTCTTTTGCATTGCGCAAAATGGACTCTGTTGGTCTGGTATCTGTGGTGTAGGTAAGCTTGATCCCTTTTCTCGGCGGACCAAGTACCATATCCGGTGTGTAGATCCGTCCTTCATCTTCCACGGTCTGGCCTTTCTGCAGGGGATTCCAGAATTTCAGCGGAATCTCATGCTCTCTGGCACTGTCGGGAGAAAATTTCCCCTGACGCAGGATCTCCAGGGTATACCCGTAGCATGTAACATTATGGTTTACCCGGAATGCAGTGATCCGGTAACCATTCAGTTCCAGAACCTCCTCCGGTTTCGTGATCTCGATAAATTTAATTTCAAAAGGCAGTTCCGGAGCGATCACACGCAGCGCGTTTACCACACGTTCCAGGCCTCTTGGTCCTACCAGTGTCAGGGGTTCTGTGCGGTCCGCATTTCCCATGGTCAGAAGAAGTCCCGGAAGTCCGCTGATATGATCCCCGTGATAGTGGGTAAAACAGATCACGTCTATAGGCTTGAAGCTCCAGCCCTTTTCTTTAATGGCCACCTGGGTACCTTCCCCGCAGTCGATCATCAGGCTGCTGCCATTATAGCGGGTCATCAGCGCGGTAAGCCATCTGCGTGGCAGCGGCATCATTCCTCCGCAGCCAAGTAAACAAACATCTAACATATTTTTCCTCTTTTCCTGTTCTGTGGCAAAGTTTCTTAAGATGCAGTGCGTGTCATAAGGACAGCATCTTCTGTGGGATCTGTATAGTACGCCTTACGCAGTCCGTCTCTCACAAAGCCCTGCCGCTCATAAAGCCGAATCGCCGTCTCATTTCCCGCGCGGACTTCCAGATGGATCATGGTGATCCCCCTTTCTTCTGCCAGACGGATCATGCTTTCCATAAGGAAATTTCCAATTCCCTCTCTCTGGCGGTCTCTGCGGACAGCAACATTGGTCACATCCCCCTCGTCCAGCACAGTAAGAAGGCCGCAATACCCAAGGATCCGGCCTTTTTCTTCCACAACAAGAAACATTGCATTCTCTTTCATAAGAAATGTCAGAAATCCTTCTTTTGTCCAGGAAACAGAAAAAAGTTCCTCTTCGATCTCCATGACCTGATCCAGGTCATCCACCAGCATCTCTCTTAAGATCATGCTTTTTCCCCTTCTGATTCTTTTTTCAGCCTCTGGGCACGCTCCCGCTCTGCCTGTGATACACGGAGATAGTCCGGTTTGTGCTCAGCTGCAGTCTCTGTTCTGCCCTCTTTATAATAAAGGATGCCAAGTGCACCTACCGCTCCGGCTCTCTGTCTGGAAAGATGAGACGGTGCAAAAGAAAATGGTACCTCAAGCTTATCTGCAATAATATCTTTAAATACCGGAACCCCATCTCCCAGGAATGTCACGGTTTCTCCCATCTCATTCAGCATGGAAAGAAGTTCCTCGATTCCCACTGCCATCTGATCTTTTACAGTCACAAGTCTGTGGTCTTCATAATGGTAGATTCCCGTATAAACCTGTTTTCTTCTGGCATCCATGATCGGGCAGATCAGCCCATTTACATCATAGAGATTGTATGCCAGCGCTTCCACGGTGGGAATCCCTACCAGTGGTTTGTCAAGAGCAAGTCCCAGTCCCTTGGCTGTGGCAGAGCCGATACGAAGTCCGGTAAAAGATCCCGGGCCTTTGGCTACCGCAATGGCGTCAATGGTCTTAAGATCCAGCTCTGTCATCTTCACGATCTCATCCAGCATGGGAAGAAGGGTCTGTGAATGTGTTTTTTTATAATTAACCGTATATTCCGCTACCAGTGTATCATCCTCCACAACGGCTACCGATGCCACGATCCCGGAACTGTCCAGTGCCAAAACTCTCATTCTGCCTCTTCCCCTCTCTCCTCAATGGTGATCTTTCTGTACTCAAAACCCTTCTCAAGGTCTTTCTCAATGGTAACTTCAATCCTTTTTTCCGGGAGGATCTCCTCAATGAGTTCTGCCCATTCGATGAGGCAGATTCCCTGTCCGAAAAAATAATCATCGTATCCGATCTCCTCCATTTCTTCCAGATCTCCGATACGATATACATCAAAATGATAAAATGGCAGACGCCCGTCCTCATATTCCTGGATAATGGTAAATGTGGGGCTGTTTACAGGTTCTGTGATTCCAAGACCTGCTGCCACGCCCTGTGTAAATACGGTTTTTCCAACTCCCAGGTCGCCTGTCAGTGTATAGATCTGTCCCGGTTTCGCATTCATTCCGATCTTTCTTCCGACCTCGAATGTCTCCTCCGGATCATGCGTTTCTATGATCATATTTTCCACCTTTTTCTTGCACAATTATTCTTTGCATATTATAATAGAGCGAACAGCGAAATACAATACTTTTTAAAAAGGAGTGCGAAAACTATGGCAAATCCTATCGTTACCATCACAATGGATAATGGCGATGTAATGAAAGCGGAATTATATCCGGAAGTTGCCCCGAACACAGTAAATAACTTCATCAGCCTTGTAAAAAAAGGCTTTTATGACGGCCTGATCTTCCACCGTGTTATCAACGGTTTCATGATCCAGGGCGGATGCCCGGACGGAACCGGTATGGGCGGTCCGGGATACAGCATCAAAGGCGAGTTCTCCCAGAACCGTTTCAAAAATGACCTGAAGCATACACCAGGTGTTCTCTCCATGGCAAGAGCCATGCATCCGGACTCTGCCGGAAGCCAGTTCTTTATCATGCACAAGGCAGCTCCACATCTTGACGGAAGCTACGCTGCATTCGGTCAGATCATCGAGGGCATGGATGTTGTAAATGCTATCGCAGAGACAGACACAGATTACAGCGACCGTCCTCTTGACGAGCAGAAGATCAAATCCATGACTGTTGATACCTTTGGTGTGGATTATCCGGAACCGGAGAAATGCTGATAAGCAAAATTTTCTGAAATAAAGGAATTATTTAAAAAAACATGAAAAAGCCCCGTGAAAGACAGACTGTAACGAAAACATCTGCCGTTTCCCGGGGTATTTTTTTGCCAGAAACCTGTCCTGGGCTGCTCTGTTTATTCCGACACTGTTTACGCCATAAAACAGGCATTCCGCTTTTTTCGACACTCTTTTTCCTTTATTTTTCGAAGGTTTTCACTTCTCCGTTTACTTTTGCAAAATACAGCTCTGCATCTTTCTCAAGTCCGGCTCTTCCGTTGGTTCCCTCTGTGATGGCTTTTTTCACCTCTTCGATCTGGTCATCCGGCACAATAAGCTTCAGGACAACCTTGTCGGTATATTCGGAATCCAGGATTGGCAGGCTTCTTTCTCCCGCAATATACTGGATCTTACCGATTCCTGTATAATCGGTCGTCACCTGAAGCGATATCCCATGATGTTTCTCGATCACGGTACTTGCTGCAAGTCCGGCCTGGACAGCTCCTGAGTAGGCACGTACAAGTCCTCCGGTTCCAAGAAGAACACCACCAAAATATCTGGTCACCACGATGGCTGCATTATAGATCCCGGCGCCCAGAAGCACATCCAGCATGGGTCTTCCTGCTGTTCCGGATGGTTCTCCGTCATCACTGCAGCGTGTGGCCTCCCGGTTCATTCCTACGGAATATACATAGCAGTTATGACGGGCATCCCAGTATTTCTTTTTCATTTCTTCAATAAAAGCAAGGGCCTCTTCTTCGGTTTCCACAGGACGGACCGTTGCGATAAAACGGGATTTCTTTTCCACAAGTTCGCCTTCGCCGCCTTCGTATATGGTTTTATAATGTTCCAGCATGGTTTACGCCTCCGTTGTCTATCACATTTCCAGATATTGCCACATCAGATTCCGCTTCTGCTATCTTGTCCGCGGGAATTTCCTCATCTGATGTTCTCTCTGTTTTCTGCAGAGTTTTCTTTATTGTATAATAATTATCTCCATTGCACAATGTATAAGATATCATGAATTGTGAAATTTTTTTTAAGGGTTTATTTAACATTCTATATTTGCTATAATGAAACGGATTATAAAGGAGGAATAACATGAACTACGGAAAAAGATCCACTTCCAAGAAGCGGAACGCTCTGATCTCCCGTACTTCCATGCTGGAAAAAAGAGCACATGTTTCGTTTATCCGGGTTTTATTTACAGCTCTGATTGCGGTCTGCGTCATGGTTATCTGCCTTGGTATCGGCTCCTTCCGGGGCGTGATCGCCGGTGCACCTGATGTCAACGATGTGGATATTTCACCTCTCGGATATGCAACCTTCCTGTATGATGACCAGGGAACACAGATCCGACAGCTTTCAGCACCTACATCCAACCGTCTTCCGGTCTCTCTGGACCAGATCCCGGTCAGTCTGCAGCATGCAGTGGTAGCCATTGAGGATGAACGTTTTTATGAACATAACGGTATTGATGTCCGGGGTATCGCACGTGCCGGAATGAAGGCGATCACCACCGGTAATTTTTCCGAGGGTGCCAGTACCATCACACAGCAGCTTCTGAAGAATAATGTTTTCACAGACTGGACCAACGAGTCCACACAGCTGGAACGTTTCACACGTAAGTTTCAGGAGCAGTACCTGGCTGTACAGGTTGAAAAGAAATACGATAAATCTGTAATTCTCGAAAATTACCTGAATACCATCAACCTTGGTGCAGGTTCCTACGGCGTACAGGCAGCTTCCAAGAAATATTTCAATAAAGATGTATGGGATCTGAATCTTTCTGAATGTGCAACCCTTGCAGGTATCACTCAGAATCCTACCAAATTCAATCCGATCACCAACCCGAAAGCAAATTCCAAGAGACGTAAGGAAGTTCTGGATCACATGCTAGATCAGAACTATATCTCACAGGATGAATATAACGAAGCACTGAACGATGATGTTTATACCCGTATTCAGGCTGCACAGATGGAAAATACAGAAGAAGAAAGCACCGTTTACACATACTTTGAAGACGAGGTTACCAATCAGGTCATCAGCGACCTTATGAATATCAAAGGTTACACCAAAACTCAGGCAACCAATCTTCTCTACAGTGGCGGTCTGAAGATCATGACAACCCTGGATTCCAGTATTCAGAAGATCCTGGATGAAGAGTACGCGGATCCGGATAATTATCCGGCTGATGTACAGTATGAGCTGGACTACGCACTGACCGTTCAGGATGCAGACGGAAACCAGAAAAATTACAGCAAGGAAATGCTGCAGCTCTATTTCCGTGATCAGGATCCGGAATTCGATCTTCTCTTCGATTCTCCGGAAGAAGGCCAGCAGTATGTTGATCAGTACAAGGCCAGCATCCTGGCTGACGGAAGTACCGTGGTTTCCGAGCGCGTAAACTTTGCACCACAACCGCAGTCTTCCATGTCTGTCATCGATCAGCATACCGGTTATGTAAAAGCCCTGATCGGTGGCCGTGGTGAAAAAACAGCCAGCCTGACACTGAACCGTGCCACAGATACAACCAGACAGCCTGGTTCTACCTTTAAGATTGTATCCACCTATGCTCCGGCTCTGAACGAAAAAGGTGATACACTGGCTACCACATTTATGGATGAACCATATGAATATCCGGACGGCTCTCCGGTTAACAATGCCACACGAAGCTATGGCGGCGAGACCACGATCCGTAAGGCAATCCAGAATTCCATCAATGTTGTTGCAGTCAAATGCCTGGAACAGGTTACTCCTGCTCTTGGTCTTAAATATCTGGATGATTTCGGATTTACAACTCTGGCACATGGAACTGAGGCAGATAAAGATGCCAACGGAAATATATGGAGTGATGCCAATCTGGCAACAGCACTTGGCGGAATTACCAATGGTGTCAAAAATGTTGAACTCTGTGCCGCATATGCAGCGATCGCCAATGGCGGAAATTATATTAAACCAATTTACTATACACAGATCCTTGACCATGACGGAAATGTCCTGATCGAAAACACTTCTGTTTCCAGATCTGTGATCAAAGACAGCACCGCTTACCTGCTTACCAGCGCTATGGAGGATGTTGTAAAGAAGGGTACCGGTACTGCCTGCCAGCTTGATAATATGACTGTTGCAGGAAAAACAGGTACTACCGAAGATTATAATGACCTCTGGTTCGTTGGTTACACACCATACTACACATGTGCTGTATGGTCCGGTTATGACAACAACGAGAAAATCCCTGAGGATGCCCGTAATTTCCACAAGAATCTCTGGAAAAAAGTTATGAACCGTATCCATGAAGGCCTGGATGACAAAGATTTCGATATGCCTTCCAGTGTGGAAAAAGCCAGCGTCTGCTCAGAGACAGGACTTCTCCCTCGTGCCGGTTGTCCGACCATAACAGAATATTTTGATATTTCCAGTCTTCCAACAGAATACTGTGACAAGCACTTCTACGGAAGCAGTGATTACAGTGAAAATGATTATAGTTACAGTGAAGACACTGATGCAGACACAGATTCCGCCGCTGCCGCTATTCCGACTGCTGCACCGGACGGAACTGACAGTACTGCCGGCGGTGACAGTACCGATAATACCGGTGATAATTCCGGTGGCGACAATACCGATAATACCGGTGATAATTCCGGTGGTGACAACACCGATAACACCGGTGATAATTCCGGTGGTGACAACACAGGCGGTGATGACGGCAGCGGCGATAACACCGGCGGTGATGACGGTGGCGGTGATGACGGTGGAGACACCGGAGGTGATACTGGCAGCGATGGCGATCCTGTAGAATACTATTGATCAATCATTATAACGTAAAAAAGTGGACTCCCGAATATGGGAATCCACTTTTTTTATCTTATTTTTCTGATCAGAGTACCATCTTGGCTGCGCCGTAAATTCCGGCATCATTTCCCAAGGTTGCGATCACGATCTGTGTATCTTTACAGGATGCAAATGCATACTTTCTGTAATATTTCTGAATACAGTCAACAAGCGGCTGACCCGCTTTGGAAACGCCACCGCCGATAACGATGGTTTCCGGATCTGTCACACAGGAAATGATCGCAAGGGCACCGCCAAGCTGCTCTCCAACTTTTTTCATGGTTGCAGCTGCTACCGGATCATTCTCCTTGAATGCATCCAGAACTGCTTTTGCTGAAATATTCTCCATATCTCTGAGCACACTTTTCTCTTCGGAAGCTGCAAGCTCTTTTTTTGCCATACGTACAATTCCGGTTGCGGAGGCAAACTGCTCCAGACAGCCCCTGTTTCCACAGTTGCAGGATTCTGTCTCGTGATGATCCACATTGGCATGTCCGATCTCTCCGCCAGCGCCGTGATGGCCTGTTACGATCTTACCATCAACAATGATTCCACCGCCAACACCCGTTCCCAGTGTAACCATGATCACATCGGAGGAACCTGCTGCCGCACCTTTCCACGCTTCGCCAAGAGCAGCCACATTGGCATCATTGCCAGCTTTTGCATGAAGTCCTGTCAGTTCCTCCATTTCTCCTGCAACATTCTTGTAACCCCAGTAAAGGTTTACCGCCCGATCTACCTCACCTTTGGAGTTTACCGGTCCAGGAACGCCGATTCCAACACCTTCTACGTCGTCTTTGGAAATGCCTTTCTCTTCGATCTTGGCATTTACGGCTGCTGCCACATCCGGAAGGATCTGATCTCCGTTATTCTCCTTGCGGGTCGGAATCTCCCATTTCTCAACAAGAGTTCCGTCTGTGCGGAAAAGTCCGCATTTTACAGTTGTTCCACCTACATCAATTCCAAAACAATATGTTCCCATTTCCTATCCTCTCTTACTCTTCGTCGTCTGGATTCTCTCTCTTCTTGGCAAGGTTCGCCTGAACACGCTTGTACAGTGCCTCTGCCGCATTGTATCCCATCTTCTTCTGTCTGTGGTTGACAGCGGCAGCCTCAACGATGATCGCCAGGTTACGTCCCGGACGGATCGGAAGAGAATGGCATACAACCTTGTTTCCAAGATACTCTGTATATTCCTCATGAAGTCCCAGACGGTCGTATTCCTTATCTCTGTCCCACTCCTCAAGCTTGATAACAAGATCGATCGACTGGGTATCCTTAACACTCTCGACACCGAACAGTGTTTTTACATCGATGATACCGATGCCTCGAAGTTCGATAAAATGACGTGTGATATCCGGTGCAGAACCTACCAGTGTCACATCACTGACCTTACGGATCTCGACAACATCATCACTGACAAGACGATGGCCTCGCTTGATCAGCTCCAGAGCAGCCTCGCTCTTACCGATACCGCTCTCACCTGTGATCAGAATTCCCTCGCCATAAACATCCACCAGTACACCATGAATGGAAATACACGGTGCAAGCTGTACACCAAGCCAGCGGATGATCTCTGCCATGAAGCTGGAAGTTGTTCTTTCTGTCACGAATGTCGGAACATTATATTTAACAGCCAGATCGATCATGTCCTGAGACGGACGGGTCATGGTACTGAAAATAACACATGGAATCTTGCTGGAGATAAAACGCTCATATTTAAAACGTCTCTCTTCTTCATTGAGCTGCATCAGATACGTATACTCTACATATCCAATGATCTGTACACGCTCATTCGCAAAATGCTCCAGATATCCGGTAAGCTGAAGCGCAGGTCTGTTGATCTCCGCAGTCTTGATCACGATGCCTGACAGGTCGATTTCCGGAGTCAGATTGTTAAGCTCCAGTTCCTGTACCATCTTTGTCAACTGTACACCCTTCATACTTTTTTCTCCTTTTCGCTGAAAGTTTGCATTCTCACCGCCGTTTTATCAGTACATGGCGGTTACTTGATATCCGCTGTACCAGAGCGTGAGACATCTTATCCTTAATTATACACAATCACGGTTGAAACTGCAATGCAGCATCAGGATTTATGAAAAAATTCATAGACCTGACGGGCGCTTCCCGCGTTCATGCTCTCTGTCTGTGCAAGTTCTTCTTCCGAAGCATCACGGATGTTTTCCACAGATTTGAATTTACGGAGAAGTGCTTTCCTCCTGGTGTCACCGATTCCGGGAATATCATCCAGAATGGAATGGACCTGTTCCTTACTTCTGAGAGAACGATGGTACTCAATGGCAAAGCGGTGTGCTTCATCCTGTATCCTGGTGATCAGACGGAAACCTTCACTGGATGTATCAATGGGAATTTCCACATTATTAAAATACAGACCTCTGGTCCTGTGATGATCATCCTTCACCATACCGCAGACCGGAATACGGATTCCCAGATCATTCAGCACTTTCAATGCAATATTCACCTGACCTCTTCCACCATCCATCAATATCAGATCCGGCAGTCTTGCAAAACTGTCAAATTCTCCGTTACTCTCATGGGTAAATCTTCGGGTTAATACCTCTTCCATACTGGCATAATCGTTCGGTCCCTGCACCCATTTGATCTTGAACTTGCGGTAATCACTGCGCTTCGGACGGCCTTTTTCGTAAACGACCATGGAACCTACTGACTCAAAACCACTGATGTTGGAAATATCGTAAGCTTCCATCCGCACCACATTTTTCAGGCCCAGCCATTCCTCCACTTCGTGAACAGCACCGATCGTACGGCCTTCTTCTCTTTTAATCCTCTCTCTGTCCTTTGAGAGAACCATACGGGCATTTTCCAGCGCAAGCTCCACCAGTTTTTCCTTGGTACCTTTCTTTGGAACACGGATATGCACTTTCTGCTTCCGCCTTGTTGTCAGCCACTCTTCGATAATTTCCGCATCCTCGATCTCACTCTGAATCATGATCTCAGAGGGGATAAACGGAGTACCTGCGTAAAACTGTTTCAGGAAACTGGAAAGAACCTGAGATTTTGTATCACCTTTTGCCACCCGGAGATAAAAATGATCCCTGCCGATCAGCTTGCCATCCCGGATAAAAAACACCTGCACAACGGCATCCTGGTCACGGAGGTCTTTGCTCTCATCCATGGCCACTGCAATGATGTCACGGTCCTCCTGTCCGTAGCCCGTGATCTTCTGGCGTTCCCCGATCTTTTCGATACTGCGGATCAGGTCACGGTATTCCATGGCATCCTCATAGCGCATTTCCTCTGAAGCTTTCTGCATTTTTTCCATCAGTTCACTGATCGTATCCTGAAAATCTCCGTTCAGAAATTTGATCACTTTATTGATGTTTTTCCTGTATTCTTCCTGACTGATATAGCCCTGACAGGGTGCCTTGCACTGCTTCATATGATAGTACAGGCAGGGGCGGTCCTTTCCCGTATCTCTTGGAAGATTACGATTGCAGGAACGTACCTGATACAGTTTCCGCACCAGCTCGATCACATCTTTTACCGCCCCGCCGCTGGTATAAGGTCCAAAATATCTGGCCTTATCTTTTTTCATTCTTCTGGCAAAAAGTACTCTCGGGTATGGTTCATTGACAGTCACCTTGATAAATGGATAACTCTTATCATCCTTGAGCATAGTATTATATTTGGGACGGTGCTCTTTGATCAGATTACACTCCAGCACAAGAGCTTCCAGCTCAGAGTCCGTAATAATGTACTCAAACCTGGTTATGTGCGTAACCATTCTTTCAATCTTCGCCCCTTTGTTACGGCTGCTCTGGAAATACTGGCGCACACGGTTTTTCAGGCTGATAGCTTTTCCCACATAGATGATCTCATCTTTCTCACCATGCATGATGTAAACTCCCGGTTTTGCCGGAAGTTTTTTTAATTCTTCCTCGATTATGAACATAATTATTCTCCTGTTTTACCATTACGGTAATAAGAAAACCGGGATTTCTCCCGGTTTTCCGATGATCTGTTTTATGCCTGTGATCCCGGCTTTTCTTCTGTTTCTGTATGATCGGTATCTGTCGCCTGAACAGTTTCTTCTGTTTTCTCCGGTGTCTGTGGAACCTCTGTCAGGTTCTGCCCTGACATCTCAGGTCTGAGCTTGGCTGCTTCTGTTTCCACTGTTGTGACATCTTCCGCATTTTTCACAGTGTCCTGTTTATTGGACACTTCTTTTTCATCTTCGGAAAGGACCAGATCATCCAGATTCTCCGGGATGTCCATTCCCTGCTGCACCGCACGGAGGATCTTCATAAATTCCTTGCCGGTGATGGTTTCCTTACGAATGAGATATTCTGCGATCTTATCCATCTCTTTTCTGTGGCTTCCAAGAATCCTCTTGGCCTCCTCATAAGAATGATGGAGAAGTTTCATAACTTCATGGTCGATCTCTGTTGCGGTATCATCGCCACAGTTTAAGACTGCTCTTCCGCTTAAGTACTGATCTTCCTGTGTTGCCAGTCCCATCAGTCCGAATTTCTCAGACATACCGTACTGTGTGATCATGGCTCTGGCCACCTTGGTAGCCTGCTCAATATCATTGGCAGCACCCGTGGTAACTGTATCAAATACGATCTCCTCTGCGGCACGTCCGCCAAGATAGCCTACCAGCATAGCTTCCAGCTCTTTCTTGGTATTGAGATATTTTTCTTCCTCAGGTACCTGCATAACGTAACCAAGTGCTCCCATGGTGCGGGGTACAATGGTGATCTTCTGTACAGGCTCCGCATCTTTCTGAAGAGCATTTACCAGCGCATGGCCGACCTCGTGATAAGATACGATCCTGCGTTCCTGCTTGCTTAAGATACGGTCTTTCTTCTCTTTACCAACAAGAACTACCTCTACGGACTCCTCCAGATCTTTCTGGCAGACTGCCTTACGTCCCTTCTTGACCGCAAGGATCGCAGCTTCATTGATCATATTGGCAAGATCCGAACCTACCGCACCGGAAGTTGCAAGGGCAATTGCCTCAAAGTCAACTGTCTCATCCAGAAGCACATTCTTGGCATGTACCTTCAGGATATCCACACGCCCCTTAAGATCCGGCCTGTCAACGATCACACGTCTGTCAAAACGTCCCGGGCGGAGAAGCGCCGGATCAAGAACTTCCGGTCTGTTGGTAGCAGCAAGGATCAGAAGACCCTTGGAAGTGTCAAAACCGTCCATCTCCGCAAGGAGCTGGTTCAGTGTCTGCTCACGCTCGTCATTTCCGCCGCCATAGCGGGAATCACGGCTCTTACCGATGGCATCGATCTCATCAATAAATACGATACACGGTGCATTCTTCTTGGCTTCCTCAAAAAGGTCACGGACACGGGATGCCCCCACACCTACAAACATCTCCACAAACTCCGATCCGGAAAGGGAGAAGAACGGCACCTGTGCCTCACCGGCAACTGCCTTTGCAAGCAGTGTCTTACCGGTTCCTGGAGGGCCTACAAGAAGGGCTCCTTTCGGCAGTTTGGCTCCGATGGCTGTGTATTTTCCGGGGTTATGAAGGAAATCCACAACTTCCTGCAGAGATTCCTTGGCTTCATCCTGACCGGCCACATCCTTAAAGGTAACTCCCGTCTCTTTCTGCACATAAGCCTTGGCTTTACTCTTGCCAACGCCCATACCCATGATCCCGCCGCCTTTATTCATGCGCCGCATGGAGAACATCAGAAGACCAAAAAGAAGCAGTGTCGGAAGAACTACGCTTAAGATCATCGCAATGAACTCGCCAAACGCATCCGGCGGATCTGTCTCAAACTTGATTCCCCTGCCTTCCAGCCGCTTAGTCAGCGCTGTGCTGTCCTCAGTCTTCGTCGTGTAATAGCTCATATCCTCGTACTTGGAATTCTGCTTCTTGGGTACGATCGTCAATGTATTGGACTGGATCGTTACTTCCTTAACCTGGTCCTTATCCACCATATCGATAAATTTATCATAGGAGATCTCACTGCTGTTATCCTTCAGCATGTTGGTAAACAACGCAAAACACACCAGTGTGACCAGGAGGCATATCAGAAAAGCCAGAATCGACTGATGATTCTTACCTGACCCCTGCCTGGGATCTTTGTTATCAGGTCGCTTCCCGTCCTGATCATTATTCAGTTGATTATTCATTTTTTTCCTCCTCTTGTCATTTCTTTATTATAAAGAGAAAAACCGTATAAATCAACCGTGAGATTGTAAAAATACCTGTAAAAAACACCTCATGGGATATTGCCAGTGAACATTAAATTGTAGTATACTGTTCCCAGTGATTTGGAAAATTAAAGAGGAGAGGAAATCAGACAAATGAAAATAGGTTTTGATAATGACAAATATCTGAAAATGCAGTCAGAACATATCCGTGAAAGGATCGGTCAGTTCGGCAACAAACTTTATCTTGAATTCGGCGGCAAACTGTTTGACGACTACCATGCATCCCGTGTTCTTCCGGGTTTTGAACCGGACAGCAAACTCCGCATGCTGATGCAGCTTTCTGATCAGGCGGAGATCGTTATTGTTATCAGTGCCAATGACATTGACAAGAATAAAGTGCGCGGCGACCTTGGCATTACCTATGACGAAGACGTGCTCCGTCTTATGGATGAGTTTACAAGCCGTGGCCTGTATGTAGGAAGTGTATGCATCACGCAGTACTCCGGCCAGGAAAGTGCCGATCTCTTCAAGAAACGTCTGGAGAAGCTGGGAATCCGTGTTTACAAGCTTTACCTGATCCCGGGATATCCAAGCAATACCTCCTTTATTGTAAGTGATGAAGGCTACGGAAAGAATGATTATATCGAAACTACCAGACCTCTCGTTGTCATCACAGCACCAGGACCTGGAAGCGGAAAGATGGCAACCTGCCTTTCTCAGCTCTATCATGAATATAAACGTGGCGTAAAAGCCGGCTATGCAAAATTCGAGACCTTCCCGATCTGGAACCTCCCGCTGAAACATCCGGTAAACCTTGCTTATGAAGCTGCCACTGCAGATCTGAATGATGTCAACATGATCGATCCGTTCCATCTGGAAGCTTACGGCAAGACTACTGTTAACTATAACCGTGATGTAGAGGTTTTCCCTGTTGTACAGGCTATGTTTGAGAAGATCATGGGCAGCTGCCCGTACAAATCTCCGACAGATATGGGTGTTAACATGGCAGGCAACTGTATCATTGATGATGAAGTATGCCAGGAAGCTTCCCGTCAGGAGATCATCCGCCGCTATTACAAGAGCATGGACGCTCTGGTTTCCGGTTCCGGTACAGAGAATGAAGTACGCAAGATCGAACTGCTCCTTCAGCAGGCTCACGCAGAGATCACAGACCGAAAGGTTGTACCTGCTGCCCTCGAAAAAGAGAAAGAAACCAATGGCCCTGCTGCAGCAATGGAACTTCCGGACGGCAGAATCGTATGTGGAAAAACTTCCGATCTTCTCGGTGCATCTGCAGCTCTCCTTCTGAATGCCCTGAAAGAACTGGCTGGAGTTGACCATGAGCAGCATGTGATCTCTCCTGATGCCATCCATCCGATCCAGCAGCTGAAGACCAAATATCTCGGAAGCAAAAACCCACGTCTTCACATTGATGAGATCCTGATCGCCCTGTCCATGAGTGCCGCAACCAGTGATGCCGCACGCCTTGCCCTGGAGCAGATCCCGAATCTCCGTGGCTGCCAGGCCCATACTTCCGTAATGCTCTCTGATGTGGATGTGATCAGCTTCCGTAAACTTGGCATTGAGCTTACCTGCGAAGCCAAGGCTGAACAGAAGAAAAAATATCAGAAAGACTGATCTTTGGATATCATCGATCTGACCAGATATACGTCAAAAGCTCCGACCGGGACGATACACATTATCCCGGTCAGAGCTTTTTTTATCTTCTTTCTTATCTTGTTTCTGCAGTTACTGTATTCGGATACTGCTTCCCATATTTTCTCCGTTACACTGTTTTGTGACAATGATCTTATTATCAATGCGTTCTTTCAGTTCGGAAACATGGGAAATAATTCCCACCAGACGTTTTCCGTCTGCAAGTCCTGCCAGCGCTTTCAGCGCCTGTTCCAGTGATTCTTCATCCAGAGAACCGAATCCCTCATCCACAAACATGGAGTCCAGCCGGATTCCCCCTGCTGATGCCTGGATCTCATCAGAAAGCCCCAGTGCAAGGGACAGAGAAGCCTGGAAAGATTCTCCACCGGACAATGTCTTTACACTTCGTTCTGTTCCGTTATAATGGTCGATAACATTCAGGTCAAGACCTGCTTTTTCTTTCTGGTTTTTACTCTGTTCCTGGCGTTTCAGCTCATACTGCCCGCTGCTCATCGTCATAAGACGGAGGTTGGCTCTGCGCAGGATCCGGTCAAAATATGCCATCTGGATATAAGTCTCCAGCTCGATCTTTGCCTTTCCGTTCAGTTTTCCGTTGGCTGTATCAGAAAGATTCCTGATCCATGCATATTCCTTTTCCGCTGTTGTCATTTCCTCCCGGCGCTTCTGCACTTTCTGAAAAACATCCTGGTTTCCTTTCTGAATGGAAAAGAGCTCTTTTCTTTCTTCTGCGAGATCTTTTTTCCGCTCAGAAGCCTGTGCGCGCTGTTCTCTGATCTCCGCTTCCGGAATTTCTCCGATCTCTTTTTGCTGCACTTCAAAAGTCTCTATGGAGGAAGCTATCCTTTCTTTTTCTGCCTGAAATCCCTGCAGTGTTTCTCGCACCTTTCTGCTGTTTTCCTTCAGGCTTCTGTACTCCTGCTGTCTTTCCCTGATCTCTTTTTCCAGATTTTCTTTACCGGCTTCCCAGGTGTCCTGGGTTATACTGTCCGTTTTACCGGACTGTTCTTCCACAACAAGACGTATCTCGTCTGCCATATTTTGCTGCTGTTTCTGATTCTCGGATGCTTTCATCCTCAGGCCGGCCTGCTCTCTGTCAAAGAAATTCTTTTTTTCAAGCAGCTCCTCTTTTTCCTTTTCAAGACGCTCCAGGGACTTTTCCACTGTTTTCTTTCTTTTTGTATTTTCCTGGGCTTTCCGGATTTCTTTTTCACTTTCCGCCAGAAGATCCTCGCACTGTTCCTGTGCCCTTTTTACCATAGAAGTCAGCTGTTTCCACACAGTCATAAAATCCTCTGTCTGTCCGTTCCCGCTTTTATTTTTCTTATGAAATTCCTGAAACTCTTCCAGAAACTCTTCTGCACTGGCTACGATCTGCCTCCAGGATGCATTGCTCTGTTCCTTTAAACTTCCTGCTTTCAGGCTTTGATCTACAGAATCCTTTTCCATTTTGTCCAGCTTACTTTTCTCGTTATCCAGTGTTTTCTGATCAACTGTCTGTTCTCTGGAAAGCATTCTGGGATTTGGATGACTCAGGGACCCACACACAGGACAGGGCACTTCATCCTTAAGCTCCCGGGCCAGAAGGCCTGCCTGCGCATCCAGAAAAATATGGAATATCTGCTGATAATATTCTCTCTGCTGCTGTGCATCTCTGCAAGCAGACTGATACTTTTTCTGCTGCTCTTTGGTTTTATCATAAAGGCCTTGAAATCTCCGGATCTCAGCGATAAGTCCGTTCAGTTCTTTCTTTCTCCGCGTCTGTTTTTCTTTTTCTGTGAGCGCTTTCTGCAAATCCAGCTCAGAATTTCCCAGCTGTTCCCGTTCCGTTTTCAGCTGTTCCATTTCTTTCTGCTGCTGTTCTTCCTGCCGGATGATCTTTTTCTGCTGTACCTTACAGTTTTCCAGCTGCCGTTCAATCTCTATTCGTTCTTTCTGCAGCTGCTCCAGCTCCTGGTATTTCTTCAGCTTTTCCTGTTTTTCCCGGATCAGAAGTCCCAGTTTCTCACATCTCTGATCTGCATCTTTATATTTTTCCGCCTCTTCCGATGCTTTCTTAAGTTCCGGAAGAAGTTTCTCAAGCTGTTCTCGGGCAAGCTTTCTTTTTTGTTCCAGGCCTCGTTTCTGTGCGGAAAGATTCAGCATTTTTTCCATTGTCAGGATTTCCCGGTCCACTTCCTCTTCCTGTTTCCGAAGTTCATTTTCCCGGCGTTCTCCTCTGTCAATAAACAGCTTCAGGAGCTCAAGACTCCGTTCCAGCTTTCCTTCAAATTTCGATTTCCTGAGCCTTAAAAATTCCTCCGCTTCTGTTCCTGCATCCGTCTGAAACCTCACTCCATCCAGATACTGTGCGATACTCCGGCGCATTTCATCGTAATCTTTATATCGGGAAATAGCCGCATCCCGGAGTCTCATCTGGATCTGCTGGTAAAGCCCTGTGTGAAAAATCTGCCGGAAGATCTCGCCACGCTGTACCGTTCCTGCCAGCAATAATTTCTGAAAATCCCCCTGAGCGATCATCGCTATCTGTGTGAACTGGTCGTAACTCAGTCCCAGAAGCTGCTCCACCGCCGCAGTCACATCTTTTGCTTTTGTCACTGGCTGACGTTCATCCGGATAAATAAGCTGTGCTTCTGCTTTTCGTAAAGTCAGTCCTGTGCCTCTTTTTTTCGGAGCCATATATTCCGGACTCCGACGCACCTGATAAGTTTTTCCCTGGTAGGAAAAAACAAGTTCCACAAATGTTTCTGCGGAATCTTTTGCATACTTGCTGCGGAACATGGCAGATTCCCGTACTTCTCCACTGGCTCTTCCGTACAGTGCAAAGGTGATCGCATCAAAGATCGTGGTTTTTCCTGCCCCGGTGTCCCCGGTGATCAGATAAAGTCCGCCTTCTCCAAGTTTTGAAAAATCAATTTCTGTTTTATCTGCATAGGGCCCGAAGGCGCTGATAGTCAGTTTTTCCGGTCTCATTTTACACCTCCTGAAGCTTCCGTATCAGTTCTTCGGAAAACTTCCGCTGCTCTTCATTCATCGGCTGATTGTTCTGCAGCTCAAAAAATTCCTCGAAATATTCCATCTCTGATTTCTGTGTGGTTCTCTCTGTGCCGGCAATTTCCTGGTTCTCACGTGTACGGCGGTTATCATAATCCAGACGCATAAGGTTTGGATAAATGGTACGAAGTTTCTGCATTCCGTCCACGATATCTTCCTCATCTGTCAATGTGATCTGCACATAGTCATCCGTATTTGTGTCCTTATAATTGGACTGTGAAGTCAGCTCCATATAAGTACCTTTCAGTTTTCGCATATCACGCAGCGGCGTCAGAGGGATCTCACGTACATCAGGGCTTCCTTTTTCTCCAAGTTCCACAACCGTCACGGATTTCTGCTGGCCTGCCTCGGAAAACGAATATTTCAGCGGCGTCCCGCAGTATCGGATCTTCGGACTTCCCACATTCTGCGGACTGTGGATATGTCCCAGTGCTACATAGTCAAAATCCCGAAATACTTCTGCCTCGATCTGGTCGATTCCTCCCACAGAAATTTCCTCAGAATCACATTGCATTGCACCAACCACAAACTGATGGGCAAGCAGTACATTTCTCTGACTTCTGTCAATTTCCATATGCTTAACCGCTGCCAGCACCGCCTCCTGATAGGTGCGGATATCTTCCACGTCTTCTTCCCCTTCCAGTGCATGTCGGACCGTTGCAGGACGGATAAATGGCAGAAGATGAATCCACACTTCTCCATAACTGTCCTTTAAACAGTACTTTGCTGTTTTTCCATCGTATACCGGTGACATACATATTCCACTGTCACTCATAATATGAGATCCAAAAGCGATTCTCTCTGCACTGTCATGATTTCCACTGATAGCAAAAACGGGAATCTTTCGCTGCGCAAGTCTGGTAAGAAAACTATCAAAAAGCTGCACTGCCTCCGCAGATGGAACGGGTCTGTCATAAAGGTCCCCTGCAAGAAGGATCCCATCCGGTGATTCCTGATCAATGATCTTCAGGATTTCATTTAAGATATATTTCTGATCTTCCACCATGGAAAACTCATTTACCCGCTTTCCAAGATGAAGATCCGATAAATGGATCAGTTTCATAGACCACCTCCAGCTGTCACCCAGCCTCCAAACAACTCCGGTTCAAGATCAATATCGCAGGCAGCAAGAACATCTTTCAGCTGTATCGGACTGCTGACACCGGTTACCGGCACTGTCTGGAACGGCTGATGGAAAAAATATGCCAGGGACAAAGACTGCAGGCTGTCCCCTGTTTCTTTCTGAAGTTTTAACAATTTCTGATAGGTTCGAAGATTCGTTTCATTCCAGTAGGATTTCTTCATGCTTTCTGAAAGATCTGCAATCTGTGACTCTTTCTCCTGCATCCAGGATGCATCCACCTCTTCATCCGTATATGGAACTCCCATTTTCTGAAGTTTTGAGAAAAATCCCATTGCCGTGGATGAAAACGGAATGGAAGCCGCACCTGTCTCACAGTGCCACCTGTATTCCTCCCGGGAAAACTCCACAAGTGTAGGGTCCGGATTGGTATTTCCACCCGGATTGATTCCTGCCAGGCTCCACTGATTGGATACTGCCGTAACGCCGCTTTTTTTCCGTTCTTTCAGGCACTGTTCCAACGCTTTCAGTCTGTCTGTTCTGTAATTGGAAAATCCGAAATATCGGATTCTGCCTTCTTTCTGCATTTCTTCCAGGATATCCACGATCTCTTCCACCGGTTTTTCCGGATCATCTCTGTGAAGCCAGTAAAAATCGATCACCTCTGTTCCCAGAGTCCTTAAGCTCTCATCCAGATCTGCACGGATATCCTCCCGGTTCACTCTGCTACGGCCCGGATTTTCAAAAGAATAATGTGCGCCCTTGGTAGCTACGATCACTTTCCCCCTGGCTCCCCGCGCTTTCAGCCATCTGCCTATGATCTGCTCACTGCAGTTTCCGTGTCCTTCCAGCCACTTGCAGTATACATTGGCTGTATCAATAAAATTTCCACCTGCCCGTACAAAATCATCCAGGATTTCGAAACTTTTTTCCTGATCTGTTTTATCTCCAAATCCTGCTGTTCCGAGGCAGATGCGGCTGACATTCAGATCTGTATCATTCAGCTGTATATATTTCATTTCAGTAACCTCCCATATTCGTTATATCTGTTTCTATTATAACTTTTTCCCTGTGTCCGAACAGTATGTTTCCCGCATCTATGGACATTATAACATAAAAAATCCCCCGGCATATATATGCCGGAGGATATGATATCTGTTATCTTAACCGTATGATTTATTTGTAGAGTGGTCCGTAGTTCTTGCAAGCACGGAAGTCTGCACCCTCTTTATCCATACCGAATGCATTCCAAGCTGCCGGACGATAGATGTCTTTCTCAGGAACGTTGTGCATGGATACCGGGATTCTCAGCATAGAGCACATTGTGATCAGGTCAGCACCGATGTGTCCATAGGAGATTGCACCGTGGTTAGCACCCCAGTTGTTCATTACATCGTAAGCTGTCTTGAACGGTCCCTCTTTACCATCACATCTTGGAGCAAACCATGTACATGGCCATGTGTAGTCTGTACGTTTCCAAAGTTTGTCAGATACCTCTTCCGGAAGCTCTACTGTCCATCCCTCTGCGATCTGAAGAACCGGTCCAAGACCTTTTACAAGGTTCAGACGGATCATTGTTGCAGGCATCTGAGCACGTGTCTCATAACGGCTGGAGTATCCGCCTCCACGGAAGTATCCGTTGTCGGCCATACACCACTCTGTATGATCCATGATTGCTTTCTGGTCTTCTTCTGTAACATCCCACCACTGTTTCATAACTGGGTTGCCATCAGCATCTTTAGCCTGTCCGTTAGCATCCAGGCAAGCAGCACCGGAGTTGATCAGATGAAGGAATCCGCCAGCTTCTTTGGCAACACCCTCAAGGTCATATCCTGTTGCTTTCTTAACTGCCTCCGGGCTCCAGTATGTACGAACATCAGCGAAGATCTGTGCACGTCCTGTAAGGAGTTTCATGAACATCATTCCAAGTCCGTTAAGAACATCGTTCTCTGTAGCAAGTACGTACGGCTCACGAGCGCCCTCCCAGTCAAAGGAAGTGTTCAGCATAGCCTCTGCAAAGTCACCGTTTGGATAGAAGTCTGTCCACTGTCTCTGGCCCTGGAATCCAGCTGCAAGAGCATTGTGTCCGATTGCTTCCTCAGAGAATTTCGGATCAAGTTTGTCACAGCCGTTCATCAGCTCTTTGATGATAACTGCCATCTTAACAACAAACTCGAACTGCTCCTCTTTCTTCTCCGGTGAGAACTGAAGCTCTTCCGGGTTCTTGTCCCAGCCGATCTTGCAGGTCTCTTTTGCCCATTTGAGAGCTTTCTCAAACTCTTCGTGATCGTAGATACCCTCGGTCATACGACGGATGATCTCTACCTCATCAACAGACTCAACTCTCATTCCGAGATAGGACTCGATGAAATCAGAATCGATGATAGATCCGCCGATACCCATTGTTACAGAACCGATCTGCAGGTAGGATTTACCTCTCATGGATGCAGCTGCAACTGCTGCACGGCCGAATCTTAACAGTTTCTCTTTAACGTCTTCCGGAATGGATGTGTCGTCAGCTTCCTGAACGTCATGTCCGTAGATACCGAATGCCGGAAGGCCCTTCTGTGCATGTGTAGCAAGAACGGATGCCAGATATACAGCACCAGGTCTCTCTGTTCCGTTGAATCCCCATACAGCCTTGATTGTCTGTGGATCCATATCCATTGTCTCAGCTCCGTAGCACCAGCATGGTGTAACAGTAAGAGTGATATCTACACCCTCTTTACGGAATTTATCAGCACATGCAGCGCTCTCACCAACACGTCCGATAGTTGTATCAGCGATAACAACTTTTACAGGCTCACCGTTTGAATATTTCAGGTTCTCCTCGAAAAGTTTTGCTGCGGATTTCGCCATGTTCATGGTCTGGTCTTCCAGAGATCCTCTTACATCAAGAGCTCCTCTACGTCCGTCGATGGTTGGTCTGATACCGATAACCGGATAGCTGCCTACTAATCTGCTCTTTGCCATAGTAACAATTACCTCCTAGATTTATATTCACTATTATAACTTACATTTTTTCAGGTTCTGACAACTCCTGTCCGAACTATGTTTTTATTATACGATTGCATCTTGTAAATTACTTGTGTTATAATAGCAAAAAGCAGTACAATATTCACTTTTTTATATAAGTCCCTAAAAAATCTATAAAATTTATGAAAGAAGGGTTTTATTTTGCACGATCTTGGAAGAAATGAAGACAGGCTTCGGGGAACCTACGAATTTCCTTTTGAGTTTCACCATATTGACAGTACGCATCCCCGCTATGTCATGTCCTACCACTGGCATGTGGAATGTGAAATCATGCGGATACTCCAGGGCACACTTACCGTCACTTTAGACGAAAAAAGTTTTACAGCCAAAGCCGGAGATGTGATTTTTGTCAACAGCGGAGTTCTGCATTCCGGAATTCCTCATGATTGTATCTATCAGTGCATTGTTTTTGACATGAACATGTTTCTGAAATTTAATTCCGTCTGTACTGAATATATGCAGAAGATCAGCCACCAGGAACTTCTGATCTATCATCATTTTACTGAAAAACATCCGGACATTCAGAGATCGGTAAACTCTCTTTTTGATTCTTTCTGGCAGAAGAAACCAGGATACGAGCTGGTTGTGTTTGGACAATTTTACCACTTTTTCGGATTGGTTTTTGGTAATCATTACTACCTGGAAAGTCTGCGGAAAACCAGACGTGATTACAAACGTATCGTCCAGCTGAAGCAGGTGGTGGAATTTATCGAAAAGAACTATGCAAACCCTATTACCCTGCAGGAGCTTTCCGCTTCGGTCTCCATGTCTCCCAAGTATTTCTGCCGGTTCTTTTCCGAGATGACCCACCAGACCCCTATGGATTATCTCAACCGCCAGCGGATCGAACAGGCCTGCTGCCAGCTGGCCACCACCGATGACTCCATCACAGAGATCGCATACCGGAACGGGTTCAATGACCTGAGCTATTTTATCCGCACATTCAAAAAGTACAAGGGGATCACCCCCGGTAAATATAAGCGACGCTGAAATTATGACAAAAAGCAGGATCTCACACATATGGTGGATATCCTGCTTTTTCAGAAATTAAGCTGTTTTATTATTTCTGTGATTTCTCCTTTGCATCTGCTGTCTGTATGTAAACACAGCTTTTTCGGCCTGGCAAAGAACTGTCATGCCGGAACGGATTCCCGTTTCACAGACGGGCTATGTTCATGTCTTTTCTGAATACACGCTCCTCTTCTGTATGAGAAAAAGCCGGCAGGGCAGATTTTCTGCATGAAAAAAGCCGACGCAGATCGTGTAAGATCCTGATCACTGTTCACTCCATGACCAGCACAAGATTATGTCTTCATGAAAAGCGGATACGATCATCCACCTCACTGCTTGCTTCTGACCAACGGATATCTCATACGGTCGGTCCATCTACTCGAAGGGATTCCACGGCTGCATAGAACTCTGCTTGCGAAATGCCTGTACACCGCACCTGAACGTGCAGCAGAAAAAATGTCTCAGGAAAAAACAATCCGGCTGCTCCACGGCCGCCGGACGTTTCCTGCTTGTCTTATTCTAACAAATGCCTCTTTAAAATGCAAGAAATTTCAGAACATTTCGCTCTTCATTTTACGACGGCAAATGTCTCTTTCTTACAGATTTTGCACCGCATCGATAAACCTTTTTCCGTATTTTTCGTACTTGTGCCTGCCGACTCCTGTCACATTCAGCATTTCCTCCTCGCTTCCAGGTTTCAGAATGCACATATGGATGAGGGTTTTGTCGGAAAAGACCATATACGGAGGAATTTTTTCCTCTCTGGCGATCTCCAGACGAAGCGTGCGGAGTTTCTGGAAAAGTGGCTCATCCTCTTCAGACAGTTCACCAACCGCAGATTTGGGAAGCCTGCTCCGTTTATCTTTTTTCTTCGTTTCCTGCTCTTTCGGCATTTTCATTGTGAGGGTATGATCCTCCTCCAGAAGCGATTTCGAAGAAGCGGTGAGTTTCACAATGGTATATCCGTCATCGGTCAGATGCAGATATTCCCGCAGTACCAGATAATTAAGGATCTGACGCAGCCGGTGCGCCGGGATCTTTGCACAGGCTCCATACTCCGGATTTCCATCCATATCGTACTGCCGGATCTTGGCCGTGGATGCGCCACGCAGAGTATCCAGTATCACATTCACACCGTATCTCTGCCCGCTGCTTTCCACGCACCGGACCATGGCCCTGGCTTCCCGGGTCACATCCTGCTCCTCAAACTCAGTCTGGCAGTTCAAACAGTTTCCACAGTAACTTTTTCCGTATTCGCCAAAATATTTCAGGATATACTCACGCAGGCAGTCATGGGTAAAACAGTAAAAAGTCATCTGCTTCAGCCTCTCCTGATCCCGTTCCCGCACCAGACGCCAGGTTGCCGCATCCAGCTCCTGGTTATCCTGCCCTCTCTCAATGAGATACTGGTTGGTGACCACATCTTTCCCACTGTAGAGAAGAATACATTCTGCAGGATCTCCGTCACGGCCTGCACGTCCAGCTTCCTGATAATAGCCCTCCATGTTCTTTGGCATATTATAATGAATGACGTACCTAACATCAGACTTGTCGATTCCCATTCCAAATGCATTGGTAGCTACCATCACATGACAGCGGTCATAGATAAAATCATCCTGGTTGTTCCGGCGTTCCTCATCAGAGAGCCCTGCATGATATCTGGTGGCAGTGATACCGTCCCGGATCAGTTTTCCGCAGACCTCCTCCACCAGTTTTCTGGTCAGACAGTAGATGATCCCGCTGTCATCCGGATGCTCCAGTATGTAGTCGTGTACTTCCTTGTATTTATCTTTCGGCGTTTTTACCGCAAAGTACAGATTCTCCCTGTCGAATCCTGTCGTGGTGCAAAAAGGATCCCGAAGCCCCAGAAGCCTCGCGATATCTTCTCTTACCTCTTTGGTTGCCGTAGCTGTAAAGGCGCTGATCACCGGACGCTTTGGAAGCTGTGCCACAAACTCCGCGATCTTCAGATAACTTGGTCTGAAGTCCTGTCCCCACTGGGAAACACAGTGTGCCTCATCCACTGCGATCATGGAAATATCCGCACTCTGAGCAAAATCCAGAAATGCATCGGTGGTAAGCCGCTCAGGTGCCACATAGATAATAGGGTAACGTCCTGCTTTTGCGTAACGCAAAGCTGTAAAATACTGTCCCTGTGTCAGGGAGCTGTTTAGGTATGCCGCTGAAATTCCTGCCTGGTTCAGGCTCCGCACCTGATCTTTCATAAGTGAGATCAGCGGCGAGATCACCAGGGTGATTCCCTTCATCATCAGGGCCGGTACCTGATAACAGATCGATTTTCCTGCCCCGGTAGGCATTACCGCCAGGACATCTTTTTCTGCAAGAAGCGCATCGATCACCGCCTCCTGCCCTTCTCTGAAAGTATCATACCCGAAGTGGGTCTTTAAAATTTCCTGTTTCGTCATAGATCGACATGATCCTTTCTTCACAAAGCGGACAAAAGTATCCGCATTCACTGTGTAACTTTACACCAGATAACTGCTGTTTTCCGAATATTTTATTTTAACATATTTCCGGATAAATTACCAATTGATACAAAAAAATCACAAAGTAACCTTTCCTGCACCTCCTGTTATAATGATATAAGAGAAAAAGTCTGGCACTCCGGCTCTGTCCGGAATATGCAAAAGGAGGTTTTGCCATGTGTAAAAGAAAAATAAAAACTGTGAAAGTACTTCTTTCCCTGCTGCTCTTTGCAGCCGTCATGTTTCAGATTCCCAGCGATGTACACGCCCAGGTTGAAACCATGACCACAAAACCTGCACTCTGTTCGAAAGCAGTATCTTACAGCTCTGCCGCAAAAGCATCCGCTGCGAAAAAAGCAACTGCAACTTTCCGTTCTTCCAAAACCACTCTGTGGGTCGGTCACAAAGTTACCATGCGTTCCCTTATCACTCTGAAGGGCGGCACCAGCCTGAGTATCAAAAGCGCAAAATCCAGCAGACCATCTGTTCTGGCAGTTTCCGGAAGCTATCTGGTCCCCAAAAAAGCAGGAACTGCCGTTGTCACCGCAAAATTAAACGGCGTCAGCCGCAGGATCACCATTACTGTATCTAAACTGGCTGCCAAACCTACTGTCAAAAATCTGAAAACCAGTGTTGTCGGTATCAAATATGGCCCGAATAACATGAAAACCTATTACACCCTGAAGTTTACCAATACTTCCGCGAAAACAATCACAACAGCAAAAATCCGAATTACCACAGGCTTCGGTATCTACGATCAGATGTACTGGACCAGAAATCTGACTCTGAATCTGAAGCCCGGAAAATCCATGACGAAAACCTATTTTATCCAGAATATGGTCCAGGCTCCGGAAAAAAGTGATATTTCCGTCAAGTGCCTGAAACTCAGCTGGAAATAGGCCAGTCCTCTTCCCATTTACCAGAATATCACCCGTTATTTGGTGTAGAGCAAGTAGCGAAGCGGATTGCGAATATCCGCTTGACCCGAATATCCGCCTGACCTGGCATAAAAAAATCTGCAAAGACTCTCTGTCTTTACAGATTTTTTACGATTTATAAGTATATAGATTTTTCTTTTCTGTATCTCACAGCACTTCTTTCAGTACCTGCAGTCCATATTCTGCAAGGCTGTTATCCTCTTCTCCGGTACCACCGCTGATACCAAGACCGCCGATAATGGTATCGCCGACTTTCAGCGGTACACCGCCTCCGAATATCACGATATTATCGCTCATTTTTCCAAGGCCATAAAATGTCTGACCCGGCTGTGTCAGTCTGGAAAGCTCCATGGTGGACATCTTCACAGCAACAGATGTATAGGCCTTTTTTACGGCCATATCGAAACTTACAAGAAAAGATCCGTCCATCACATGAACCGCAACCGGATTTCCGTCCGGGGTGCATACCGCAATTACGGAAGGCTTGTTTCTTCTGAGGGCTTCCTGCTCAATCTTCTCGATGAGACGTTTGGCAGAATCCAGTGTGATACGTCCCTGGATTCCCATACGCTTCAGCACTTCCTGGATCATCGCTGTATTTGCTGCCATACTATCATTCTGTGCCATCGCTGTATTTCCTCCTGCTGTTGTTGTCACAGTCTTATCTTGCACATTAAAAGCCTGTACATCATTTTTCTGCGCCAGCTGTGGATCCTGTCCCCCTGCATTCGCCACTGATGCATTCGTCGCAACATTTGCAGTATTTTCAACTATTTCTGTCCCGGCATTTTCTGATCTCACAGCACCTTGAACACTTTCAGCAGCTTCTGCCTTCTTCTCTTTGATCTTCGCAACATCCACATACCTTGCCAGCACATAAAAATAATCTGACAGCCGGTTCATATATTTCTTGGCTCCGGTATCCGATCCGAACTTCACGCTGACAAGCGCAAGCTCTCTCTCAGCTCTCCGCGCCACAGCTCTTGTCACATCAACCTCAGCCGCAACTCTGGAGTCCCCCGGCAGGATTGGAAGTTTCTCCCCGGAAAAAATTTCTTTCATCCGGCCAATCTCTTCCTCCAAAAGCTCCGTCCGGTCTTCGCTGACCTTAAATTCCCGATTATAAGGATCAGAAACCCCATCTATGATCTTCTTCAAAGTCTCCGAGATCTTCTCCAGCATCCGGACAACATCCACATCATCAACCAGAACCCGCACAAGCCCAATATGACTCATCAGCTCCTCAACTGACCCCATCAGACAAATCCGATCATCCGACTTTGAAACATTCTTCGTATGGGAAAGATCCGTCATCCCCTTATCACCATACCCGGTATAAACCTCCATCCCAGCTCAACCTCCCAGAAACTCCTGATAAATAACCCAACCCATATCAGACCAATTTTACAATCCTCGAAATGCTACGCATACCACACATACGTAAACACACACCACAATCATCCCGGCAAACCAGGCGCAGTGTCCACAAACGCGTCCACGTATTCCACGCAAACGTAACACACACCACAACCATCCCGGCAAACCAGGCACAGTGTCCACAAACGCGCCCACGTATTCCACGCAAACGTAACACACCACAACCATCCCGGCAAACCAAGCGCGGCGTTCACAAACGCGCCAGCCCCTGCCAACAACGTCACACATCCAAAGCGCCCACGGCGCCCCATCGGCACAACGTTCAACCCGGAACAATCGCAGCATACAGGCACAAGTCAATACCCTTCCGCCCGCCACAGTCAAGCACTCTAAAAAAAGCCCGAGGGGTGTGCAGAGGGGCCGCGGCTTTGCGGCCCCTTTGCGGTTTTCATCTTTTATCAAAAAGACCAAAGTTTAGTATAAATCTTAATAATATCCTCTTTCTTCGGTACACGCGGATTTGCCGCTGTGCAAGCATCCGCAAGTGCCATATCCGCCATCTTATCAACCGCTGCAAAATAAGCATCCGGTGTGATCGTCTTCATCTCTTCGATGGTAAGCGGGATATTCATCTCTTTCTGCATAAACTGAATCCAGTTTACAAGAGATCTGACACTCATAACTTCGTTATAATTGCTCAGTCCAAGAAGATGTGCAATATTGGAATATCTCTTTACTGCCGGAAGATATTCTTTCTGACTTCTGCTGCGTTTGTTGATATTTGCATTATATTCAACAATATGCGGCAACAGCATCGCATTAGCTCTTCCGTGAGGAATATGGAAAATAGCACCCAGCTGATGAGCCATACTGTGAGTAATTCCAAGACCTGCTGCATTGAAGGAAAGTCCTGCCAGACAGGATGCTACATGCATTTTCTGTCTTGCATGCATATCATTACCATCAACATATGCACGGTAAAGATATACACCACAGATCTCAATGGATTTCTCTGCAAGTGCAGAAGTAAACTCATTGTGATTGATGCTGACATAAGACTCAATGGCATGAGTCAGAACATCCATACCTGTATCTGCTGTGATCGCAGGTGGAACACTGCGTACAAGTTCAGCATCCAGGATCGCCTCATCAGCTGTCAGGCTGTCTGAGATCAGCGGATATTTCACATGTGCCTCTGTATCATTTACAACTGCAAAAGAAGTAACCTCGGAACCTGTACCACTTGTTGTAGGAATGGCAACCAGTCCAACCTTTCCGTAATTGTTGATCTTCAGGGCAAACTCACGGATTGCCTTGGAGGAGTCGATGGCAGAGCCACCGCCTACTGCAACGATCGCTTCCGGCTGATACTGAAGGAATTTTTTGACTCCTTCGGCAATTTTTCCAACCGGAGCATCCGGAACAACATCACAGAAAATATCAAATTCTTTTCCACCTGCCTGAAGCGGTTTTGTGATCATATCGATCATTCCGCTTTTTACAACAAACGGATCTGTGACAACAAGGACTCTTTTGTATGGAATATCTTTCAGTCTTCCCAGGGCATCAGCTCCAAAATGGATGGCTGTTTTCATTTCAAATGTATTCATAGAAACTGCTCCCTCTCGTCATACCGAAACACAGTTCTCTTTTTTCTGCCTGTGTTCGGATAAAGTAAAGCGGATCTCCGCATTCCGCATACACTGCATGCTCATGAACACGATCGTTTCACGATATATGTTCAATCTATTTCGGGTAGATGCATTCGATCTTATGCCTGTTAAAATGATCCAGCCACTTTTCAGATGGTTTTTTGTCTGTGATAACCATCTCAACATCCCGCAGCTGTCCTGCCACGGAAAAAGCAGTCTGATCAAATTTCGTGCTGTCTACCACCAGAATACGCATCTTTCCGGAATTGATCATGGCCTTTTTTGTTGTTCCAAAGGCTTCTTTGGATTCCATGATCCCCATATCCTCGTTTAATGCCTTACAGGAAAAAATAACCTTGTCCACATAGTAAGAACGGATCACTTCTTCGGTTCTGGCACCAAGAAAGGCAAGATACCCCTCCTTCATCACTCCGCCGGTGGAAATAATATTCCATCCGGATACATCAGAGAGCTCCAGAAGGATCTCCATGGAATTGGTGACAACGGTGAGACGTTCTTTTTCTTTCAGTGCCTTGGCCACAAAAACTGCCGTTGTGCTGGCATCCAGAAAAATATGATCTCCGTCATTCACCATGGAAGCAGCAATCTCCGCCATTTTCTGCTTTCCCTGTACATTCTGGTTTTTACGAATATTAAATGGTAAATCAATACCGACATCTTCATTGATCACCGCACCGCCATAACTCTTTGTGGCAAGTCCTTCTTTTTCCAGCTTGTCCAGATCACGGCGGATAGTTTCTTCTGAGACATTGTAAAGCTGGCTTAGTTCACTTACAACAACCCTTTTCTCTTCCTGTAATTTCTCGAGAATCAGATTTCTTCTCTCTAACGCTAGCATAAGATGCCTCCTTTTCAGATGTCATTGCAGGGATATCCTTCAAAAGGATATCCCTCAGATATAAAGACAATATTAAAGGATCGTATCGATCATTCTCTTGTCCGGATGAGCGATTACTGAGGAATCCATGTACATTCCTTTTTCAGCTACCAGCTCTTTTGCTCTCTCAATGGAAGCCTCTACTGCAGAAACCTCACCTGTAAGAAGCATGTAGGATTTACCGCACATACCTTTTGCGATACGAAGCTCGATCAGATCAACGATTGCTGTCTTTGCAGCCTGATCTGCTGCCTCGATGATAGATGCTGCATCGTAGGTCTCCAGGATTCCCAGCGCACTGATCTCCTCAACCTGTGTGGTTCCGTAGATTGCCGGGAAAATGGACTCATGCGGATTGCCCAGTACAAAACTGTCAATGCATTTATCCTCGTATGTTGTTACTGCTGTGTCTACAGCAGCTTTCACTGCGCTTAAATCTCCGGTGATAATTGCAATATATTTTCCCGGACATACTGTCTGCGCCTCCACGATCTCTACTTCAGATGTCTTAACCATGGCATCTGCTGCAGTGATACCAGCTGGTGTGGTTTTAAACTCAATCATTCCGATTGCTCTACTCATTTTGTGCACGTCCTTTCTAATTTCTTGCAATTACAACATGGCGGTCTGTTACTTCTGTAACTTTTCCGCTGATCGTTGCATGGATTCCGACACTTAATCCCTGTGCAGGCTGTGCGATCATCTGACCTTCTGTTACCATATCGCCTACATTTACGATTGCCTGTGCCGGTGCACCAATATGCTGGCTTAAGAGAACTTTTACCTTGGATACATTTACAAGCTCTTCCTGAAGCGGTGCATCCTTGTCATATCTGGTAAGTCCCAGACGTGCCATCAGGCGCTCCTCAGGAACCTTGCGGTATTCTCTTGACTCCTGTACCGGTTTCGGCTGAACACCCTGAGGTGGTCTGATTCCGGCTTTACGAAGTCCGCCTTTCATATCTGCAAGCAGTGTTCTCGGAGCCAGGCTCTGCGGACACGCATACATCTCGCAGACACCACAGGAGCTGCAGAATGCAGAATTGATATAAGGATTTACATTTCTGAAATCCTGGTTTGATGCTGCCATCATGAACATTGCCGGATCGATCGGATGTCCCAGATTATGTCTCGGGCAAAGATCTGTACATGTGTGGCAGTGGCAGCAGATGGATGCTGCTCTCTTTAAATCTATGGAAGAAGTCCGCTGCTTCTTCATGACAATAACATGGTCCTTTGGAAGAACCAGGATTGCGTTCGTTGTTTTGGTAACCGGATCAGAACCATTTCCGATACGTCCCATCATCGGGCCGCCTACGAAATATACTGGATCTTTCACAGTTGTTCCGCCTGCCTGGGCAACAACCTCTTCCAGTGTACATCCTAACGGAACTTTCACTGTAACAGGGTTCTCAACCTCTGCAACAACGGAAACATATTTGCTTGTGACCGGTTTGTGTTCTTCTACCGCGCGATATACATTGTAAAGTGTCTCTACATTGAATACGGCTACTCCCTGCTCAATAGGCAGTCCTCCTGGCCGTACCACGCGTCCGGTTGCCTCATAAATAAGAACAACCTCATCACCCATCGGATAAACCTCATCCAGAAGATGGATCTTAACCCTTGGGAATTCTTCGATATGCTGATTTAAGGCATTGATTGTCTGTACATAAGATTTTTTGATTCCGATGATGGCCTGGGAAGCTCCTACCGTCTCCGCAACCATATCGAATGTTTTCATGATCTCATATGCGTGCTTTTCCAACAACTGTCTGTGAAGTTTCAGTAATGGTTCGCACTCTGCACAGTTCATAAGAATGGTATCCGCTTTATCTGTCAGTTTCATGTATGTAGGGAAACCTGCACCACCTGCTCCGACAACACCATTCTCCTGCATAATTTTCTGTAATTCTTTGATATCCATGGCGTTACTCCAATCCTGCACCGTCATCTACGATTCCGACGATTGCGGCATCTACCGGTGCTGTTTCTACGCCGCAGCCTATTCTTGCTGCGCTTCCTTGTGCCACCAATACATACTCGCCGATTCCCGCACCGATGATATCGATGGCAACAATCTGGCTGTGCTCGGCTTTCATATGATGCACCGGCTCTACAATCATGAATTTATTTCCTATCAGTTTTTCACTTTTTCGTGTGGAAACAATGCTTCCAACTACTTTGCCTACGATCATATGAGCCTCCGTTTTTCTCCATATCCTCTGTTAGGGATGCCAGAAAGTGGCATCCCCAAAGGAGGAATATTATTTGATTATGGTAACTGTATTGCCTGTGGCAATTCTTGCTGCATTTGCTTCATCTGTATCAATATGCATTTCCAGTGTAAAGCTGTCATCTACACGGATCTTAACCTGATTAAAGATTGTTCCGCGCTCATTGTCCGCTTTAACAGAAACAATATCACCATCATGTACACCCGCAGCCTGGGCATCCTTCGGAGCCATATGAATGTGACGCATGGCCACAATACATCCCTCTTTCAGATAAATAGCACCTTTCGGTCCGACAATGGCGATCGGCGCGCTTCCGGCAAGGTCACCGGACATACGTACCGGAACCTTCATTCCCAGCTTGATCGCATCTGTTGCGGAAACCTCAACCTGAGATTTGCTGCGGACAGGTCCGAGGATTCTTACATTCTCGATCGCACGGAGCTTCAGTCCTACGATGGTAACTGTTTCATTGGATGCAAACTGTCCGCCCATCAGATCTTTTTTCTTGGTAAGCTGATAGCCTTCTCCGAACAGTGCCTCCACATGCTCCTGTGTCAGGTGAATATGTCTTGCGGAAACTCCGATAGGTACAACAAAACCATTGCCCTTGTCTTCGTTTTTGTTGATCGCATCGATCACCATTTTTGTGATCATTTCAATATTATTCGTTTCCAAGAGTACACCTGCTTTCTTTCGGTCTCATAACTGAAAACTGAAAAGCACCGGCCAGAAGCCTTAATGGCCCTTCGGCCGGTGCGTATCAGTAAGAATCAGTTGAAATTATTTAAGAACCGGAAGGATTTTCTCAACATCTGTATGAGGTCTCGGGATTACGTGTGTAGCTACAAGCTCTCCAAGTCTGGATGCTGCTGCGCTTCCGCTCTCTACTGCAGATTTAACTGCTCCTACATCTCCACGAACCATAACAGTTACAAGACCGGAACCGATCTTCTCTGTTCCTACAAGTGCAACGTTAGCTGCCTTGCACATCTGGTCAGCTGCCTCGATAGCTGCTGTAAGTCCTCTTGTCTCAACCATTCCTAATGCTTCCTGTGTCATGATTATATCCTCCTTATGGATTGCTAATGCTTTATTTGTTCTGTTTACTTCTGACTTTTTTGGTGCAGCAGTTTATTTTTCGCTGCTGTTTTTGCTTTCCAGTGCTGTTTCCGGATTCTCTTGCTGTTTCTTTTTCCACCGGCTTGCACTCAGCTCAACCAGTTTGACGATTTCCTCGTGAGGATTGGCAATTACCGCATAACTGGCAGGTTTCTTGATTGCCTGCTCTACTGCCGCATTGACAGCTGCTGTAACTGCTGATACATCGCCTTGTACGATCAGGGTCACCAGTCGTCCGCCCAGCTTACGCTCCCATGACGCCAGCTCAACGTCTGCCGTTTTGCACATGATGTCCAGGGCATTGATCGCCGCAACCACACCTGTGATTTCTATAAATCCATATGATTTTCCCATGAGCGAACTCCTTAATTAATTTCTGTTCCTCTCAAAGCCTGAATTAGAGCTTCGGAAGAATTTTTTCTACATCTGTATGAGGTCTCGGGATCACGTGTGTAGCTACGAGCTCTCCAAGTCTGGATGCTGCTGCGCTTCCGCTCTCTACTGCTGCTTTTACAGCGCCTACGTCTCCACGAACCATAACAGTTACAAGACCGGAACCGATCTTCTCTGTTCCTACAAGCGCAACCTCAGCTGCTTTTGTCATTGCATCTGCTGCCTCGATTGCAGCTGTGAGGCCTCTTGTCTCAACCATTCCTAATGCTTCCTGTGCCATGATTCTATCCTCCTGAATCTTATCTTCGTTACAATTTTATCATATATGATTCCGCCACTTTTGTAAAGTAAACTTCGGAATCCGCTTAATCTTTATCCAGGGCGCTGATCTTCAGCATTTTCTGTGTACCTGGTTCCGGGTTGGGGATTATGTAATGCTGTACCACACCTGTCATGCTCTCTGCGACTTTCATGCCGGCTTCTACCGCTGCCGTGACATCTGACACGCTTCCGCGGTACTTGATGCAGACAAGAAGCGGTACTGGCAGGCTGTCCGCATTCGCCGGTTTATTCTTATCGAATACCTCCAGGTGGACATTTGCAGCCTTGCACCCGGCGTCAGCTGCCACAAAGGCTGTCGCAAGTCCGAAGACCTCCAGAATTCCTACAGCTTCTGCCATGTTGCTTCTCCTTTCCCGTTAAGGTTATTTGTTAACAATCGCGATCTTAAGACCTGTCATTGCCAGGTTTGTCTCAAGTGCCTCGTTGATCTCCTCAAGCGGGAACTTGTGTGTGATCAGCTCAGACATCGGAAGTCCGATTGCTTTTGCTCTCTTAAGGAAATCAAATGTTGTTGCATAGTCTCTCAGGTTGTATACCCAGGAACCAACAAGGTTGATCTCTTTGGAGCAGAGGTCGAAGTGCGGGTTAATGGTTGCGTCTCCACCGTTGATGAAGAAACCAAGCTCGCAAAGACCGCCGCCGTTGCGGATGAATTTATAAATGTTGGAATGTGCATGAGGATTTCCAGTACACTGGAAAGCGAAATCTGCAAGATGTCCGCCCTGAGCCTCTTTAACAGCCTCAGTAAGTGCCTCAATGCCTTTGAAATTCATAAAGTTTACAGTTGTGTTTGCGCCCATTCTCTTGGCAAACTCAAGACGTTTCTCATTTCCGTCTACTGCACAGATATTGTGAACGCCCATTGTATGGAGAACAGCGATGCAGATCAGACCGATCGGTCCGCAGCCCTGAACAACAACTCTGCTGTTGAATTTCAGGATTCCTGTTGTTTTTGCTCTCTCTACTGCATGTACAAGTACTGCACATGGCTCGATGAGGATACGGGAATCAAGATCCAGGTCGCTTACATTGAAGAATGTGGAACCGAATTTTCCGCCTCTGATGAAGATGTAATCAGCGAACCATCCGTTGAATTTTACATCGTCATCTGGAAGAAGTCCGTATACGTCAGCGCCGCCTACGTTCTTCTTGTTGAGGTCGAACATTGTGATTTCAGGATCATCCTTGAAGATCATGCAGGTAACGATCTTGTCACCGACTTTAACCGGTTTACCAGCTGTATCAACTTTAACATTTTTACCCATTTTTACGATCTCGCCGGTTCCCTCATGTCCGAGAACTACCGGGATAAGACCGAACGGGTCATTTTTGTACTCATGAGCATCTGTTCCGCAGACACCGCATCCCTCAACTTTTACAAGGATGTCGTCATCTCCAACTTCCGGAAGATCATACTCCTGAAGCTCGAAATGTTTCTTCTCTGTCATCATTGCTACTCTTGCTTTTTTAGGGATTGTGTTTCCTGCCGGAGCAGCCGGAGCGCTTGCTGCTGGTGTTGCAGCCGGAGCGTTTCCTGTCATGCCGGAGAGAACCTGTTTAACGATTTCTTCGATATTTACATTGTTCATATCCATTGTTTCTGTTCCTCCTGATCAACGAATGCAAAGACTGTCTGTCATTACGCAGCGTCTTCTCTTGGTGAATGTGCTTGCGCTTGTAAGTCCCTCACCGGTACGGCTTGCGATAGTGAATGTACAGAAGCCTTCTCCACCAAATCCAAGTGCGGAATAGGACGGGCCGTTCTTTACAAGGATCGCGGTATCGATTGCTTTCGCATATTTTGTAATGTTATCGATATTCTTGGAATGAATATGTGCGGAATGACGGTTGCCATGCTCAAGCCATACAGCCTGCTCTACAGCATCGTCGAAATCCTTTGCTCTTACGATTCCGAGGATTGGCATCATAAGCTCTGTTGTGATAAGCGGATGTTCCTTCGGTCCCTCGAAGATGATGCAGCGGGTATTGGCCGGTGCCTGAACTCCGATCATGGAAAGAAGGGTCTTCGCATCACGTCCTACACATTTACGGTTCAGCTTGCCGCCTGCAAGTACAGTCTCAACAAGTTTGTCCTGCTCTTCCTTGGATGCAAGGTAGCAGTCATTCTCTGTAAGCATGTAGTGCATTAACTCATCAACTACGGAAGATACTGCAACAACTTCCTTCTCTGCGATACATGGAAGGTTATTATCGAATGTACACCCGTTTACGATATCCCTTGCTGCCTTACGGATATCAGCAGTATCATCAACCAGTGCCGGCGGGTTACCTGCTCCTGCACCGATTCCTCTCTTACCGGAGGAAAGAACTGCTGTTACAACACCAGGGCCGCCTGTTGCTGCGATCAGATGGATATCTTTATGTTTCATCATAATATTGCTGGTCTCAAGAGTTGGTTTCTCAACTGTGACAGCGATATTATCCGGGCCGCCTGATTCCAGGGAAGCCTCATTTAAAAGATTGATTGCGTAAATAGAAGTTTTAACTGCTGCCGGATGCGGGTTGAATACGACTGTATTTCCACCTGCCAGCATGCCCATTGTGTTACAGAGAACTGTTTCACTCGGGTTTGTACATGGTGTGATCGCACCGATCACGCCAAACGGTCCCATCTCGATCAGAGTCAGTCCTCTGTCTCCGGACCATGCAGTTGTTGTGATGTCTTCGGTACCAGGAGTCTTATCTGCTACCAGGTGATGTTTGAGGATCTTATCTCCTACATTACCCATACCAGTTTCCTCAACACCCATACGTGCCAGTACTTCCGCATTCTCTTTGATCTTCTTGCGGATGCAGGTGATGATCTTCTCTCTCTGGTCCATAGACATTGTCTTAACTACCTGCTGAGCCTTTTTGGCTGCCTCGATAGCATCATTCATATCCTTGAAAACGCCATGTTTTCCGGCCGGAGCATCTGCAATCTGCATCTTTGCCATAACTTCCTGTACAATTTCCTGTACCATATTCTCACTTATTGGCATGAGATTGTCCTCCTTAATATTCCGTCAAAAAATTATTTCAGGCCAAGCTGAGCCATAACCTGTTTTGTGATCTGAGCAACGAGTTCTGCATCGTTGTTTGCAGCAGCCGGAGCCTCACCCTGAGGATCAGCAGCGCTTGTTCCGCAGTCTTTTCCAACGAAATCATACTGATATCCCGGGAACTGTTTGTAGTCCTCGCTGTGGCATGCGCCGCCGCAGTTGTGGCAGTTCTTTCCATCTTTGTTCAGGCAGAGGTTTGCCGGATGTTTTCCAGGCATACCGAATTTACGACGGATCGCATAGAGTTTCTCGATGTTCTCTTTGTCGAATTCCTTCGGGCCGCCAAGAAGTTTGCTCTGATACAGAAGCTGTGCGTAGAACTCTACAGACTCCATCTTCATGTATGCAGCGTTAAGGTCTGTGCTCCATGTAAGTGCTCCGTGGTTCTCAAGAAGTACTGCATCGAAATATGGAAGGTATTTCTCAAGGTTATCCGGGATCTCCATTGTGGAAGGTGTACCGTACTCAGCGATCGGAACACATCCAAGAGCGATAACTGCCTCTGGCATGATCGGCTGTGTAAGTGGAATACCTGCGATTGCGAAAGATGTAGCATAAATTGGATGAGCATGTACAACAGATCCTACATCCGGTCTCTTCTCATATACTCTCATATGCATCTTGATCTCAGATGATGGTTTGAATCCCGGGTTAGCCTGGATTACATTACCCTTGCCATCTACTTTACAGATGAACTCTGGTGTCATGAAACCTTTGGATACACCTGTTGGTGTGCAAAGATACTCATTCTCTGCTACTTTAACGGAGAAGTTTCCGTCGTTAGCTGCAACCATGTTACGGTTGTAGATTCTTTTACCGATGTCGCAAAGCTGTTTTTTGATTTCAAACTCGTTTACCATGCTTAATTTCCTCCTTGAGCATTGGATTGCACTATTTTGTTTCTGAAAACATTTTACTCCATACCACAAAATAAGTCAAGGGCAATCCGTTGTTTTGTGTTGGTTTCTTGTTGTTTATTATGTTGTTTTTATTGTTTTTTATGTTGCATGTTTGCAGAGGATCTTTTCTCTTTAATCCCGTGTTTCTCAGCCGCCAATCTGACAGTCCAGACCGCATACCGCATGCACCGCGTTCTTTAACATCTGCATATGTTCTGCTGTCGGCGGAAGAATTCCTTCCATTAAATAAGGGCGTCCAAGTCCTTCATATTTATCCTGTCCCAGTCTGTGGTAGGGAAGAAGATGAATTTTGTTTACGCCCGGAAGGGATGCCGCAAATCTGGCGATCGCCTGGATCTCTTCCACAGAATCATTGAATGTCGGAATAACCGGAACACGGATCACCAGTCTGGTTTTTCCGTAGAGCGCAACTTTCCTTGCATTTTCCAGCATCAGTCCGTTAGCCCTTCCTGTAAACTCCTTATGTTTTTCCTGGTTCATATGTTTGATATCCATCAGATATACATCCAGGTAAGGAAGAACCTGTTCGATCTTTTCCCAGGGAGCACATGCCATGCTCTCTATTGCGGTATTAATACCACGTTCTTTTGCCGCACGGAGAAGATCTCTGGAAAAATCCGCCTGACACATACATTCACCACCGGAAAGGGTAATTCCTCCTCCGGAGCGATAATAATATGCGCGGTCTTTCTCCACTTCCTCGATCATCTCGCGAACTGTCACATCACGGCCGATCACCTTGTCCTCACCCAGAACTTTCATGTTCTGGATCCGGTACTCCTGTGATTCCGGATTGCAGCACCAGCGGCAGCGAAGAACACATCCTTTCAGGAACACGATGGTACGGATACCCGGACCATCGTGTACTGAATATTTCTGAATATCAAAGATCCTGCCCTTTGTATCCAAATAGTCCATAATTACCTCTTAATTCCTTGCGTCTGCTGCGCGTCTCCGGTTAAAATCCCTGCTCTGTTCTTCGGATGATATCATCCTGCAGAGATCTGGAAAGCGTAGTGAACAGTGCACTGTATCCGGCAACACGTACAACCAGATGTTTGTATTTCTCCGGATGTTTCTGAGCATCCAGAAGTGTCTCTCTGTCGACAACATTGAACTGCATGTGCATACCCTTCTGATCAAAGTATCCACGGATCAGTGCTACAAATTTCTCCAGGCCCTCTCTTCCTGCAAGTGCAGACGGATGGAATTTCTGATTGAACAGTGTTCCGTTGGATACGATAAAGTGATCCAGACGGGATACGGAAGTTGCTGCTGCTGTCGGGCCCTTCACATCCTTGCCTGCTGACGGAGAAACACCATCTGCAACTGGTGTATGTGCATAACGGCCATCCGGTGTAGCACCGGTCTGTCCGCCAAGGGGAACATTTGCGGATACCGGATAAAGTCCGGCCTGATAATGTCCGCCTCTCGGGTTTTTGTATTTCTGAAGTGGTTTTGTGTAAGTATAGGCAACATCTCTTGCAAAATAATCCACATCCGGAATATCGTTTCCGTATTTCGGAACTTCATCGATCAGTTTGTGGATTTCTTCAAATCTTGCCTTTTTCTCCGGAGATGGTTCTGCTCCAAGCGCTGCTGTCATAACAGCCTTGGCTGTCTGCTCATTTACACCGATGCCATTTTCCTGAAGCTTCTGCATTACAATTGTAGTAATATCTGCTGCAGACTGTGCATCAATACCCTTGCCATAGTTCCATGCCAGAGCTTCCTTCATCTCTTCCATGGTAACTTTCTTTTCTTCATAAACAAGTTTACGGATCGCATACAGAGAATCTGCCATGTTTGCAATACCAAATCCCTGAGGGCCGGTAAAGTTATAAACAGCGCCTCCCTCCTGAACGGATTTACCACGTTTCATGCAGTCATCCACCATACAGGAAAGGAATGGAAGCGGACACCTCTCAGCATGTGCCACGTCAATGGCATTGTCTGCATTTACAAGCAGGGAAATAAAATATTCCATCTGTTTCTTATATGCGTCATAAAACTCATCAAAGGTCTTCATCTCTGTGACATCGCCTGTCCTGACACCGATCTGGACTCCTTTATCCATACCATTGGAGAAAACCATCTCCAGCGGGCGGCACATATTGAAGAATGCCGCATCATGCCAGCCGTCTGTCTTACCGGCTTTCTGCGGTTCTACGCATCCAATGATGTTATATTCCCTGGCATCTGCAAGAGAAAGTCCTCTGTTCTGCAGCGCCGGAATGATAACCTCATCATTATAATAAGCCGGAAGTCCGATTCCTGTTCTTGTAAGCTCTGCAGCTTTGATCAGGAATTCATGTGGAGATCCGTTCCATACTCTTACAGAAAGAGACGGTGCCGGAAGATGCACATGCATGGATGCCTGAATACACATAAAGGAAAGATCGTTGGTCACATCCTCACCGTCTTTATTCTGGCCGCCTGCGATCAGGTTCTGGAAAAGGCTGTAGCCTGCAAAACCTTCTGCTGATGCAGCATCACGGCATTTGTTCAGATCGTTTAATTTTACCCAGATACAGTCCATCAGTTCCTGAGCAAACTCTCTGGTAAGATTACCTGCCTCCATATCACTCTTGTAATACGGATACATGTACTGGTCAAAACGTCCCGGTGAAATGGAATGTCCGCTGCTCTCCATCTGGATCAGCTGCTGTACGAACCAGAAAGACTGGCAGGCTTCATAGAAATTACGGGCACCTTTCTCCGGCACACGTGTACAGTTGGACGCAATCTGGAGAAGCTCCTGTTTTCTGGTCGGATCCTGACACTGATATGCCATCTGCTCTGCAAGCTCTGCATAACGATGCGCATAATCAATAACAGCCTGGCAGCTTAAGATCACTGCTTCCAGGAAACGTGACTTCTTCGCATAATCACCATCTCCCACATTACTTTCATCCAGTTCTTTCTGTGCTTTGGCAATGATACCCTCATAACCAATTGCCAGAACTTCCTCATATTTAACCGTTACATGTCCTACACCATTGTAGAAATAATTTCCCGGTGTAAAAATGTTGTGGTCAATGGCAAGGATCGCTTCCGGAGCCATATAGGAAGTCGCAAGCTCGCTGGTAGTCTTACCCTTCCAGTATTTATGTACCTCCCGAAGATCCGCCTTGGTCTCCTCCGAAATATAAAATGGATCAGCAGTTCTGGTAGCCACCGTATCCAGTTCATCCTCCAGCCACTGGAAAGAATACTCCGGGAATGTCTGACATCCTCTTGGTGCCAGGGTGCTGCTTCCGACGATCAGTTCCTCATCACGGATGATGATCGGAATGTTATGCAGGATATGGGCAAAAGCCTTCGCTCTGCGTGTGATGATCGGCTCGTCTTCAGTTTCCTTGTAGGACTCTGTGACCAGTTTCGCTCTGGCAGATTCGATCACCGGCATCTTGGCATAAAGATTATCCACAAGATGTGTGATCCTGTCTGTTTTCGGGATATCTGCTATATGAAATTTCTCCATGATTCTCCTTTCTCATAACCGGTTGTTTCTGGTGATCTGTCTGCCTCTACGCTTCCAGAACCGCTCCTGTCCGGCTATGTGCTCATGTAGTTTTATTATACCTTACCCCTACTTCGATGTCAACGAAATCCAACATGTGTTTCTAGCTGTTTTTGTGGTTTTTATCGGTTGTTCCCTGTTGATTTTATTTGTTTTTTGTATTTTTATGTTTTTCTCTATTGACTTTGTTTTTCTGCTCTGCCATACTTAGATTTATATAGGAATTCCTTTGTTTTTCAGAAAAAATTTATGCAAAGCGGACATTCGTATTCCGCTCTGTCACATGTTCTCAAACAGTAAAAGAGGTGTATTTTTATGTATCTTTCTGATATGCATACCCACTCCATCGCCAGTGGTCACGGCACGGAATGTACCATCACAAACATGGCACGCGCAGCTGCCGAGAAAGGTCTCCGGCTTCTCGGGATCACTGATCACGGTCCCGGCACTCTGGCAGCCGGAACTTCCTCCTATTTCCGCAGCCTTACCTATTCTCCGAAAAAACATTTCGGAGTAGATCTGCTCTACGGAATCGAACTGAATATTCTGGACCGGAAGGGAACTGTAGATCTGGATCAGGAATTATTATGCAAACTTGATTATGCCATTGCAAGCATGCATACCTGGAACTACCGTCCCGGTACCAGAGACGAGAACACAGAAGCTTTTGTCAATGTCATGAAGAATCCCTGTGTCAAAATCCTCGGTCACAGCGACAACACCCATTATCCGGTAAATTATGATGTTCTTGCCCGAACTGCCAGAGAAACCGGAACAATCTTTGAAATTAACGAAGCTTCCCTGGCTCCATATGGCTACCGTGGTGATACCAGAGAAAACTGTTATGAGATTCTCCGCTGCTGCCGCAAATATCATCTGCCGCTGCTGCTCTCCAGTGACAGTCACGGTCCGGAACACATCGGTGATTTTACCTGTGCTGCTGAATTTGTTCATCAGGCCATGTTCCCGGAACAGCTGATTCTGAACAATCAGCTTCCAAGATTGAAGGTATTTCTGCAGACCAGATGATCTGGTAAAACAGTAAGATCGAATATACATAAAATGTATCCGAATACACATTCATGTTTGACTCACAACCAAAAAAGCCAGCTCGGACACATTTTACCATGTGTCCGAGCTAGCTTATTATTTCGGGTTATATTATATTTTCTTTATTATCATTTCTCATCTGCCTGAGAATTCTCTCTCTGCTTTCTTATCATATCCGCAAGTTCCTGATATTTTCCTGTGATATATCCATAATTCTCTCTTCTGTGAGGAAGTTTACACGCAGTGCAGTCCTTGATTCCGCTTTCCGTAAAATGGAAATTACCACCGCATTTATCTCCCAGTGCATACAGCGGACAATAACAGAACAGGCAGTTAAAATTTTCCGGATCTGCTCCTTTATGGCATGGAAAATACTCGCATTTTTTGTGGCTGAAATAGGAATATTCTTTTCCCTCCCAATATGGTTTCTCCATGGTTCTTATCTCCTCCCGGATCATGCACTCTCTTAATTTTTCCGTAAAAAAAGAGGTAGCGATCCCACCCCGGGGTAGAAATATAATCCGTTCATGAGTGCGCGGAGGGAACGAATGTATCCGGAGTAGTATCGCCTGCCATTTAATCATGTATAATTCATATGAACAGGCGCATTCCATAAAAAAATGCCTACTCTCGTAAAAAAGTAGACAACGTCCCAGGGGTGCGGAGTCCCTGAAATGGTTGTTACACTTTACACGGAAGTTTAACCTCGCCATAACAAGCAGGTTTCCTGGCTCCGGGATCATGGCTCGTCTCTCCTTCTCATACATAGGTACAATGGATTCTGAGATTCGCTCCTCCGTTACAGTGACCGGATCGCTCAGGTTTCTCACCTGATTCCCTTTTCTGCTGGCTTCTGATAATCCATGACTGTCAGATGCCCTCAGCACTTGCTATGTTCAATATGGAATTATACTGACATTATAATAACACCCTGTTAATTATATGTCAATACTGTTTCAGATTTTTTTGATATAAATTCACTGTTTCCTTATAAGAAACAGCCTGGCGGAATATGCCGCCAGGCTGTTCAATATCTTCATCTTAATAAATTTTATATGGTTCGTGATTATACAAGACGTCTTACAGAAACAATCGTTCTGTATGTCGCATCGTTACTGATCTTAATACCATCCTGAGAATTGGATGCATGTACGATCTGTCCATTGCCCATGTAAATAGCCACATGTCCACCATAGCAGATCAGATCTCCTGGCTGGGCATCTGCATAAGATACCTCAGTACCTGCATTCTGCTGCTCATAGGAAGTTCTCGGAAGGCTTACGCCAAAGTTGGCATATACACTCTGTACAAAACCGGAGCAGTCTGCACCATTGGTAAGGCTTGTTCCGCCCCATACGTATGGATTTCCAACAAACTGTGTCGCATAATCTACAACAGAAGAACCTGAGCCACTGTAGGAAGAAGAGCTTCCACTGTCAGAAGAAGTATCTTCGGAAGTATCTCCGCTGTTATCATAATCCTCGTCTGTATTGGCTTCTGCATCGTCTGTGTTGGTATCTTCTGTTTCATCGCCTGTTATGGCATTACCGTCTTCATCATACTGAGTATCATCGTTCTCTCCATCTGCTGTGTCTGTATCTTCATCCACATACTCAGTATCATCTTCAGCAGCGTCCTCGTCTGTATTTACGATCTCATCACCGTTCTCATCATACTGCACATCTTCTTCGCTGTCAGCTTCTTCATCCTGCTGCGCCTGTGCTTCTGCTTCTGCACGGGCCTGTGCTTCTGCCTCTGCCTGTGCTCTTGCAGCTGCTTCTGCTTCTGCCTGACGTCTCGCTTCCTCTTCTGCCGCGATACGCTCTGCCTCCAGACGCTGAAGCTCTGCTGTCTGCTCTGCAAGAAGGTTCGCATAGTCTGTAGCCTGCTGCTGTGCATAAGCGATCTCATTATCATAATCCGCAGATGTGGCACGCTTCTCATCCAGCTGTACCTGCAGATTCTGTGACTCAGCCTCGTACTCCTGCTTCATTCCCTCAAGTTCTGCCTTCTCCTGTGTATACTGAGCTTCCAGGTTGGCAACCTGCTGAATGGTATTGGAATACTTCTCAAGGCTCTTTCTGTCCTGTTCATATGTCTTCTGTGTGTACTCAGCTTTCGTGAGAAGATCTGACAGGTTCTCTGCATTAAGCATCATCTGGAACCATGCATCATCTCCACCTTTCTCATAGAGATACTGAATACGCTTCTTCATTGCCTCATACTGCTTGGTCTTGGCATTCTTAGCCTTCTCAAGGTTCGTCTGGGTAGAAGCAATATCAGCTTCTTTATTAGAGATGTCTCCCTCCAGTGTCTGGATTGAAACCATCACGTTTACAAGATTGGCATCAAGAGTGGAAATTTCGCCTTCAATCTGTGATTTCTGTGCGGAAAGATCATCCAATCTGGAATAAGTCGCATTCAGCTGTTCATTGGTTGCATCCATTTCCTGCTGAAGTGCTGCCTCATCTTCTCTTGTTGCGCTTACGCTGACTACCTGTGCTCCGCTGATGATGAGCGCCAGTGTCAGACATAATATTCTTTTCTTCATGACTGTTCACCCTCGCAATCTGATTCTGAATTCTGATTTATCCGACAGTTCTCTGTGTCTGTCGTTTGTTTACTTGTCTCTGCTGTTATTTCATTCTCAGCAGTTCATGTAATATTTCTGCAATATCTTGTTCCAATCTTTTTATATATTAACACAGTGTTATTTGGATTGCAAGGTTTTTCTATCAATTAGTTTAAAACTTTGTAACATTTATTAATTATTTTGACATTAAAAAAGAGAGAACCTTGCATTTTCGGTTCTCCCTTTTTGTTGATTCAATAAAATTTTTTGATATTTCTGTTGCAGCCTGTTTTTAATTGAACAGATCTGCAAGAATCTGATTTGCAGTCTTCTTCAGGTATCCATCCGGATCAGAAAGTGTGCTTCTGTTCCATCTGAAATATGCTCCATTACGGATGTAATTACCGCTGGACTCATGGTAATCATATTTGGATACGCCCGGATATTTTGCCATATAGGTTTCTGCAAGCTTGATCGCCTGGCTTCCGTAAGTTCCGTTAGGTGTCGGTGTTCCGGAAATCTGAACGCCTGCATTCGGCGTACAGTGCAGAATCACAACACTCTTATCTGCGCACTGACCAAGAACCATCCATGTATGTCCATCGTTATATCCGATATCTCCAGGATAAAGTTTCCAGTTTGAACTTGACAGCGTTGACTGGGAAATGATCCTTCCCATTCCCCTGCCAGAATACAGGGAACCGATATCTCCGGAAACAGTTGTATAATTCACTCCACCTGATTTACTCTGCATGATCTGGTATACAGACCATCCTACATAACCGGAACAGTCAAGGCCCTTCTGTTCTGTAGATTCACTGAGGTCCATATAGTTTCTGTAGTTATAAGAACTTGAATTATTATCATACCACTGTTTCCACTTGGAGCTTACACCTTTTCTGGTTGCATCTGACCAGTTATGTCCACCGCCCCATACATAAAGCGTCTGTCCTACCGGTTTCAGGGCATTGGCCAGGAAATTTTTGATCGTCCTGGAACTTGAAGGAGTTGTTGTATTCGGATTGCTGCCGCTGGACTGAAGAACTCCGGAACTGCTGAATGTGTACTGCACTCCGTCAATGGTCTTGGTTCCTGTAGCCATAACACCGGTAGACGGGTCAAAATAGTATTTCACTCCGCTGGTAATATTGGACACCCATCCGGTGGCCATAATGCCTTTGGACTTCTTTGATTTATAGAAATAATATGTATAGCTTCCAATCTTCCTGAAGCCTGTATACATAGCACCTGTGCTCGGGTCAAAATAGCGTTTCTTCGCTGTCGATGTTGTTGCCCAGCCGGTGGCCATAAAGCATTTGCTTGTAAAATATCTGGTCACGTTCTTGGAATCTGTAAGAAACGTACTCTTGGCTGCAACACCATTGCCGCTGTAGAAATAATATTTCTTATTGCTGATGGTTGCCCACTTGGTTGTCATATAACCGGTAGACGGATTAAAGTAACGGGTATTCTTCTTGCTGTCTGTCAGCCAGCCTGTTGCCATATAGCCCTTAGCTCCATTGGCATTATAGAAGTAGCGTTTACCCTTGCTGTCCTTTGCCCAGCCTTTTACCTGAACTCCTGTAGAGGCATTGAAGTAATACTTCTTTCTGTTCAGAGTAAGCCAACCTTTTACTTTCTTTCCATTTTTGTAGTAATAGGACTTCCCGCCTTCTGTTTTAAAACCATTCTTGGTTGCCGCCTGTACATCCGTTACAGTTGTGTGTACAGTCGCTCCGGCTGCAAAAAACATCAAGATCAAAAAAAGTCCCCAAAGTTTCCATTTTTTGCTTAATTTTCGCATACATACCTTCCTTTGATAGATAATTGATATTTACTATTTATGAAGTCCGGCTGATCGTTGTCTGCACTGCCCATCCTGTGAGCGGTAAATAAAACGTGCAATTCATTACAATTCTGTTACAAATTTACGTCCATATTATATACCATTCTTTATCTCCCGTCAACTCTTTCCCGTTTTTTCCCTCTCCAATCTCCTTTTCCGCACAGGAAAAATCCCGATTCCAGGATTCTTCTTCCTGTGCAGGCACCTTCATCAGAATAAAAAATCCCCGGATCATCAGGTATATGCGCTGAATATTCCGGGGATCTGATATTAATAAAAAATGTTACTTCCTGTAACAACTCTGTTACAGAGAATTTCCTACAGGAATTTTTTGCGAAGTTCTGCTCCGTCAAGTGCACTTAAATATGCCGGTGCAACATCAAATACAGTTTTGCATCCCTTCTGTCCTTCCTGGTTCATGCGATATGCAGCTCTTGCATAAGCAACGATAACGGAAGATGTGAACTCCGGATTGGAATCCAGTTTCAGGCTGTACTCGATCACATGGCTGTTCTCATCATTCCATCCTGTTTTTCCGCTGCGGATCACAAAACCACCATGTGGGATTCCGCTGTGGTCACGGTTAAGTTCTTCCTGGGAAATAAAGTGTACCGTTGTGTCATACTCATCAAAGTAGTTCGGCATAGTCTTGATCTCTTCTTCGATACGCGCAAGATCAGCACCTTCCTCAGCAACTACGAAGCACTCTCTTGTATGTTTCTGACGTGTGGTAAGCTCTGGATTTTCTCCGTTTCTTACTGCCTCAAGTGCTGCCTCTACAGGGATTGTGTACTGTTTTGCGTCTTTTACGCCTTTGATACGGCGGACTGCATCAGAGTGTCCCTGGCTGACACCTTTACCCCAGAATGTATAATCGTTTCCGTTTGTAAGGATGGCATTTGCGTACATACGGTTCAGTGAGAACATTCCCGGATCCCAGCCTACAGAGATGATTCCTACATGACCAGTTTCCGTTGCTGCCTTGTCAACATTTGCGAAATGCTCTGGAATTCTCTTATGTGTATCAAAGCTGTCCACAACATTGAAGTATTTCACATATTCCGGTGTCTGAACAGGAAGATCTGTAGCACTTCCTCCGCAGATGATCAGGACATCGATCTCATCTTTCAGCTTCTCTGCGTCGTTTACAGAATAAACTTTAGCAGTCTCTGTAAGGATCTTTACTGTTTCCGGGTCACGTCTGGTAAATACTGCAACCAGCTCTGTATCCGGATTGTGTTTGATCGCGCACTCTACACCGCGTCCAAGATTTCCATAACCTAAGATACCAATTCTTATACTCATAACGATTTCCTCCTCTTTTTCCCGGCAGATACATTGATGCAAAACATTCTGCTCCGCTGCACGCTCATGAGCGCAGCCACTTCGCGGTTTGCCTTACAAACATGTTCTGCCCTATCTATCGCAAAACGGATCTGCAGGATCCGCCTTACAAACATACTCAAAACGGATAGTTATCCTCCGCATCAGCAGCAGAAAATACCACCCGGCCAGCACATGGCACAGGCCATAGTCCGGCAGCAGGCATCACACATATCTCCACCTGCTGTCGGCATTCCTCCAAAAGGATCCTGTTGCTGCTGGTACCAGCCACCGCCGCCCTCCATTCTCTGAAGGATCATGCGGTACTGCACATTATCAGGCTCCTGTCGGACTGCTTCCCGGATCTGATCTAGAGCCGTCACATTATTGCCAAGTCCCATATTGGCCATGGCAGCCAGATAATACCACTCGCCATTTTTCTGGCCAAGAGAATTCAGGACATTCATAGCCTCCTGATAATGGCCGCTCTGCACATAATTGGAAGCAGCACGTCTTCGCATGCTCTCTTCATCCTGATAGGTACTGGAACCTGCACTTCCATAGCCGCCAAAACCGCCGTAATTTCCATAGCTGCCATACCCATTTCCCGAAGCACTTCCGCCATACTCCCGCTCTTTCATGATCTGTTCGTACGCCTGCTGTACTTCCTTGAATTTCTCTTCTGCCTGATCTTTATTCGGATTATTGATATTGGCATCCGGATGATATTTTCGGCTGAGCTTCCGGTATGCCTTCTTTATTTCATCATCAGATGCGTTTCTGGGAACTCCCAGCACACTGTATGGATCTAACATTTCTTTTCTTTCTCCCGTTCTTCCCTGCGTTTCTGTCCGATGGCTGTGAAGCGGCACCAGACGCCGGAATATAAAATATTTCGAAGGATATCACCATATCGGATCACGGGCATTCTTTCAAATTCCCTGCAGCTTTCTGCCAGCATCATTGTAAGCATCCGGCGTATCTCTTCCTCGAACCCTTCCATCTTATATTTTTTAAGGAACGGATTGTAATTTCCGTTTTCTGCATCTTTTTCCACATCGTCATAAGCATCCAGGATATAAATAAACTTCCCGAGATAAAATCCCATCCGCCGCAGTGAAGATTCCCACACATCCTTACGGAACGCAAAGACCTCCTCCATGATCCTTCCGGAACACCCGGCAACACGGTCCACATCGGTTTCTCCCTGTTTTTCCAGACTGGAAAGTTCCATAAGAGCTTCCTTTATCCTGCGGATCTTCTCCGGATAATGAGCCATATGTTTCTCTCCGCCGGTCTTAAGAAGTCTGGCGTATGCGTAACGCAAAGGTTTATGCTCATCCTGCCAGTCATCCATGCATTTATAATATGAAAGGATCACATTCATATCCGCACAGTATTCCGTAATTGCATTCCGGCGCACAGGCTGTGGTTTCAGAGGATGGACCGCACACCTTGAAGTTCCCTTCTGTGTAGGTGGTTCATATACTCCACTCAGCAGAAGGACCACAAAGGTCATATCATAAGTCAGTGAGATCTGTCCTGGTATGCCATATCTTTCCCTCAGTTCTCTGCAAAGTCCGCAGTAAAAAGAACGGTACATATCAAAATCTTTAAATTTGATCTCCGGTTTATTAACTGTCACATATCCGAACATTTCAGCTCCTCTTTACGAATTTCGTGTGGCATTTCGGACATTCGATCTCTATCTTGCCTTTCCCCCTGGGAATACGGACCTTCTGTCCACAGCCCGGGCAACTGTAAATATGGTGCGTTTTTCTTTGTTTCATCAGATTTTTTTCTTTATTGAAACGAAGCCGGAACTTCGATGTCATCTGAAGATATTTCTGGTTCTCCGCATAACGCTGCTGAATATTTCTGGAAAAAATACGAAAATACGCATACACGATCGCCGCAATTCCCAGAAAATCAAAAATACTGCCCAGATTTCTGTTGAACATGGTGATAAACATAGTCAGAATGATCAGCACCAGTGCGGCTCCCATGGTAAACCTGGAAAGTTCATCCACTCCGTAGCGTCCCTGCATAAACTTGTTAAATTTGTCTCTCATAGAATCTGCATCTCCTTTTTACTGCCGGTATTACTGTTTCCGCCTCTTCAAAAAGAATGCGCCGAAGCTGTTACCGGTCATTACATACCTGGAAAATGTAGAATTTAAGATAATAGGACTCATCTGCCGACCAGAGGATCGGATGATCCGGTGCCTGTGTACGATACTCTACCTGGCGAAGTCTCTTGTGTACATTCTTCGCAGCCTGACCGATCGTCTGTGTAAACAGCTCATAGGTCATGAAGTGAGAGCAGGAACAGGTTGCAAGAAAACCGCCATCTTTTACAAGACGCATAGCTCTTAAGTTGATCTCACGATAACCTTTTACCGCATTTTTTACGGAACTTCTGGATTTCGTAAATGCCGGAGGATCCAGGATCACCACATCAAATTTCTCTCCCTTCTCCTCAAGTTCCGGGAGAAGTTCAAATACATCTTCACAGAGAAACTTCACAGTTCCGTCCAGTCCGTTAAGTTCTGCATTGCGTCTTGCCTGATTTACCGCAGTTTCAGATGCATCCACACCCAGAACACTCTGTGCTCCTGCAATTCCCGCATTCAGTGCAAATGATCCGGTATGTGTAAAGCAGTCCAGCACTTTCGCATTTTTGCAAAGTCGCTGGATTGCCAGACGGTTGTATTTCTGATCCAGGAAAAATCCGGTCTTCTGTCCGTCCTTGATGTCCACTTCATATTTTACACCATTCTCTTCAATCTGAACGATCGTCGGAAATTCTTCTCCGATAAATCCCTTGGTAAGTTCCATTCCTTCCTGGCGGCGGACCTTTGCATCACTTCTCTCATAGACACCCCGGATCTGGATCCCGTCCTCTGCAAGAATATCCTTCAGCGCCTCAATGATCGTTCCCTTAAGGCGGTCGATTCCAAGTGCCAGAGACTGTACTACCAGCACGTCAGAAAACTTATCCACAACAAGGCCAGGAAGAAAATCTGCCTCCCCGAAGATCACGCGGCAGCTTCCGGTGTCTACGACTTTTTTGCGGTATTCCCAGGCATCACGGACACGTTGCCTCAAAAAGTCCTCATTGATCTCTCTGTGCTCATCTCTGGTGAGCATACGCACAGCAATCTTGGAATTGGTGTTGATAAACCCTCTTCCCATCGGATAACCGTCAAAATCGTGGACCAGCACAATATCTCCGTTCACGAAGCTTCCCATGATCGTTGCGATCTCATTATCATATACCCAGAGGCCTCCTGATTTCAGGAATCTGCCTTCGCCTTTTTTCAATGTTACTACTGCCAGGCTCATAAATTCTACCTTTTCCCTTTCTCATTTCCCTGTAACGGTTTCCAGTGTATGAATTCCATAAAACCGATTTATGGTCAATTTTAGCACAGAAGAAAATATTTTTCCAGTGCTTCCCCAAATCCTTCATATAAAACACACAAAAAGCCGCCGCAGAAACTGAAATTCCAGTCTCTGCGGCGGCAGGCTTTATTTCCTGATCATGGAAACTGTTCAAAAATCTCTTTACTGTGCTGACTCTTCCTCAGAAGTATCGGTATTCTCACCGTAAAGTCCTGCAAGATATTTCATCGTCTCCTTATAAAGAGTCTGTTTATCTTCTTCTGTTACATCTGCAAGAAGAGCAGCAGCCTCATCTGTAGTATCTGAATTTTCTTCCGTGATCTCAATTCCAAAAAGTTTCTTGAGGTTCTGATCCATCATGTTCAGCTCCGGTGTGAGATATGTCTCAGTTCCGTCTGCCACATAAGATCCTGTACCGTCTTTCAGGATATCATAATACTGCTTCTCAACAGTCTCGGCAACGCTCTTCGCTGTCTGCTGGTCCAGAGTTACTGTTGCCACAGCTTCCGTATTCTCAGTTGCTGCCAGAAGGGCATCCGCATCACCTTCATACTCTCCTTTTACAAAGAGTTCAAACTTGTCGTAGTATGTCTTATTCTCTTCGCTGAGTACGGAAGTGTCAATCTGGGAAGCATCCGCTTCTGCACCTGAAGTCTCTGACTGATCAGAGGACTCCTCAGAAGAATCCGTATTCTCCTCTGTTGCCTCCGGGATTCCCGTTTCATCTGCTGAAGTTCCCTCTGCTGTATCCTCTGTGGAATCTTCCTCTGTGTAAGTTCCGTCCTCGGTCGCATCCGGGATTTCTGTCTCACTGCTATCTGCAGAATCCTCCGCCGGCGCTTCTTCCTGATCGTTCTCCTCTGTGGAGCTTTCGATCACATTATCTCCCAGCACATCGGAATTTACGTTATTCATAATATCGTCATCATCTTCGGTACTCTGATCCACGTCTACGGTATCATCCGGGTTCTCTTCATCCATGGAATCCCCTGTCTCTGCCGCAGAAGTTGTACTTGCGCCTGTTGTATTGGCATCTACCTGTTCCAGTGTCTGTTTCACGTCATCATAGTTATAACCCTGCTGAGCGATCTGCTGAAGCAGAGAAACAATTTTATCAATGTCATCCTGGCTTACTGAAATATTATTCTGGTTCGCCACATTGATAACAATATTCTGGATCTCATCCGCATTCTGCACATCGTTCTGGATCACGTCCATCTTGGACTGGTTCACTACTGTTGTCGCCTGGTCTTTACCAACCTTATCCGCAAGCTCTCCGGTTGTCACGATCTCCTGGTTGGCAAGTTTGGTCTTGGTCGCATCCAGTTTCTCTCCACTGGCTTTCTCATAGGCCATCTGAATACCTGTCAGTGCACCGGTTCCGGATACTTCCATCGGGCATGCGGCAATGACTTCACAGTTCTTGACACCGGATGTGGAAAGAGAAGTGGCGATCATATTACCGGTTACCCAGTTAAGGTTGGCAGTACGGACTTTAATTCCGCCGGACTGGGTTGGTTTTACATAAGCACAGCTTAATGTATGGGAACCGATCTGCTCCTGTGGTGCAATATTATCCAGATGATTGTGCTCATCCTGGTTGGTAACAGTTAAAATCTGAACCTGATCTGCACTTACATTAAAATATTTCATCATTGTCTGTTTCTGGGCATCGGAAAGATCTGCTCCAAGTGTTACAACCTTGGTTGCATCCGCAAATACAAGATTTACGCTTCCTGCCACAAGGCATGCGCTGCAAAGCAGGGCTGCGATCATATTTCTTTTTTTCATTGAACTTTCCCTCCTGATATATTTCTTATAAATTGGCTGTATCTGTTTACATTTTTACAGTGTAAAGCGAACATTCACCTTCTGCTTTACCATGTGTTCATGAACATGACCGTTTCATGATTTGTCGTTCATATTATATCACAGATACGATCATATTTGTAATTTATATTATATGAAAAAGCCGCTTTTGACAGCGGCTTTCTGTTTAGACCTGTTTTAATTTTCCGGATTTTTCTGCTTTTTTAAATAATTCCAGATTTTTTTTATTCATGGTCCCGAAATCTTTCAGCGGGCAGTAAACTTCTCTGCATTTTTCCATGATTTCCAATGCTCCCTGAAAAGACTCCTGGGAAATGCATTCAAATGGTTTCTCCGTGATCACTCTGGCGGCCAGTTCTTTTGCCACCTGATAATCTGCGTCGTTGGTATGGAGAACTCCCGTTGCAAAAGGAATTCCCTGGCGCTGCAGTTTCCGGTACACCGGAATTCCGCTTCCGTTTCCACCGATCACAAACACCCGAGGTTCTCCTGCCGGCGGTTCCATTTCCACGCAGCCAAATTCCGCGTTATAACTTCCCCGGGTAATTCCATAAAGCTTTCGAATATAATCGGAGGTAAAAATCTCCTCCGGTGCACCGTATTTTTCGATATGATCTCCATGAACACAGATTACCTGGTCAGAAATTTTCTGTGCAAGATCCAGCTCATGAAGGGACATGATCACAGTCATCTGTTTTTCCAGCACCATTTTTTTCAGAATGGCAAGCAATTCCAGTTTATGACGGATATCCAGAAAAGATGTCGGTTCATCCAGGATGATAATCTCCGGTTCCTGGCAGATGGCGCGCGCCAGAAGAATACGCTGACGCTGTCCGTCACTGATAGCTGTGAAATCCCGATCTTTCAGATCCCAGGCATGAACCATCTCCATGGCATTTTTCACTTTTTTCTTATCCTCCGGGGAAAGGATTCCCAGAGTTCCGGTATACGGATAACGTCCGGTGGATACCACATCTTCACAGGTCATAAGTTCCGGACGCATGCGCTCAGTAAGCACTACAGCCAGCTTCCTGGAAACTTCTTTGTTTGTCATGCGGCTCATCTGTTCCTGTTCCAGATATACGGTTCCACTGATCAGGGAAAGCTGTCTTGTGATACTCTTCAGGATTGTGGATTTTCCGGCACCGTTGGGACCGATCAGAGTCAGGATCTCTCCTTTGTTCAGCTGAATATTAATCTCTTTGATCAGCGGTTTTCCGTCATAGCCTACGGTCAGCTGATCCGTATAAAAAAAATATGATTTCATCGTTTATATCCTCTGCTGTCTGCGAATCATGATATAGATAACTACCGGTGCTCCGAAAACTGCCGTCACAGAACTGATGCTCAGCTCCGTCGGTGCAAATACGGTTCTTGCGATCAGGTCACAGAACAGGCAGAACACCGCACCACCCAGGAAGCAGGCCGGAATCACAAGCAGTGGCTTTGCAGTCTTTAAGAGACTTTTTGCAATGTGAGGTACGGCAATTCCCACGAAGGAGATCGGTCCGGCAAATGCAGTGACACAGGCAGAAAGAATACTGGAAAGCAGGATCAAAAGTATGCGGAATACTTTGATATTGACGCCCATATTCTGTGCGTAAGTCTCACCCAGCTGATAGGCACTGATGGGTTTTGACATAAAAAATACGATCACCATGGTAAGTAATACCACCACAGCCATAGTCCGCACATTCCCCCAGGTCATACCGGAGAAACTTCCCAGTGACCAGTTGTGAAGATTCACAATATTGGAATCATCTGCAAAAGTTACCACAAAGTCTGTGATGGCCGAACAGATATAGCCGATCATAACTCCACTGATGACCAGCATGGACATGTTGTGGACTTTTTTTGCCACAAGAAGCACAAAGCCCATGGAGATCATGGAACCGGCAAAAGCAGCCAGGATCATGGCTCCGGAACCGATGGATACCGATCTGCTCAAAAGAAAGATCATCAGAAAAGCCACAATCAGCTTGGCTCCGGAAGAAATTCCCAACACGAAAGGTCCCGCGATAGGGTTATTAAAAAAGGTCTGCAGCAGAAATCCGGAAACAGAAAGTGCTCCGCCGAGGATGATAACTGCCAGAATTCTTGGAAGACGGATCTCCCAGACAATATTATAAGAAGTTTCATCTCCCTGATGCCGGAATATGATATTCAGGATCTCCTGCACAGAGAGGTGGATACTTCCGGAATTTACATTCCATATAAATAAAAAGATCAAAAGTACCGCAAGGATCACAAAAGAGATCCCATATCGGACCGCGCGTTTTCTGTCATTCATTTTTTCTGGTACACTCCTCTTCTGTGGTGTAATTCGTGTAAAGTCGTATTTTCGTTTATTTCAGTTTGTGCATGTAAGTCAGGTTATCTAGGGAATCATCATCCGTGGTCAGCATGGTATGGATATCCTCGATCATGGTTCCAAGTCCTGTGGTCTCCTGGAAAAGGTTTTTGCCTGTGCACCAGACATTTCCGTTCTTCACTGCCTTGAAATCCGCAAGGAGCTCGCTTTTGGAAAGAAGTTCATCGATGGTCTGAAGCTCTCCGTCAATGGTACTGTTGTAGATGATATAATCCGCATCTTTTGCCTTGGCATAGAATTCTTCCATCTGCATGTTCATGGTGGAAAGGGCATTGTCACTCTCTCCCGTATCTTCCGGAACGTAATTTCCACCTGCAAGGGAGATCATCTCTGAAACATAGTCGCCGCTTTTTCTTACATTTACCGCGCCTACAGAGTTGATATAAAAGAACGCTACGGTCTTATCTGTTTTATCTGCTGTAAGCACGTTATCCAGTTTGTCTGTCTGCTCTTTGAAAACTTTTTCTGCCACATCTTCTTTTCCAAGAAGGACTGCGTAAAGTTTCATCCACTCAGTTCTTCCAAGGGGATGGCTTTCATAGCTGGAACGTTCCACCATTACAGGGATCCCGAACTGTTCCAGTTTCTCCTGGACTTCCGGATTGTGATGGATCATGGTGGATTCAATGGCAAGGTCACAGCCTTCGTTCAGAATCAGCTCATAATCCGGCGCACTGTACTTGCCGGCATAGATCATCTTTTTCTGCTCCATGGCGTCTTTCGCTTCCTGGATATACCATCCGTCTTCTTTGGTTCCGGAAAGCTTGATACTGTCGATCCCGTCAATGGCCCGGAAAAGATCCATGGCTGAGGTTGCCACCAGATAAATATTGTTTAACGGCTGTTTTAAGACCGCAATATCAGAGTCCAGCCCTTCCGGAGCTTCTTTTCCCTCGGGGACTACAAGAAACTGTCCCTCCTGATCGATGGTGATCAGCGCATAGCCATCGTTGTAATAATCCACATTGAATTCCTTCGCATAGGATAGTTCCATGCTGTGGTCGAAAGTAAGGCCCGGAATATCCGCAGGCTTATGTTCTGTCTCCGCTGCCTGCACGGCAAACGCGCAGCCCAGAACAAGCGTCAATGTCAGAAATATGTATGAAATTATTTTTTTCATTTTTCTGCCTTTTTCATGCTTGAAGAATCAAAATTTAATGTGTAGTCGATCTCATGAGGTGTACTCATGGCTACGGTATCTGCAGTCACTTCCATCTCTGCGTCAAAAACTGTCACCGGGATCTCAAATGTGGAGTTTCCGTCTTTGTTCACCGGCTCGTATTTTTCGCCGTCCACGATCATGTAATCATAATTCGGACTGCTCCAGATGATGGTTGCAGTAGCTTTTTTGTCCTTGATCTCTACTTTTGCCGGGGATTCTACCGTTGCTCTTCCGGTTCCGCCTGTGAGGGTTACATCAAATTCGTAAGTTCCGTCTTCCAGTTTCAGATCTTCCAGCTTTTTTCCCTCATATTTCTTGTCATCGGAAGTTTTCTCATCTTTGGAAGCATCTGCTTTTTCTGCAGTCTCCTTGTCGGAGGAGTCTTCTTTTTTGTCTGTATCATCAGTTGTTTCTTCCACATCACCTGTCTTTACAGGATCTTTGACGCTGACTTTATGGTCATACCATTTACCTTTTTCTCCCAGAAGTGCCACATCAAATTCCTCATCAATGGCAGGTACCGGGATATCAAACCCGTAAACTTCCTCTGTATAACCGTCGCTGTATTTTACTGTATCTGTGGTAGGTTCAATGATCTCGGCGCCATCCTTCTGTGCATCTTCTGCAGTTCCTGCAAACAGATTTACGATCTTCTTGGAAACCAGGCTTACATGGATGGTCATCTTGCCATCTTTGACCGTAAGCTCTCCTTTTTCGTCATTGGCCTCATTTACATGGAACATACTGCTGTCTGTGTCAAACTCTGCTGTATAAACACCATCTTCCAGGGTATCTGTCTTGGCTGCATCTGCCTCTTTCTCATTGGAAGCTTCCGCATCCTCTTTGGAATCGTTTTTGGCAGATTCGGTTTTTGCGGAATCTGTTGCAGCCATCGCAGGCACAGAGCCAAGGGCCATAGCTGATGCACTTACCATTGCAAGGATTAAGTTTACATAACGTTTTTTCATAATAATCTTCTCCCTTCCATAGATACAGCAATCTGCCCGGAAGACAGTCTTCCTGATCTTTCCGGGCAGTTACATGGATTTCTTATAGGTATCTGAGCTCACTCAGATCGTTTCATATTTATTATTCTGCGGAATCCTCAGCGGAATCAGCCTCTGTATCTGCTGCTGCGTCAGAATCTGCGGACTCATCTGTGCTTCCGATGGAGTCGATAGCTGCTTTTGTATGATCTACATAAAGCTGCTCAACAGCCTCGATACGTCCAAGACCTGCGATCTGTGTATCAACATTCTCGAAGTTTCCGGATGCTACAAACTGGCTCTTCCAGGAATCCTCATCATCACCGGCCATATCGTTGTTTGCATGGTCTCCGGCAACAACCATCAGCGGACGAAGAACAACGTTCTTGTATCCTGCCTCTTTTACCTTCTCGATAACCTTGTCGCAGGCTGTATCTTCCGGTTTACCCTCTACAGTACCGATGAATGCGTTCTTGAATCCAAGGTTTTCCATCTGTGTCTGCATCTGATCGTATGTAATGTTAGCTGTATGAGATGTTCCATGTCCCATGAATACGAATGCTGTGCCAGCCTCAGCTGCTGCATCCATGCTGTCAAATCCGGCTTCTTTGCAAGCCTCATCTGTGATTGCCTGAGCAACGGCTTTCTTGTCATCGTTGATCACGGTTGCATCGTCTCCAACCTCACCGAGCATTGGCTCTGCGATAGCTACAGACTCGAATTTATCTTTATAGCCATTGATCGCTTCTGTCATCTCATCGTACTCAGCACCATGCATCAGATGAGTAGGCTGTACAACCAGATTCTTAACACCATTCTCTACTGCACGGTCAAGAGCCTGCTGCATGTTATCGATCACTTCATCATCTCTTGCCTCTACATGGTTGATGATGATCTGTGCTGTAAATGCTCTTCTTACAGACCAGTCCGGATAAGCTTCTGCAAGAGCATCCTCGATTCCTTTGACATCCTCTGCACGGCTGTCATTGAAGGAAGTACCAAAGCTTACTACCAGAAGCTCGTTCTCACCGATCTCATCCTGGTTACGTGGATCGTCTTTGGAAGCGTCTCCTGTGTCACGTCCGAAGTAATCCGGATCAGCGTTCTCGCCCTCTACCAGTTCTTTCTGAGCGTCTGTCAGAGCATCCCATGCTTCTTTAGCTGCCTTGCAGTCCTCATCTGTTGTGTCAGTTCTCTCCTGAACATAGATCTTGTCGATCAGAGCTGCTACATTGTCAGCTGCTTTCTGGTCTTCATCAGAAGCCTCTGTGGTATCAGCTGCCTCAGTACTCTCATCTGCGCTCTCTTCTGTAGCGGAATCATCTGCTGCCATTGCTGTTGTAGCTGCACCCATAGAGCATGTCATGGAAACTGCGAGCATCAGAGCTAACATTGTTTTTCTTTTCATTTCTTATCGTCCTCTTTTCATGTATTTCCAGAATACTGATATGTACAAAAAAACGGCTGCTTTCTGCGGCCGCCTGCTCACACACGATTCTCTCGCAATACACATAAAAAGAAGTTCTGTATTGTTATTGAGAATACAGATTCGTAGACCGCGAATCCTGGATCTCACAATAAGGCAGTTCTCCTGACTTGGTTCCACACTGCTTTCCCTTCCCGGTTTCCCAGTGGTATTTAAAAACAGCTCCCCGTTCACAGTGACGGTATCGTTCCGGATTCTCACCGGATTCTCTTTTGCACATCCGACTGGACGCAACCTTATTGCCATAACATTTGTACATATTCGATTTTACCTGGTTACTTATTCTTTTACCACAAAATCACAAAATTGTCAAGATTGCTGTCGGACGAATCATGGTGCTTCCCCTGCATCTGTCAGTTATTTTCAACATACTCCTTTCAATATTCATGCACATTATGCATGGTTTTATATGATTTATGTTTTTTATTTATGGTACAGTGATTTCCTACAACATAAAAGCAGCCCCTTTCCGCCATCACTGTGACAGCAGAAAAGGGCCGCTCATATTATTTACTGAAGTACTCCTGCTCAAGGTATCTGGCTACATAGATACCGCTGGCGGATGCATGGGAAAGAGAATGTGTCACACCGCTGCAGTCTCCGATAACAAAGAGACCTTTGTGGCAGGTTTCCAGATTCTCATCGATCTCAACTTCCATGTTGTAGAATTTAACCTCAACACCATAAAGCAGAGTATCGTCATCTGCTGTTCCAGGTGCGATCTTATCCAGAGCATAGATCATCTCGATGATTCCATCCAGGATACGCTTCGGCATAACAAGGCTTAAGTCTCCCGGTGTTGCGGAAAGAGTCGGTGTTACGAAGCTCTCCTCAATACGTGCTTTTGTGCTTCGTCTTCCACGGATCAGATCTCCGAAACGCTGTACCATAACACCACCGCCAAGCATGTTGGAAAGTCTTGCGATGCTCTCACCATATCCGTTGCTGTCATGGAACGGCTCTGAGAAATGTTTGGATACCAGAAGCGCAAAATTTGTATTGTTGGTGTGTTTTGCAGGATCTTCATAGCTGTGGCCGTTTACTGTGATGATTCCATTGGTGTTCTCATTAACCACAACACCTCTCGGGTTCATACAGAAAGTACGGACCATATCCTCAAACTTCTCGGTTCTGTAAACGATCTTGCTCTCGTAAAGCTCATCGGTCAGACGGCTGAACACCTCTGCCGGAAGCTCCACACGGACACCGATATCCACACGGTTGGAAAGTGTGGGGATCTTAAGATCTGTACATACAGTCTCCATCCATTTACTTCCGCTTCGTCCCGCGGAGATGATGCAGTAAGTTCCCTCGTAACGCTCATCACCTACAACAACTGCATAGCCGTCTTCTGTTTTCTCCACTTTGTCAACGGACGCGTCAAAATAGAAATCTACATGGGCTTTCATCTTGTCATAGAGATTCTGAAGTACTACATAGTTGATATCCGTTCCCAGGTGGCGGACAGATGCATCCAGAAGATGCAGGCCGTTCTGAAGACAAAGCTTACGGATCTCACTGTTTGTGGTGGAATAAAGCTTGGTTCCCTCTCCACCATGCATCAGATTCAGTTTATCTACATATTCCATCAGTTCTGTGGCTGTATCCTTGCCAATATGCTGATACAGCGTTCCGCCAAACTGATTGGTGATATTATATTTTCCATCGGAGAAAGCGCCTGCACCGCCAAATCCTTTCATGATCGCACATGTTTTACAGTGGATACAAGATTTTACTTTCTTTCCGTCAATAGGACATTTTCTTTTTTCCAGAGGATGGCCGGCTTCAAAAACCGCGATCTTTTTCTCCGGATCATTATTCATCAGCTCATAGGCTGCAAAGATTCCTCCAGGACCTGCTCCTACGATCAGTACGTCATATTTCATAAATAAAAACTCCTTATCTTGTGTTGCCTGTTTTCAATGTTTCGTTTTCGCACAAACCCTGTCTATTCTACAACAAGTGTTTGTAAAAGTCACCTGTTTTTTCGGTTTTGAAAAAAATTTTTCAGTCCTTCCGGAACCTGTGGATCTTAAGCTTTTTCCCATCTGTTTCCACAGTAATGGCACCGCTTTCCATGGTATATTCCACCTGGCTTCCGGCCGCTTCCAGACGCTCTACGGTTTCCGGCGACGGATGCCCGTAAGTGTTGGTGGAAGAACAGGAAATGATCGCCAGTTCCGGCTTTATTTTTTCAAGAAACGCTTCCGTGGTAGAATAACGGGAACCATGATGTCCCACTTTCAGACAGTCCACATCCTTTAATATCCCGGACGCCAGAAGCTTTTTCTCCGTGTCTGCTCCGATATCCCCGGTAAAAAGCATCTGAAATTCTCCAAACGAGAGTTCCATCACCATTGCCTCCTCATTCACATCTTTTCCTGTGGCGTTTTTCTCCGGCCACAAGATGGAAAAAGATACCAGACCACAATGCAGCTCATCTCCCTTTTTTCCTGTCACAATTTTTATTCCGGCTTTTTGTGCCGCATCCGAGAGTTCCTCCCAGGCCTCCGGCTTTTCCGCCCATGAAGGAAGCACCAGATATCCTGCCCGGATGGTCGTGAGTCCATTTCCCATATATTCCAGAAGTTCCTTCGCCCCGCTGATATGATCCTTGTCTGTATGGGAAATAAAAAGCCCGTCCAAATAAGAAATCCCCTGACTTTTCAGAGCCGGCAGAAGGCAGTATCTTCCAAGGTCCGACTGGCTGCTGCTTCCTCCGTCAATAAGAAAATGGTGATTATCCGGAGTCTCTACAAGGATGCCATCTCCCTGCCCCACATCCAGGCAGGTCACTTTCAGGTCTCCTGCCGGATGAAACCCGAGGATCAGAATTCCTGTTATCATCAATGCGCCGGCTGCTGCCCGGACTGTCCGGAGTTTCCTTTGGATCTTTCCCGGGATTCTTTTATCCCGGCTGGATAACTCTGATTTCATACCCGCTTCCTGTTCCCGCCTCATCGGTTCTTTTATATACTGTCCCATAAACAGGATTGTAATCAAAAAAACATAATATACCAGAATCTGCCAGATTTCCGGTTCCCCTCCGATCCAGGTGCTCCACCTTAATTTTCCTGCAAGGCTACATAGATATTCATAAAAAAGCAGCAATCCTCTTGCCGGCAAAATTACCAGTTTTGCAGCAGAAATACTGAAAATTCCAAGCAACAGTGCCGCCATTCCTCCCATCAGCACAAAGCCCACACTTGGAAGCACCAGAAGATTCAGAAAAAATCCGGCAAGGGATACTTCTCCAAAAAATTTCAGCATCACAGGCAGTGTCACCAGCTGAAGGGCCATGGAACTTACCAGTGCCTTCGTCCATTTTTTCTCCGCACCTGCAAGAGCACAGATTTTTTCCGCTGCAACACCGATCCCAAGAACACAGCCAAAGGACAGAAGAAAACCGCTGTCCAGAAGATACGCCGGGGATTCCAGAAGAATCATCATAGCTGTTACCGAAAGAGCAGTCATCATGTCATAAATCCGGCCGGTGATCCTGGCGCCCATGGCAATGAGAAACATGGTCACCGCCCGCATGGTGGAAATACTCCCTCCGGTCATGATCCCGTACTGCAGCATTACCCCCAGCGAAAAAATTCCCGCAGGCCAGATTCCAAGACCGATTTTTTTCAGAAGGTTATAAAGCCCCATTCCCAGAATGCTGATATGAAGCCCGCTGATGGCAAGGATATGGACAATCCCGGCCAGCTGATAACGCATCCTCATTTCCGGCTCCAGATCCTGTTTGTCCCCAAGCACCATAGCGCAGAAAAGTGGTGCGTCTTCTCCTGCCGATGCCGTAAGAATCTGCCTGCATTTTTCTTTTACCTTAAAAAGCTGCTGTCTGTATCCGGAATAAGATTCTGTTTTTTTCCGGACCACAGCTTTCTTCATAAAATAATAGATATGACGGCAGGCATAGTAATGCTGACTGTCAAAGCCACCGGGATTTGAGGGTTCCTCCACTCTTTTTAAGGTTCCTTTTACCAGAATTTTCATTCCCGGTTTCAGGTCTTCTTCTTTTTTCAAAAATACTCTTACATTTTCAATGGAAAATTTTTTTGACTGATAAATCAGATATGTTTTTTTCAGATAAACAGACTGGGAGAATTCTGTATTTTCATACTGCTCCACCTCCCCGCAGATCACAGAGCCAGGATGTGCTTCGATCCAGTCCTGTACGGTTACAGGAAGGGGATTCCCCCCAAGAAGAGGAATCCCCGCAAAATTCATAATACCTAAACCAAGCACCATGAGAAAACACAGAAAACATAATGGCCGTTTTGTCATACATGTTCTCCCGTTTATGTAGATATTTTATTATGATTCAGTTTTGTTCTTTTTTGGCTTTTGTGCTGGCCAGCAGACTGTCATTCCATTCATAGAACTTATAAAGCTGCATATTCTGGCCAAAAGTGACTTCTTTGTTTCCCTCAATGGAAATCTCCACTTTATCCACATCCGTTGCCGCAATCAGTGTATTTACAACAGAATAAATCGGAATCTGTTCGGAAACATTTAACGCATAGTCCTGAAATACAGAGTTGTAATCCACATAGCAGATTCCGTTGGCTTTTGTCAGAGAAAGCACTTCGGAATTTTCCGGAATGGTCGGATAATGATCTTTTTCCAGAGGTCCCCTTGCCAGCTGTTCCAGTACTACGGTTGCCTTTGGAAGATTCCGCCTGTAACGGACACTTCTCTGTTCTTCTACCAGCTTGTCACCGTTCTTATTTGTAAAATACAGGGTAAAAGTGTCATAGCTGTAGACGTCCCCGTCAGATCCGGAAAACTCCACAAAAGTATCACTGTTCATGGCTCCGACTTCTTCTCCTTTGGAATTCGTGAGAGGCTTTTTTCCCACATAGATTTCCACAGAATCAATTCCCGGGATCTGGATGAAAATCTTCACCACGCCGGTACGGACCAGAAGTTCCCTGGTGCGGGACATCTTACTGTAGGCCTCGTTAAATTCCAGACGCAGAATTCCATCCTTTATAGAATAGGAAGAAATTTTTACGCCTTCCGGAAACAGTGAAATTCCATCTTCCCTTGTCTCGCAGTTGTTCAGGCTCTCCGAAAAATCCCGGAGCATCACCTCTGCAGTTTCTTTTTCCGGTGTATACTTCTCTTCTTTCAGTTTTGTTTCTTCACTGTTGATATAGTAAAAGCTGTACTGCTGTTCTGCATTTTTCTCTTTTCTTCCCGCAAAACCGATATAGGCAATCAGCCCAAGAAAGATACAGGCAGCAGTCACGCAGATAATCTTTATCGTTTTTTTCATGCTGTACCTCCTAGGACGGAATATAGGACAGAGGAATCTTCACGGTAAATGTGGTTCCCTCTCCTTCTTTGCTGGATACTTTGATAATTCCGTGATGCATGGCTATGGAACTTCTGGTAATGGCAAGTCCGAGACCGGTTCCTCCAATTTCCCTGGAATGAGATTTGTCCACACGGTAAAAACGCTCAAAAATCCTTTCTATGGATTCTTCAGGAATTCCAAGGCCGGAATCTTCAACAGTTACAAAGAAATCTTTATGATCCGCATCCAGTGTTACACGGACCCATCCTTCATCTACATTATATTTAATTCCATTCTCTACCAGATTACTGATGGCAAGCGTAAACTTCACTTCGTCCACATCTGCATTGACTGGACGGAAAGAATCCAGGATCAGGGAAATACTTCTCTGATCTGCAATCGGCCGCAGACGTTTCAGGATATTTTCCAGCAGTTCATTGATATTCATATTGGTAATATTCATATCTGCTGCCTTTTTGTCCATTTTCACAAGGGAGAGCAGATCTGTGATAATCTTGTTCTCTCTGTCAATCTCTTCTGTAATATCCGAAAGGAATTCCTGATACAGTTCCTCCGGAACCCCCTGCTGTCCTACAAGAGAGTCTGCCAGAACTTTCATGGAAGTCATCGGTGTTTTCAGCTCATGAGACACATTGGATACAAATTCCTGTCTGGATTCATCCAGGGTTTTCATTCTGGAAAGCATCTTATTAAATGCATCCGTAATCAGCGCTGTCTCTGTATAATCCGGTACGGAGATTTCTTCGTTCTGATATCCGTCTGTCAGATCTTCGATGGCTTTTGTTACCCTGGCAAAAGGTTTTACCAGTACTGTGGAAAGAATATATCCCAGGAATATGGCCAGAACTACAATAATTCCAATAATCAGGATTCCTTTCTGCTCCAGTTCCCGGATGGTTGACGTCACTTCACTGGAAGAAGCCATAATCATCATGGCACCCTGCACCTGATTTACTTCCGGGCTTTTTACCGGAACAGCCAGGATCAGCTTCTGGCTGTCGGAATCATAACGGTAGGCATCTTCCCCTTTAAAACAGTTTACTACTTTCTGGGATACCAGAGTTTTTCCCTCATCCACGCCATAGGTATCCTTAATAATCCTGAAATCCCTGTCTACAATGAGAATTCTTCCTCCATAGATATTAGACAACAACTCCAGCTTGCTGTTTACTGTCTGCGAGCTGGAGTCATTCAGATAATTCTCTTTGATAAGCAGGTCGCACATGATGTCACAGATATTTTCCATGCTCTGCACACGGTTGGCAATGGCACGGTCTTCATAGTTGGCAATGACCATTTCCGTTACAATGACACTTGGTACGATTCCCAGTATGATCAGGATGATCAGAATACGAAAGCGGAGACTTTTAAAAAACTTGCCGCTTTTTTTGATCTTCACAGCTTATGCCTGGAAATAGTAGCCCACACCCCATTTGGTGTGTACATATTTCGGCTCACTGGGATTGGCCTCAATTTTTTCTCTTAAACGACGGATATGTACGTCTACTGTACGGACATCTCCCGGATACTCATATCCCCATACGATATTCAGAAGATTTTCTCTGCTGTATACCTTGTTCGGATTGAATACCAGAAGTTCCAGCACATCAAATTCCTTGGCTGTAAGGTTAATCTCTTTTCCGGAAATAAATACACGGCGTCCTTCGCAGTCCAGCTTCAGTTCTCCGACTTCCACGGTCTTGGCTTTCTCCTGTTTGTTCTGGTTGCTGCCTGCACGGCGGATGATCGCCTTGATACGGGCCTTGACTTCCAGAATATTAAACGGTTTGGTCACATAATCGTCTGCTCCGTATTCCAGGCCCAGAATCTTATCCATATCCTCACCTTTTGCTGTAAGCATGATAATCGGGACATTGGAAAATTCACGGATCTGCTGGCATACCTCAAGACCATCCATCTTTGGAAGCATCAGGTCCAGAAGAATTATATCGTACTCTCCTGCCTTGGCTTTTTCCAGAGCTTCCTCTCCGTCATAGGCACAGTCCACTTCCATTCCATCCTGCTCCAGACTGAAACGAAGTCCCTTGACAATCAGTTTCTCATCATCTACTACCAATACTTTCCTGCTCATTTAACGCTCCTTACTTTATTGCTATTTTATCCTTTATCTTCTCATAGGTTCCTTCCTTGATACCAGGCACGCTCATAATGTCTTCTGTGGAAGTAAAAGGGCCGTTTTCTTCCCTGTAAGCGATGATCGCCAGGGCTTTGGACTCCCCTACACCTGTGAGAGTGGTAAGCTGGGATACATCAGCGGTGTTCAGATTGATTTTCTGGTCTGTACCGGTATTTTCTCCGGCAGATTCCTCTCCGTTGTTATTTCCGGGGACGGTTTCTGATGTGGCTTCCTGTCCATTCTCAGTAACCTGGATCATCTGGCTGTCCACTTCTGCCTGGGTGGGCACATAGATCTGCTGTCCGTCGGAAAGTCCCTTCGCACGGTTGAGATAACTTGCCGCAGCTTCCGGAAGATATCCGCCGGCTTTCTCAATAGCTTGGAAAACACGGCTGCCGGATGGAAGTTCATAGACTCCGGGGCTGGTTACTGCTCCGCAGATGTCTACGTAGATCGTTTCTGGAATCTCTGAGGTCTCCGGCTGCTGTTTCGCAGCTGCCGTTTCCTGTCCTGTATCCACTTGCATCTGTGCAGACTTCTTCTCAGATACTCCATTTTCCGTGTCCGTAGGATCTTCTTGTTCCGCATCCCTCCCGGATGTCTCCACACTTTCTTCCTGCACCAGTTCTTTTTCCAGAAACTCTGCTCCATCATCCTTACAACCTGTCAGTCCTGCAAAGATCAGAAACATAAATATGGAAAAAATAAGCTGAACACTTCTGATATGTGATTTTATTTTCATGGGTCAGGGGTTCACTCCTTTTTGCCGATGTGATGGCAGGTGCCCCGTTACTCATACAAAACCATACCTTATTTTAACGAAGTATTACAAATATTACAATACTTTTATTTCTATTTCCATTTGAAAATGACCACGCCTGCAATGCAGATCAGCATTCCAAACAGCTTTCTCCACTGAAAATCCGCTCTTTCCACTCCAAAAAGTCCCATCAGTTCTATGAGATAAGCCACTGCAAGCTGGGAGATCACAATGAGCATAACTGACCGCGCTGGCCCCAAACTGCCCATACTCTGGATCACGGTAATGGTAATGAACGCACCGATCACGCCTCCAAGCAGCGTATATTTATTCTCCACCTGCCACAGTGCACCGATACTTTCCCTACCTGTAAAAAGCCATGCAGCCACACAGACCAGAAATGCGGAAAACTGCACCCATCCGGTGGAAACCCACAGACTTGTCTGTTTTGTTACATTTGTGTTAAATACTCCCTGAATGCTCATCAGTGCGCCCGAGATCAGCGCCGACAGAAATCCCCACATAAAAATCCCTCCATATAAGATCCGTTCACCAGTTTTACCGTCATAAAAAGGCGCTGCTATTTCTGCAACGCCTTTCCGGTTTCTTATAGTTTATGTGGTTTTTCTGAAATTATACAAATTTTTGAGATAGATTCTTCCGGAGAATGCAATATGCGGCATCTCATAAAAAGTGGCACTTTCCGGGCAGATCGGGCGGTAGAGAGGATCTGCCACAATGATCCTGGCAGTTTTCAGTTTTTCTTCCATGGCTTCTTCCCCGCGGATGGCTTCATCTCCCCGGCGGAGGAGTCCTTCTGTGATCTCCAGCGGGCAGAGAAGCTGAACTTTTTTTCCACACTTCTGCTCTATGGCTGCTCCCAGGGAGCCCATGGTAACCGGTTCCCCGATGAGGGTGATGTCCGGAGTGGGGATAAATCCTGACAATGGGCTGTCTTTTTTTCTCAGATAGATCACCTGGTCCGGAGTTACTTTCCACAGCTCTTCCTGTCTGCCAGAAATCTGCGTTCCATTTTTCTCCGCAGGATTTTCTTTTTTATACTCAAACGCTTCATAAAAGCTCTCCGCTGCCTTCTCAAGTGCGTCCGAAATCTCTCCCTCATAGCCTTCCACCGGAGTTCCCACAAGAAATGGTGTCCCGAATTTCTCTCTCAGAACATTGGCAGCCGGGATTCCCACGGAAGATACCACAAGGTTTACCTCCGCCTCACCGGCATGGGACAGATCTTCCAGCGTATCGCCCATAGCCCAGGTGGAAAGGATCTCCCACCCATATTTTTCCAGACGTCTTTTCATGGCATCTACCATCGGCTGGGGGCCAAAATCCAGGGGTGTTACTCCAAGAAGATTTAATTTCCGTTTTCTCTTCTCTGCAGCGCCGGTAAAATGTCTGGCAATCTCAGAGAGTGCCAGCCCTGCTCCATACACATAATCATGCATACCACTGGTTGGAACCGAAAACGCCGGAATCCCTGTCTCGGCCGTAAGTGCACGGGCAAGTCCAGGAAAATCTGTTCCGTTCATAAAGGGAATCGGGGAACTTGCAAGAGCAATAAATTTCGGTTTCAGTTCCTCCGCCACATCTTCGATATCCCGGAGAAATTTCTCATCATTTCCCATGATCGCATCGATATCCGTAAGGCCTGAGATAAAAATCAGGCTGTCCTGGTCATACCAACGGATCTCATCGTGGGTATTATAGGTAGAATTACAGCCAGAAGGATCATGCATCACCGTCATTCCTCCAAGCTCATACAAAGCGGAACAGACACCGGACACGTCTGCCGTATAAATCGGTATAATTCGATATGCCTGTCTCATATGCAGCTTTCGCACCCCCATCCTTTTCGAACGATCAGATCTTCCGGATCTTTTTCTTCATGAAATGCTTCCACCATCAGCTGCGCGGTATGTCTGATTCCGTCGAATCCCCAGAGCCCGCCGCCCTGTACCATATTGACAAAATTTCGGCTTCCGGTAAACCAGGCTGCTTTCTGGCCGATGGCAAGGATTTTTTCGGACTGCTGCCGTGTCCGCACCCTCATCTCCGGACGGACAGTGGAAATCAACTTCAGCTCCGGATAATTCTCCTTCAGCCAGAAAAATACCTCTTTTTCTTCCGGGCTGATACTGTCCAGAAAAACGGACTGTACCTGAAATCCATGGGTAAGGAGAAGTTTTGTAAGTCCCAGGGGCCTTGGATGAAAAAGATAATCCACTGCTATGGGAGTGTCACCGATGATCTGGTGTGCATGAGAAAGAGCCTCCTCACATTCCCGGATCTCTTTTTCGATATCCAGGCCGTTGATTTTTCCTGTTTTCCTGTTGTTTTGCTGTCCCAGCATTCCCAGCAGCTTCTCTTCCTGTTCCTGTATCTCCCCATAATCAAAACTTCCCGGCAGATACAAAAAAGGCCTTCCCAGTCTTTCGGCCTGTTTTTCTGCCCCGAATTTTCCGGCAGGGTAACAGTTCAGAATCAGACTTCCCTCTCCCAGGTTCTGATAATCCTCCCAGGTTTCACAGGTCGGTATCTCTCGGAGCAGGATTTCGTTTTTCTTCAGGATCCGGCAGATATCCGAACCTTCATCCAGCGCAAAATCACTGCCCAGAACCGTCACGCATTTTGGATCTGCCTTTCTCTCCTGCACGGCATCATACATGGCCAGGCGAAGCTTCTGATCCGGTGTGGGGCCTGTTTTCTGCATGATGGGATCCATGAAGCACCGCATAAAAAAGATCTCCGGAAATCTTTTTTCCAGCTCTCCATAGATCCGGTCCAGATCACTGCCCAGAAAATGATGGAGACATACGGTAAAAAGCAGCACTGCCTTTGGCTTCTTATCCAGACGCTTCAGGACATCTGTCACCCCTTCAATGGTCACATCCTCCAGATTTCCACTCAGAAGATCTTTTTCCTCCACGATCACAAAGGAAAAACGGTCTGCTGCATTCATTTCCGCCGCAGTCAGCACAACGCCTCGCATACAGTTGTCTGCACAGACGTAGATCTGCTGCGCTTCCGGAACCAGCATTCCCGTATGTACGATATTCCAGTTTCCGTGGGCCGGGGAATTAAATTCCAGCCCCGGCTGAAAGGGCACCGGAAAAGAAGCTTCTTTTATAAATACTTCTGTTTTTCCCGGAAACTCCCGATCGCCAACTCTTTTTAACATGTGCCATCCTCCCTGCATGCATTCAGGATCTGTTCTGCCAGCGTCCGGTATTCTCCTGCCATCTCGCTTTCCGGATAAGCTTCCAGAAGCGTTTTTCCCTGCTCCTCTGCCGCAAGAACCAGGTCACTTCTGGAAAGAGTTCCTACTACCTGGGTGTGAAAATCCTCTGCCAGCTCCCGGACTTTTTCTTCTTCTCTTGGCACATTCCGCCGGTTCAGGATCAGCCCTCCCAGAGATGCATAGCCTCTGTTTCTGAAATTTTCCACCGCCATGGCAATATTCGCCCCTGCATGGATGGCCATGTTTTCTCCGGAGGTGATGATAAATACTTTATCTGCATACCCTTTTCGCATGGGCATGGAAAAACCGCCGCAGACAACATCTCCCAGTACATCGTAGAGAACAATGTCCGGTTTATAGGTCTCATAGGCTCCGGTTTCTTTCAGTTTTTCCAGCGCAGTGATAATACCTCTTCCCGCACATCCAAGTCCAGGTGTAGGGCCGCCGGCTTCTACACAGACTACACCCCCGTATCCGATCTGCACCATATCTGCAAGTTTCAGGTCCTGGCGCTTTTCGTTGTAAAGATCCAGCACTGTGGGGACTTTTTTCCCATGCCGGAGAAGAATGGTGGAATCTGCCTTGGGATCACAGCCGATCTGCATCACTTTCATTCCTTTTTCCGCAAGGGCGGCTGCCACATTGGAAACTGTGGTGGATTTTCCGATGCCGCCCTTTCCGTATACCGCAACTCTTATCATTTCCTGTCCTCCGCTTTTGTGATCACATTGGAATATGCCGTTTTTGCGGAAACTCCCCTGAGACGGCCAATCTTTCCGGATAAAGAGCTGATCACATCCTGTGGCGCATCAATGGCAATGCTGATAATGTTGATACCTTTTTCCCGGTAGGGGATTCCCATTCTCCCGATAATATATTTTCCCGCTTCGTGAAGAAAACGGTTGATGTCATCGATCACCTCATTGTTTTCCACAATGATCGAGATCAGTGCCACTCTTGTATCCATAAGATCCGCCTCTCCTTTCCAGTGTCTGTTTTACTGCCCGTTTTATCGGACTCTGTTTTGTTACTGATAATTTTCCAGGCTGAAATCGTTTTTTCTTTCCGCTCACCTTCTGTTTCCTATGCTGTCTGTATCTGTCAGCAGATCCTCGGCAGAAGTTCCCCGCCTGGCTGCGGAAGTAATGCCTGAGTTCCGATTTCCGTAGTCATGACAACTTTTCCAGGCTGGTCCTCGGTAACCTCACCAATAATGGCAGCGTCTTTGGAATACGGACATTTACGCAGTGCTTCCACGATCTTTTCCGCCTCTTCTTTTGGCGCCATGATCACCATACGTCCCTCACATGCCAGATAAAGTGGCTCCAGGCCCAGCATACCGCAGACACCTTTTACTTCCGGAGCTACCGGAACAGACGACGCATCCAGACGGATTCCCACGTTACTCTGGCCTGCAATCTCATAGAGAACGGTTCCCACGCCGCCTCTTGTGGCATCGCGGATCACATGAAGGTTATGGGTGGCATCCATCACTTCTTTTACAGTTCCCCAAAGCGGTGCACAGTCACTTGTCACATCCGCATCGATGCCAAAATCCTCTCTTGCCAGAAGAATGGTGCATCCATGTCTTCCCACATCACCGGTCACAATGATGGCATCTCCCGGTTTTGCCAGCTCACCGCCTACCTTCACGCCATCCTGGATCTCACCCATTCCGGTTGTTGTGATAAACACACCGTCAACCTGTCCTTTTCCTGCCACCTTGGTATCTCCGGAAACAATACGCACGCCGGCTTCTTTCGCTGTTTTTTCCATGGCTGCGGCAATTTCTTCCAGCTTCTCCATGGGAAAACCTTCCTCGATCACAAAAGCACAGGTGAGATACATCGGTTTCGCTCCCATGCAGGCAAGGTCATTAACTGTTCCACAGATGGAAAGCTTGCCGATATTTCCTCCCGGGAAAAATGCCGGAGAAACAATAAATCCATCGGTGGATACGGCCATTTTTCCTGCCGGCGGGACCAGCACTGCCGCATCATCGGCTGTAAGATCCGGGTTTGCAAAATGTGCTTTAAATACTTCATCGATCAGTTCTGAGGTCTGACGGCCTCCGGCACCGTGTGCCATGGTTACTGTTTTATTATCCATAATTTTCATCTTCTTTCTACGATCGTTCAAACGGATATCAGATCTGTATCATATAGTCCGATCTTCCAGATGTGATCCTTCGTTTGTATGACATGTATTCCTGTATTATAGTCCATTAAACCGGACAGTTGATCAATCAGTTCCCATACATAAAATATGCGGAACAGGCTCCTTCATTGGATACCATACAGGCTCCTACCGGATGCTGCGGGGTACAGACTTTTCCAAATACCCTGCAGTCCGACGGTTTGCATTTTCCCTGAAGCACATCGCCACAGCGACAGGCCGGATTTGGTTTGCCTTTGATCGGCGGCACCGCATATTTTTTTCTGGCATCAAAAGCTTCCCATTCTTTCCGGAGCACCAGGCCGGATCCCGGGATCACACCCAGTCCACGCCATTCGGAATCGCAGGGTTCCATCAGTTCCTCGATCAGTGTCTGTGCCTCCGGGCTTCCTTCGCTTTTTACCACGCGCGGATAACAGTTTACAAAGAAAGGTTTTCCCTCCTGGAAACGGACCAGTGCAACTGCCAGCGCCGTAAGCAGCTCCTTCGCTGTAAATCCTGCCACTACACCACTGACGCCTTGCTCTGCCAGACGTTCGCAGAGTGCAGTCCCTGTAATGGCGTTGACATGTCCCGGGTAAAGGAACACATCCGCACTGCCTTTTAATGCCTGATAAGCCTGTGGCATGGTCTTGTTTGCCACAAGGAGAGAGTAGTTGGAAAGGCCATCTTCTCTGGCTTTTTTCACGGAAAGACAGCCTGCAGGTGTCGTCGTCTCAAAACCAACAGAAAGAAATACCACCTGCTCCTTTGGATGTTCTTTCGCATATTTTTCCGCATCTGCCGGTGAATAGACGATACGTATCCTGGCTCCTTCTGCCCTGGCATCTGCAAGGCTTTTCTTTGTCCCCGGTACACGGACAAGGTCACCGAAGGTACAGATGGTCGCCTGTTTTTCCAGAGCCAGATAAACCGCCTCGTCAATAAAGCCTACCGGTGTTACACAGACCGGGCAGCCCGGGCCTGAAATCAGCTCCACCTGCGGTGGCAGAAGCTTGCGGATCCCCAGACGGAAAATCTCGTGAGTATGGGTTCCGCAGACTTCCATGATCCGCACCGGCGGCCCCTGATATCCTTCTATGATCTCTCTTGCTGTTTTTTTCTTCTCTTCCATCACAGCAGTTCCTCCATCAGCTGGTCTGTCTCTTCCTCGTCATCGTCAGTGATCTTTGCAATGGCAACACCAGCATGTACCATCACATAATCTCCCGGCTCCAGATCTCCCAGAAGCTGGGCGGAAACTTCTCTCTTTGCGCCGCCAGCATCTACCACTGCGGTTCCGTCACTGATCTTTACTACTTTTGCTGATAATCCTACACACATATCTATGCCTCCATCCCGCATTTCTGCTGTATACTCCATACATCGTAAAATATTTCATCAGGCGGATATCTGCGATCCGCATCTGCATGATCTATCACCTTTATACTTGTCTGTGCCGCTGCACATAAGCCATTCCATATGCTGCCTGACCCAGCGCGATCCCTCCGTCATTTGGCGGGATCAGACTATGTTTCAGAACTTCAAAGCCTTTTTCTGCAAGCCCGTCATCTACCAGTTCCAGAAGAAGCCGGTTCTGGAATACACCGCCGCTTAATGCCACTTTCCGGATACCAGTTTCCTGCTCTGCTTCCTCACAGGCTGCAAGGATCTCATCCGCCAGCGCCCGGTGGAATTCGTAAGCCAGTTTCCCGGAATCTTCTCCTTCCAGCTTTTCCCGGACCAGATGTGCAACGATGTCACCTGTATTTAAAATAATCTTCCTGTTCCCGGTTTCCGGCTTTTCATCTGCACCGGTTGTTTCTACATTTCTTTTTATATCTGTTCTTTCTCCAGAAACAGTATCCACATTTTTCTTCTGTATCTCCTGCGCTCTCCACGCTTCCGCAGCAAACTCCAGCGCCGTGGAAGCTTCCCCTTCAAAAGTAGACGCCCTTCGGATTCCCAGGATCGCACTGACTCCGTCAAAAAGCCGTCCAGCACTGGTGGAAGTCACTGCATTGAGCTTTCTCTGAGCCATGGTCACCAGCACTTTTGCTTCCTGCTCTGTGCAAAGTCCCAGTTTTTGGACAGTATCAAGAGTTTTCTCCAAATCTCCTGTATTCTGCCAGATCAGGGAAACGGCGATCCGCCAGCCTTCTTTTGCGGAAACATCTCCTCCCACCTGTACAAAAGGTTGGATACTTCCAAGCCTTGTAAATCCCTGATAATCTGCGATCAGGATCTCACCGCCCCAGATCGTCCCGTCTGTTCCATATCCGGTTCCGTCAAAGGAAACACCGATCACTTTTTCCTCGCAGTCATTTTCTGCCATGCAGGATAAAATATGTGCGTAATGATGCTGCACTTTCAGAACGGGAAGCCCCAGTTCCTGGGCCACCACTGTGGAATTATATTTTGGATGAAGGTCACAGACCACCACTTCCGGCTGTACTTCCAGAAGTGTTTCCAGCCGGCCTATGGTTTCCTTCAGGGCTTTTACCGTTCGAAGATCCTCCAGATCACCCACATAAGGGGACGGATAAAAACGGTTATCCACACCAATGCAGAATGTATTCTTAAGCTCTCCACCTGCCGCGATCACCTGTCCCTTCCAGGGTGTGGAAACCATAAACGGAAGAGGTGCATATCCACGGGAGCGCCGGATCATATATGGCTCTCCCTTATAAAAATCCATCACCGAATCATCGGCCCGGATGCGGATCTTCCTGTCATGGGAAAGAATGCAGTCACATAAATAAGAAAGTTCTTCCACAGCTTCATGATCGTCTCTGCAGATCGGTGCGCCGGATGTGTTTCCACTGGTCATCACCAGAAGCTTCGGCATCTCAATTCCATCGTCATAATGAAAAAGAAGAAGCTGCACCGGTGCGTAGGGAAGCATCACACCGACTTTTGGATTCCCGGGAGCGATACTCTCACAGAGTTCCGCTGGTTTTCCGCATTCTGCCTCTGATCTGCCCTGGTCTTTCCCGATGTTCTTTCCATATTTTATGAGTTTCGCATCTGTTTTCTGTCCACAGGACATCTCAGTAAGCTTATCCAGCAACAGGATCGGTTTCTGATGCCCGGTAAGGATCTTCTCCTGCTCCTCACTGACCTGACAGACTTCTTTCACGGTTTCCAGATCCTGTGCCATCACCGCAAAAGGCTTCACCGGACGCCGTTTCAGTTTCCGGAGCCGCTGTACGGCCTCCTCACTGGTGGCATTACAACAGAGATGAAAACCACCGATTCCCTTGATGGCCACTATCCCGCCGGAAGCAATGGTCTTCCTCGTATAAGTGATCGCCTCCCGGCCACGTTCCTCTCTTCCAATGAGATAGACCTCCGGCCCGCAGTCATTGCAGCACACCGGCTGGGCGTCATAACGTCTGGTATCCGGATTATGGTACTCATCCGCACAGGACGGACACATGGGAAATTCTTTCATGCTGGTACGCTCCCGGTCATAGGGAAGGGAATCGAGGATCGTCAGCCTCGGGCCACAACAGGTACAGTTGATAAACGGATGCAGATACCGCCTGTTTTTCGGATCAAACATCTCTTCCTTACATTCGTCGCAGATGGCAATATCCGGAGAAACAAAGATCTCACCCTTTGTCTTCTCGCTTTCAATGATATCAAACTGCGTAAATTCCTCCGGCTCCTCCACCGGTTCCACCAGAAGCTTCAGGATGGCCGCACGCTTCGGCGGCCTGTTCTCGATATCTCCGATAAAACCGTCCACATCCTGCTGCCTGCCCTGGGCAAAAATCTCCACATAGGGTCCTTTATTGGACACACTGCCACGGATTCCCCTTGCCATGGCATGACGGCTGACCGTAGGGCGGAAGCCCACACCCTGGACGATTCCGTAAACACGGATCATTTTTGTAATTTCGCACTCCATATGTTCTCCATTCCCTGTAACCAGCTCCCCTGATCCGGTTACAGTATGTATGTAACTTTATGCCCTGCTCTTAAGTCTACCTGCACTTTCCGGATACCGCAAAATGCACCGCATCCACAAACACACCGGAAAACGTCTTTGCCATCCGCTTCATACAGGGATCTGCAAAGATCACATCATATCTGCCTTTTTCCACCAGATCCATGTAATCTTCCTCATCTTTCAATGGCACATCCCCCTCTTCCAGGAGATCTTTTTCCATGGAAAACCAGCTTGCCACTGTGATCTCTCCATCTGCGCCACGTTTCTGAAGTTCCTCTCTTATGGAACCGGCCATTACCTGCTGCTGCACGATGAGAATTTTTTTCCCTGCATACTCCATATCCGGCACCAGTTCCTCCACCAGCGGATATCCCACCTCATAAGGCGTTCCGAAAGTTTTCTCAAGATATCTGGCACATTCCAGTGCCGCTGGAGAAACCACGATATTTTTTTCCACAGAGGAGGCTTTTTTTACTTCATCAAGCCCATCTCCCATTCCGTAGCAGACTGCCTGGTGCCCCTGAGACTTAAATTTTTCCCGGAGCTTATCTGCCGCCTTCAGGTCACTGACATCCTGTGGCGTCATTCCAAGGATGCCCACCCTGCCCGTCTCCACCGGCAGTTTTTCCCGGGCAAAAACTTTAAAAAGTTCCAGATAAGCCTTCCGTTCTCCCCCGTCATAAAGCTCCATTCCATCGGTATTTACCGCAAGTACCGGAAGGTCTGTTTTTTTCTCGCACATCCGCTTCAGTGCCTGATAATCCGTTCCGATCACGGCGGGCACCGGCGTTCCGATCACTGCCGCAAAGCCTGCCTCCACCTTTTCTGCCGCATCCACAAGTTTGGCAACCAGGCGGTCATCCCGTCCCAGGATGGCATCCATGTCCCGAAGTCCCGCACTGAACACGGCACTTTTGCGCTCAAACCATCTTGGCTCATCAAAGCCGCAGACATTTCCCGTACAGCCTCCGGCATCACAGATCACGATGATCCCGCCCAGCTCATACAGAACCGACACTGCTCCTGACTGATCCGGGGCAAAGGGTGTCAGATATTTCCGAAGTCCTCTCATGCTCTCTCCCCCTTCCTCTTATCCTGCTCCGCCGCAGTCTCAAGGAGTGCCTCAAATAATCTACGTACCCCTGCATACCCATAAGGCTGACGGTCCTGATTCCAGACTACATTAGGCTGATCCGGATGATAATATCCCGCATCCTTACCAATCGTAAGATTTACGCCACTCTCTGCTGGATCATAATACAGCATGGTAGGTTCCATATTGGAAAAAATCTTCGTGCCCGGGCTCAACTTAGCCAAATGTCGTATGTATACAAAATTCTCAGCTGTAATAGTTCCATAGATCTCCGGCACCTGAAATCCATAGCGCACCAGCGCAAGTGCCAGCTCAAAAGGATCTCCGTTCATGCACTCCCCTACTGCAAAGGAGGCATCCGGACAGACTTTTCGGAACTGTTCCACCGCCCTGGAAGCCTCATCCTTATACTGCTCCTGGTCAAAAGCCACCCCAAGGACCTGTCCCAGAGCCCGATACTGATTTTCGATCTTATCCATCTGATAGAGCCTTCGAAGCTCAATAAACGGGATCTTCAGCCGGTTATGAAAATCCTCTGCCGCAAACCTTGCTTCCGGATGAAGCACCAGATTGAAATTAGCCTGGGACATGGTCCGGTATTCCTCATAATCCTTACATCTGGAAATCTCATGGATGGTTTTTACACCAGCCTGATGTAGCAGATCATAAAGCTCACAGTCATCCACCAGCGGCGAAAAAAATCCCAGAAGATTGACCACATTTCCTTTTTTCTTCTGTGGTTCCAGAAGAGAATATAAGGACTGGCGCACATGGACCATGGGCGGCTTCCTGCCCTCACGTGTCAGCGCATACATGTAACAGGGACGCACCGGAATGTCCACTTTTTCCTCTGCTTTCCGACAGACACGTTCCATATCCGTTCCCAGAAGCGCATCCACACAGGTGATGCAGATCATCACCACCGACGGCTTCTTCTCACAGCAGTCGCAGATCTCTTTTACCGCTTTGGGGATCTTTTTCAGATGACGGCCTGTGACAATATCTGTCTCGTCCATCATCAGGTAAAAAAAACGGTCATTATACTCCGGCATGGAACTGATAAGAGAAGTATTTCTTCCACAGCATCCGGGCGCCACGATCAGCATAATGGAATCCGGCACTGCAAGCCCCGCACGTTTTACCCCGAAGCCTTCCGCTCCCGGAGAATTAAATGCCAGCGTTGCCGGAGAACTGTAGATCAGATGTTTCCCGGAGATCATCTGCGGCGGGATCGCTTCCGGTCCAAGCCGTTCCAGTTCTTCTGCTGTTGCAAAATATGCTTTCTTTTTCATACGTCCTCCTTCTCCTGCACAGTCCCTTCACTCTCCAGCAGCTTCCGCGCCAGCGCAAAAAATTTCTCACTGATCTCAGAATTCTCATCACCCTCGATCACCGTTTTTCCCTGGTCTTCCCAGCGGATGATCTCATCACTCCTGGGAATCTCACCAACAATAGGAATATTACTTTTTTCTGCAAAAGCCTGCACCTTCTCGGTCTCATTCTCCACATTCCTGTGGTTCAGCACGATTCCAAAGATCCTCGCATAGCTGCGGTCCTCAAAATTCCGAACAGCACTGGAAATATTATTGGCTGCATAGAGCGCCATCTTCTCCCCGGATGTGACAATGAGGACTTTTTCCGCATAGCCCTCCCGGATCGGCGCCGCAAAACCACCGCACACCACATCTCCAAGCACATCGTAAAGTACTACATCCGGCTTCCAGGTCTCAAAAAGCTTCAGATCCTCCAGAAGCTGAAACGTTGCGATAATTCCTCTTCCCGCACAGCCAAGTCCCGGTGTGGGACCTCCGGTCTCAATACAGAGAACGCCGCCAAAACCCTCTTTCGATATATCTTCCAGTTTCTCCGGCTCCTCATCTTCTTCCCTCATATAATTCATCACCGGCCGGAGAGGTTCTCCACCAAGAAGATTGATGGTGGAATCCGCTTTTGGATCGCACCCGATCTGGATCACTCTTTTTCCCATGGCCGCAAACGCCGCCGCCAGGTTGGAAGTCACTGTGGACTTTCCGATACCGCCCTTTCCATATACTGCTACCTTCAGCATAAAATCCTCCCTTACTGAATGCGCCTGCTCCTGCAGGCATTTTACATAAAAAAAGCTCCTTCACCACACAAGGTGAAAGAGTCCCGTATTCCGCTCACAAAGCAGCTAAAGCCACGCTAAATGAACAACAATTCCCGCTCGGATCATACCTTGCTGTCAAAGTCTGTTACCTCTCTATTTGGCTTTCATGACACATCATTCGGATAGAAAGAAAATTTGTAATAATATTTTTCATTCCGTCTGATTTTTCTGTTTTTATTATACAATAGCAGCTATTAGTGAGTCAATTGCAACTCTGACTTCTTACACAAAAAAAGACTTCTTATCGAAATATTTTTAAGCATTTCGACGAGAAGTCTTTTCTCTGCTCTGCCGGATGGGAAGCTCCGGCAAACGTATTATTCTGATGGATCCTTACTGAATAGAAACTACGTGATATCCACGATCTTCAACAACTTTTTTCAGTTCTTCGTTGGAAATCTCTCTGTCATAGGAAACCACTGCCTCACCTTTTTTCAGGCTGACTTTGGCTGCCGCTCCGTCAATACGGTTGATGGCTCTAGTGACGCTGGCTACACAGTTCTCACAGTGCATTCCTGTGATCTTCATAGTTTTCTCACCAAGCTTCGTTCCGTCCAGTTTCTTCTTCGGGATTTCCGGTTTGCTGCCGCCTCCACAGCAGGCACCCTCACCTTTCAGATGTTTATATGCGCCTTTTCCGGCAAACAACATAATGATGATAACAACGATGACAACGATTGCATTTGCCATAATGATCTACCTCCTGGTTACTTCTGCATTCCGCTGCATCCTGAGCATCCGGAGCAATGACCGGAGCATCCGCCGCCACAGCCGTTGGTACGTGTATTACCGGCACAGCCAACACAGCTGAGCCCCTGTTTCTTTCTTGAATAAAGATAACTGATCACAAATATACCATATGCGATCACAAGCGCCAGTACAATAATATCCGCTACTATACTCATATCTGTCACCCTTTCTTTCGCTGCACAGCAGTTAAGACGCTGTCAGCTTCTGATGAATAATTTTGTAAAAAATTCCTATGTTTCTTCAGGCTTATTATAACACAGAAGACCAGGTATTTACATACCCGGCCTCCTTATGTTTCTTATCATTTCCGCTGTTTTCACAGCATCATTTCAAAGTTATCATATGTACCGGATCTTAACTGTATGACCGGTTTACGATTACTCTGCTGCCTGAACAGATTTCTTTGTAACATCGTTCTGGTTCTTGTACGGATCTGGTCTGAACAGAAGGAAGAGAATGATTGCCACAAGGATCAGAGCAACGATCGTTCCAATTCCGAAGGATCCGGCACCTGTAACAACAAGACCAATCTGGTATACACAAAGTGTTACAACATAAGCAAAGATGTTCTGGAAGAGAATTGCAAACCAGAACCATTTTCTGGACTGCATCTCATGTGCCATTGTAGAAATAGCTGCAAGACACGGAGAGTCAAGCAGGTTGAACAGCAGGAAGGAGAATGCTGCTACTGCTGACGGGAACCATGCTTTGATCGCTGCACCAACGATCATGGTATCTTCTGCATCATCACCAGCTACGTTTGCAAGAACACCCATTGTACTAACGATGGACTCTTTTGCGGAAAATCCGGAGATGGATGCTGCAACCGGCTGCCATTTACCGAATCCAAGAGGAGCAAAGATCGGAGCAAGGATACCACCAAGGATAGCCATGATACTGTCGTTGCTGTCCTCAACAAATCCGATTCCGCTTCCTGTGCTGCCAATGCTGGAAAGAACCCACATGATAACAGTTGCAAGGAAAAGAATTGTTCCGGCTTTGATGATGAAGCCTTTCAGTCTCTCCCAAACGTGAAGCAGAACTGTCTTTGCAGACGGAATATGGTACTGTGGAAGCTCCATTACAAACGGAGCAGGTTTACCGGAGAACGGTTTTGTTTTCTTCAGGATGATGGCAGATACAAGAACTGCTACAACACCGATGAAGTACATCAGTGGTGTGATGAAACCAGCTGCTACATAGTCACCAGTTACATATGCTGTCATGATACCACCCATAAGAGCGATAACAGGAAGCTTAGCACCACAAGGAATAAATGTTGCTGTCATGATTGTTAATCGACGGTCGTTATCAGCCTCGATTGTTTTGGAAGCCATGATTCCAGGGATTCCACAACCAGAGGAGATAAGGAGCGGGATAAAGCTCTTTCCGGAAAGTCCGAAATGACGGAATACACGGTCCATGACGAATGCGATACGAACCATGTAACCGCAGTCCTCAAGGATGGACAGGAACAGGAACAGGATCGCCATCTGCGGAACGAATCCAAGTACTGCACCAAGACCACCGATGATACCATCAGATACAAGGCTTACCAGCCAGTCAGCAACGCCGACACCGCTGAGGCCATCAGCTACAACACCCTGGATAGTTCCGACGAAGCTGTCGTTTGTCCAGTCTGTTACCATGGTACCAACTGTTGTTACAGATACATAATAAACGATGAACATGGTAAGGATAAAGATCGGAAGACCGAGGATACGGTTTGTTACGATACGGTCGATCTTATCGGAAACAGTCATCTTATTTCCGCTTCTCTTAACGTTTGCGGAAACAACTTTCTGGATGTACTGATATCTTCCATCTGTTACGATACTCTCTGTATCATCATCTTCTGCCTTCTCAAGGTTGGAAGCGATCTCCTCGATCTTGGACTGAGCAGAAGCCGGAAGGTTAAGACCTTCTTTTACCTTGCTGTCTCTCTCGAGAAGTTTTACTGCATACCATCTCTTGTTCTCCTCAGAGATGTTTGCAGGAACAAGGCTCTCGATCTCGTTTACAGCTTTCTCAACTGCCTTCGGGAACTCCATCTGTTTGGATGGTACTCTGTGCTGGTTTGCACATTTGATTGCCTCATCAACAACCTCTTTAAGTCCTGTTCCCTTAAGGGCGGATGTCTCAACGATCGGGCATCCAAGTGCGGAGCTTAAACCTTTTACATTGATGTGGATGTTGTTCTTCTTCAGAAGATCCACCATGTTAAGAGCGATAACAACCGGGATACCGATCTCAAGAAGCTGTGTTGCAAGATACAGGTTTCTCTCGATGTTTGTTGCATCCACAAGGTCGATAATCACATCCGGTTTTTCTTTCAGAAGGTAATCACGGCTGACAACCTCCTCAAGTGTATACGGGGAAAGTGAATAGATACCTGGAAGGTCTGTTACAGTTACATCCTTCTGGTTTTTCAGTTTACCCTCTTTTTTCTCTACAGTAACACCTGGCCAGTTACCAACGTACTGATTAGCGCCTGTAAGAGCGTTGAACATTGTAGTCTTACCACAGTTCGGGTTTCCGGCAAGAGCTATTGTTACAGACATTTTTCATCCTCCTTTTTTCAGATCAGAGCCTTATGCTCTGTCATTTTTTCGAAGTTTATTTCTGCTTTACTTCCACACATGCTGCGTCATGCTTACGCAGGGAAAGCTCATAGCCTCTGATGGTGATCTCAACCGGATCTCCAAGAGGAGCTACCTTGCGGATATAAACCTCGCTGCCTTTTGTGATTCCCATGTCCATGATACGGCGCTTGTAAGCCGGGTCGCCGGTGATCTTGGAAACAACTACTGTAGAACCTACTGCTGCATCACGTAAAGTCATTTCTCTTTTCCTCCCTGTTTATATTCCAAATCCATATGATGATCTCCGTCTGCTTTCGCTTCCAGAGACCATAAAAACTGCTCATCTCCCGGAGCAGTTACAGTAAAACAGGCCCCTCCGGTCTGTCTGCTGTTCATTTTACGGAACGTGCCGCGTTCATCTTACGGCACTTCACATCCATAATCTATCCTCAACTGTACTTCATACAGTCTTGGGCAAATCTATTACCGGGCGCTGCCGCACACAGTCCGGTTACACCATTATGTGTCTGGCCATTTCCTTATTAACCGCAACTCTGGAATCCTTGATATTTACGATCAGATTGCCGTCAAACTGGGAAATAACGGTTACTTCCGCGTTCTCAACAAAGCCAAGACCTGCAAGAAATCTTCTTGTGTCTTCCGCTCCGGAAATACGCTTGATTGTACCGGTATCGCCTGACTGCAAAAATAAAATCGGCTGCATGGAATCCCCTCCGTTTCCTTCTATTAATTAACTCAGTCTAATTAGTTAACCCTAACTCATAGGTTAGTGTATACTAAGTTTTTTCGAATGTCAATCCCCAAAATGAAAAAAGTTAATCAAGATTAAATTTTTTATAAAAAAAGCATAAAAAGAATTCCTGTATTTTGAGATATTTCTACCTGCCGGACAGGCACTTCTCTTTTTACAGGAATTCTTTTATAATTTTCTGATATTATCTTTTAATGGATCTGATCATCCAGCAGCTTCAGGATCAGATTTTCTGTCTCATTGATTCCATAACTTGCACTGTTGATACACAGGTCATAGTTATCCGGCTTGCCCCAGTGGGCTCCACCATAGAAGTTATAATACTTTCTGTGCTGGCTGTCCATCTTCTTTAGGAAGCGGACCGCCTGCTTCATATTCATCTTTCTTACATCCATGACATGCTGGACACGGATGGCAAAAGGCGCCGTGATAAACAGGCTGATATGTGGAATGTGATTGTTCTTCAGGATCGCATCCGCACATCGTCCCATGATGATGCAGTCCTCTTTTGATGCCAGGTCACAGATCAGGTCACTCATGTTAAAAAATACTGCGTCCTGTTTCGGAAGTCCGTGATATCTGTTAAATTCCCGGAACCATTCCCGTGGATCAAACTTATGCTTCTTCTCATATTTATTGAAATCCGCAAAATATTCCGCATCATTGACCGCACCTTTTTCCGCCTCAAGACGTCTTAATACCTGGTCAAAGATCTCCACGTCATAATAGTTGATCCGAAGTTTATCTGCCAGACCGAAACCGATATCATTGCCGGCGCTTCCCTGTGTACGGCTGATACAGATGACCAGATGATCGTCCTCGGAAATTTTTTCCCTGCGCTTGATCATATGATTCAGCGCCACACGTTCCTTATCCATGATATCCGTAGCAACAAAGGTCTCCGGCAGCGTAAGGATCTCCTGAAAGATCTCATCATATTTCTTCATCAGACGGCTTTTTTCGTCTTTATCCTTGATGGTTCTGGCCATGTTACTGATCAGGGCCATCTCGCTTCGAAGAAGATGCCCGTCCGGTTTGGTATACATCAGGGCACTTAAGTTACGGATGGTACCTTCTCTGTCACCGGTAAAGGTACGTCCAAGGGAAGATCCTACGCTTTTATAAACCTCGCCATCCAGTTCATAAAGTCTGGTAGCAAGTTCTCTGCATTTCTCTCGAATGTTATTATCCTGCATATTGATCCTCCTCCCTTATAAAAAGAATACCAGCATATCGATGATGAACACCGGTACCAGGAAACAAATGGACCATCCCATGTATCCAAAGAAGGACGGCATGTTGATACCATTTTCGTCAGAAAGTGTCTTGACCATAAAGTTCGGAGCATTGCCGATATATGTATTGGCACCCATAAATACGGCACCACAGGAAATCGCGGAAAGAAGTTTTACAGGAACCGTTCCCAGTGTGGTTGCGATTCCACTTGTAAATCCAAGGGTTCCCGCTGTAGTCAGAAATACCAGATAGGTCGGTGTATTATCCAGGAAACTGGACAGTGCTCCTGTGGCCCAGAACATCTGGTACGGCTCGGTAATTCCAAGGTTCGGTCCCACTGCTTTCAGGAGCATCAGAGCCGGCTGCATGGTGATAAAGATACCGATGAAAAGTACTGCAACCTCTTTGATCGCGCCCCAGGTAAAATGGTTCCGCACACGGATCTTTTTGTCTGTTGTTTTAAAGGACAGAAATGCAGCTACCAGGATCAGGACGATCTCAATGATTGACGGGAAGCTTAATGTAACCTCACCGAAAATATGGATTCCTCTTACATTGCCTGCCGCATCCTGAAATGCCGGCATACCCGGAAGCATACCACTTAAGATAACACCTACAACGATCATTACAAGGAAAATGATGTTGTGAAGTCCATCGATCTTGAACTCGGTTCCCGGTTTGCTGATGTCCGGTTTACGTCCGTCTGCAATATCTCTCTTATAAGAGCGCATATCCAGATGATAGAACACAAACAGAAGGATCACCATATTAAAGAGCAGAACCGGAAGAAGGTGCAGGCTCCAGAAGAACGGAACCCCTCGCATGAATCCCATCAGAAGTGGCGGATCACCGATCGGTGTCAGGCAGCCACCCATGTTGGACACCATAAAGATGAAAAAGATCATAATGTGACCCTTTCTCTTTCTCCAGGAATTCATTTTGATCACCGGACGGACCATCAGCATGCTGGCTCCGGTGGTTCCAATACAGCTGGAAAGCAGCGTTCCCAGTGCAAGAAGTCCTACATTTACCCGCGGCGAACCCGCAAAATCGCCCTCAACCGTAATGTTACCGGATACACAGAACAATCCGAATAACAGGATGATAAATGTAAGATAGTCATTAATCACGCACTCAAGTACTGTTTCTGCAGTTTTTCCGGCACCGTAAACAACAGCAAACGGAATAATCATGAGAACGATCCAGAATGCAACCACGATCGGCTGATGTGACTCCCACCACTCACCTTTTACCAGAGGCATCACTGCAACACACAGAAGAAGGCCTGCAAAAGGAATACAAAGCCACACCGGCATGCTTGATACTGTCTCGCCATTTCCAGCTGCCCATACACCCACAGGACACGCCAGGATTACTGTCAGAAAAGTACACATGACGGTTAATAATTTTTTCAAAATATTCACCCCTCACATAAATTTTTTAACCAGTGAAATTATAACATATAACATTTTAAAATCAACTGTGTGGATGTGCAATTTATACTCATATCTGCTCATTTTTTTGTGCATTTTGTTGGTGTATCCTGACTGGTTTTGTTTATTTTTTAACACACAACCAGATTTTTGGGTACTGTTTGATATGTCTGTTATATATTTTATATATATTGATGCTGTGATGTGTTTACGTTTCGGCAGGCATGACTCCTCATATCCGAAATCCTGTTTTTACTGCAGGACACCATTTTCTGTGGAACAAAAAAACAGCAGTATCTTTCCCTGGCCGGTTATCTGCCAACCAAAAAATACTGCTGTCCTGTATCAGGATTTCCCTGAACTATGATCTTTCGTTTTTCTGCTCCTGAAGCCTGCTTTGGGCTTCCCTCGCCAGAAGATCTCTGTTATTTATTCCATGCACTCGTCAAGGATCTCGGCCATTTTGTCAATATCCTCTTTTGTGATCACAAGGGGAGGAACAAGACGGAGAACGTCGCTTCCTGCTGAGATCACAAGGAGACCTTTTGCAAGAGCTTTTTTCACTACATCTCCTACCGGGCGTCCTTTGATCACGATACCCTGCATGAAGCCTTTGCCTCTTCTTACTTCCGCACATTCATGTTTTGCAACCAGTTCGTCCAGTTTTTCCTCCAGATACGGGGTCAGGCCCTGTACATGAGAAAGGATCTGATCTTTTTCGAAGATATCAAATACCTTGCTGACCGCCGCGCATACAAACGGATTTCCACCGTAAGTGGTTCCATGATCGCCTGGCTTCAGGGATGCTGCCGCTGCTTTCTTATTCAGAACAAAAGCACCTACCGGAACACCGCAGCCAAGAGCTTTGGCACAGGTCATGATATCCGGCTGTACGCCGTATGCCTGCCATGCGAAATAATGTCCTGTACGTCCCATACCACACTGGATCTCGTCCAGGATCAGGATGATATCTTTCTCATCACAGAGCTTACGCAAGCCTTCCAGGAACTCTTTGGTAGCCGGGTAAATACCTCCCTCGCCCTGTACAGTCTCGGCGATGATGGCACAGGTCTTGTCTGTAACCTGAGCTTTTACGCTCTCAAGGTCATTGAAATCCGCAAATTTTACGCCACCCATCAAAGGCTCAAAAGGCTCTCTGTAGTGTGCAGTACCTGTCACGGAAAGTGCACCGATGCTGCGGCCGTGGAAAGAATGGTTCATGGCAATGATCTCATGATCTGCATGGCCATCTCTCTCGTAGGCATATTTCTTGGCAGCTTTCAGAGCACCCTCGATAGCCTCTGTACCACTGTTTGTGAAGAATGCTTTTTCCATATGGCTTGCCTGTACAAGCTTGGCACCTGCATCAATGATCGGCTCATTGTAATACAGGTTGGAAATGTGCATCAGTTTGTCGATCTGGGCTTTCAGCGCTTCGTCATAGCCCGGATAATGATAACCCAGGGCATTTACAGCGATACCTGCCGCAAAATCCAGATATTCCTTTCCTTCGGAATCATAGAGGTGACAGCCCTGGCCTTTTTCAAAAACTACCGGAAAACGGTTATATGTATGAAGAATACTGGCTTCTGATTCTTCCATCAGTTCATTCATGCTCATTGTAATATTTCTCCCCATCATCTTTTAAAATTGCGGTACCAATACCTTTGTTTGTAAAGATCTCAAGCAGTAAGCTGTGCGGGATCCTTCCATCCAGGATATGGACTCTGTTTACACCATGCTCGATGGCATCGATGCAGTTTTTCAGTTTCGGGATCATTCCGCCGCCGACAGTACCATCGGAGATCAGGTTCTCAGCCTCATCTACACGAAGTTCGGAGATCAGAGTGGACGGATCGGAAGCGTCTCTGTATACACCTTCAATATCGGAAAGGAAGGCAAGTTTCTCTGCATTGACCGCCTCTGCAATAGCGCAGGCTGCATCATCTGCGTTAATGTTGTAGGAATCAAAATTCTCGTCAAAACCGATTGGGAATACGATCGGAAGGAAGTCTCTTTCCAGAAGGTCCTGGAGGATCTTTGGATTGACTTTTGTGACTTCACCTACGTAGCCGATGTCCTCGCCTTTGGAAAGTTTCTTTTTGCACTGGAGAAGACCACCGTCTTTACCGCTGACACCTACAGCCTGAACGCCGAGAGATTCTACAAGCGTAACAAGTTCTTTGTTTACTTTGGCAAGAACCATCTCTGCGATCTCCATGGTGTCTTTGTCTGTTACACGGAGACCGTTTACGAAACGAGGCTCCATGCCGACTTTACCCACCCAGCGGCTGATCTCCTTGCCACCGCCGTGAACGATGATCGGTTTGAATCCGACCAGCTTCAGGAGGACTGCGTCCTTGATGACGTTACGTTTTAATTCTTCATCAAGCATGGCACTTCCGCCGTATTTGATGACTACAATTTTGCGGTTAAACCGCTGAATGTATGGCAGGGCTTCTATGAGAACCTCTGCTTTGTCAAGATATTTCTGATTCACCATATGGGTATCTCCTTTTTTTGAAAAATGATATGGGTTGAAAAAGGTTTTTTTGTTGTATGTTGGACGTTTTTTCTTTATAAATTATAGTTTTGTCTCAGCTGATAGCTGTGGGATTTGCGAGGAGGGGAAGCACTCGGAGTTCCGAAGGCCGTTTCCCCTCCTCGCGCTCCTCCCCTCCGGCCACGGAGAACGGGCTGTTGCCCGCACCGCGGGCAAAGCGCCTGCTGCGGATAGGCTGCCGCAGGCAGCCACCTCCGACGCGCTTTCGCCGAAGGCGAACAGCCCGTCAGTCTGCCTTTGGCGACTGACGGGCAAACTGTCACGATTTTCCAAGGCTTCCGCCTGGAAAATCTCTTCCGTTTGCCAATTGGTCTTCATCAACTAAACTTCCACACGCCTCAACTTCCAGGCTCCCGCCCTGAAGTTCCTCACGTTCGTCACTCAGTCTTCGTCAACTAACGTTCAACACACCACAACCAAGCGTGCCCAACGGAGGGGGTTCTTAGGGGGAGCGTGCGGGCTTCGCAACTCCGAGCTCGCTCCCCCTAAGGGTTTTCTCAGCTTACAAACTGAAACAAAATTACATATAAAATCCACCATAAAAAACCATTCTACAGAGCTCTTACATCAAGAACGATAATCCGCATTGATTTTTACATAATCATAAGTAAGGTCGCATCCCCATGCGGTTGCACTGGCCTCGCCCATCTTCATATCAGCAATGGCTGTCACAGCGTCTTCAGAGAGGATCTTTGTAGCTTCCTCTTCACTGTATCCTGTAGAAACTCCATTTTCAATGATCTTTATTTTTCCTGCTTTGCTCTCAAAGTAGAGATCTACTTTCTCCGGGTCGAACTGGACTCCGGAGTAGCCGAGGGCGCAGAGGATTCTTCCCCAGTTTGCGTCGTGGCCGTAGATGGCTGCTTTTGTCAGGGAAGAGGTTACTACGGATTTACTTAAGGTTACGGCTTCTGCCTTGGTGGCTGCGCCGATAACTTTGACCTCGAAGAGTGCGGTTGCGCCTTCTCCGTCGCCTGCAATCTTTTTGGCAAGGGTTGTGTTTACATAGTTGAGCGCTTTTTTGAACTCTTCATAATCTGCATTTTTCTCTGTGATCTTTGGATTGCCGGCCTGACCGTTTGCCAGGAGGAGGACGGTGTCGTTTGTGGAGGTGTCTCCGTCAACGGATACCATGTTGTAGGTGTCCTTGATGTCCTCGCTGAGTGCTTCCTGAAGAAGTTCCTTGGAGATGTCCACATCGCTGGTGATAAATCCAAGCATTGTGCACATGTTCGGGTGGATCATTCCAGAACCTTTGCACATACCGCCTACAGTTACGGTTTTTCCGCCGATCTCGATCTCTACAGCTGCCTCTTTCTTCTCGGTGTCGGTTGTCATGATGGCTTTTGCTGCCTCAAGGCCTGCCTCGCGGCTTCCCTCAAGTTTCGGAGCCATGGCTTTTACTCCGTTTGCGATACGGTCGATCGGAAGCTGCATTCCGATGACACCTGTGGATGCTACCAGCACACTGTCTTCCGGGATCCCAAGGCTTTCGGATGCTGCTTTGGCTGTTTCCTTACAGTAGCCAAAACCTTCCTCACCGGTACATGCGTTGGCGATTCCGCTGTTGCAGATCACGGCTCTTGCGCCCTGATGATTGTATACAATGTCCTGATCCCATCTTACAGGAGCTGCTTTTACCACATTGGTCGTGAATGTTCCTGCAGCCACACAGGGAACTTCACTGAATACCATGGCCATATCGGTACGGCCTTTATATTTGATCTCTGCTGCAGTTGACGCTGCCTTAAAACCTTTTGCGGCTGTTACGCCGCCGTCGATGATCTTCATATTCTATGTCTCCTCTCGTCTGAAATCCTCTGTGTTTTACGGGCACATCGGGATCTGTTTCAGTCCTTCGTTCTCGTCGAATCCAAACATCAGGTTCATGTTCTGAACGGCCTGTCCTGCGGCACCTTTTACCAGGTTGTCGATGGCACCCATCATGATCACTCTCTTAGTTCTCGGATCGATCTTGAAGTTTACATCTACAAAGTTGCTGCCTTCCACGTTTCTTGTCTGCGGGCATACATCTTTATTCAGCACACGTACAAAGAACTCATCTTTATAATATTTGTCATAGGCCGCTTTTACTTCCTCATAGGTAACATCCTTTGTCAGGGAAGCATATGCAGTTACCAGGATTCCTCTGTTCATCGGAACAAGATGCGGGGTAAAGTTGATCAGCACTTCCTGTCCGCATGCGTATCCAAGCTGGTCCTCGATCTCCGGTGTATGTCTGTGTGTGGCAACGCCGTAAGCTTTAATACTCTCGTTTACTTCACAGTAAAGATTCGGAACTTTAGCTCCTCTTCCTGCTCCGGATGTTCCGGACTTTGCATCAATGATAATAGTGTTCGGATCAATGAGGCCTTCTTTTAACAGCGGATAAATAGACAGTGTGGAGCATGTCGGATAGCATCCCGGGTTGGCGATCAGCCGTGCCTTTTTGATATCCTCACGGTTGATCTCGCAGAGACCGTAAACTGCTTCATCAATAAACTGCGGTGCTTTGTGCTCGATTCCGTACCATTTTTCATATTTCTTCACATCTTTAATACGGAAGTCCGCGCTTAAGTCGATCACCTTACACTTGGAAAGGATTTCTTCATTAATAAGGGATGCACAAAGGCCCTGCGGAGTTGCGGTAAAGATCACGTCCACCTCATCTGCAAGTGCCGCCATATTGTCATCCATACATTTGGCATCCACCAGTTTGAAAAAGTTCTGATAAATATCTGCATACTGCTGATCTATGTAGCTTCGGGAACCAAACCATTTGATCTCAACATCCTTGTGTCCAAGAAGAAGTCTTACGATCTCATTTCCTGCGTACCCTGTCGCACCGATAATTCCTGCTTTAATCATCTTTCACATTCCTCCTCTGCCGTATCTCTTACGGCTTAAGTAAAAAGGCGTTCCTCATATGTCCGCCTTGTCAATGGATAGATTATACATCTTCTCTGCATATTATGCAATAGTCATTTTCTTTGATTTTTCACTGTCTTTTCTGTTTTTCATGTATTTTCTTATAATATTACCCGTTTTTCGATGCATTTTTATGCAAAAAATTTTTCATATTTTTCAAATTATCTCTTGCATATTTATAAAATCTGGTGTATATTAAGCCATGTCGACAGGACAGCCGAAAATTTTGTTTTGTCACGCATGAATATTTATTCACTCTGGTAAAGTTATAAAACAGCATAATTTTTCCAGATAACGTAAAAAAATTCACCGTCCCGGAAATGTCCGGAGCGATACAAAATTTCAAAAAATCCCAGGAGGACATATATTATGAAAGAAAAAGTTGTTTTAGCGTATTCCGGTGGTCTTGATACCACAGCCCTGATCCCGTGGCTGAAAGAAACATTTGATTATGACGTTGTCTGCTGCTGTGTAAACTGCGGACAGGGAAACGAGCTGGACGGTCTTGAAGAGAGAGCAAAAATGTCCGGTGCTTCCAAATTATATATTGAAGATATTGTTGATGAGTTCTGCGATGATTTCATCATGCCATGTGTAGAGGCCGGTGCTGTATATGAGCATTCCTATCTTCTCGGAACTTCCATGGCTCGTCCGGTTATCGCCAAGAAACTGGTTGAGATTGCACGTAAAGAAGGCGCTGTTGCAATCTGCCACGGTGCTACAGGTAAAGGAAATGACCAGATCCGTTTCGAGCTTGGCATCAAGGCTCTCGCTCCGGACATCAAGATCATTGCTCCATGGCGTATGACAGATCTGTGGACCATGCAGTCCCGTGAAGATGAGATCGAGTTCTGTAAAGCTCACGGCATCACTCTTCCGTTCGATGCAAGCCACAGCTACAGCCGTGACAGAAACCTCTGGCACATCAGCCACGAGGGACTGGAACTTGAGGATCCTTCCCAGGCTCCGAACTACGATGACATGCTTGTATTAAGCGTAACACCGGAGAAAGCTCCTGATAAAGAAACAGAAGTTACCATGACATTTGAGCAGGGTGTTCCGAAAACTCTCAACGGAAAGGCAATGAAAGTTTCCGAGATCATCACTGAGCTGAACAAACTTGGCGGCGAGAACGGTATCGGTATCGTTGACATCGTTGAGAACCGTGTTGTTGGTATGAAATCCCGTGGTGTTTATGAGACTCCTGGCGGAACAATCCTGATGGCAGCTCATGACCAGCTTGAGGAGCTGATCCTTGACCGTGAGACAATGGAAGCCAAGAAGAAACTGGGCAGCCAGTTTGCACAGGTTGTTTACGAGGGAAAATGGTACACACCACTCCGTGAGGCTATCCAGGCATTTGTTGAATCCACTCAGAAATATGTTACCGGTGAAGTTAAATTCAAACTTTACAAAGGAAACATCATCAAGAATGGTACAACTTCTCCATACAGCCTTTACAATGAGTCCCTTGCTTCCTTCACAACCGGTGATATGTATGACCACCACGACGCTGACGGATTCATCACTCTGTTCGGTCTGCCGCTGAAAGTTCGTGCTATGAAGCTTGCAGAAGTTAAGAACAACCAGAATCAGAACTAATTTTGCCGGACACGGTTCCGACAGATCATAAAAATGCCCCGGGAAGCTATCTGAAGTTCCCCGGGGTCTTTTCTTATATATCGCTTTGACCACATAATACGCGAAAGGATTCTTTTATCATGAACACACAGAAAATGCCTCTGAAAAATTCTCTCTGCCTGCTTCTGGCCGCTACCATCTGGGGAATCGCCTTTGTCGCCCAGAGTGTAGGCATGGAATATGTAGGTCCTTTTACTTTTAACGGCGTCCGTTCCCTGATCGGTGCTGCTGTTCTGGTGCCGGTGATCTTTCTCTTAAACCGCTCCAAAGATACAGCTTCTGCCGCGGCAGATTCCCCGGCAGCAGAATTTCCAGCAACAGGCGCCAAAAATGCGGATACCTCTTCTCCATACAACTCCCGTGACCTCTGGATTGGAGGAATCGCCTGCGGAATTGCTCTCTTTGCAGCCAGCAACTTCCAGCAGTTCGGCATCAAATATACAACGGTGGGAAAAGCCGGTTTTATCACTGCCTGCTATATTGTCATTGTCCCGATTATCGGACTTTTCCTGAAAAAGAAATGCAGTCCCTTTATCTGGACAGCTGTTGTCATGGCACTGATCGGACTTTATCTTCTCTGCATCACGGACGGTTTTTCCATTGGTCTCGGAGACGTCCTGGTGCTGGTGTGTGCGTTCCTGTTTTCTCTGCACATTCTGGTCATTGACTATTTTTCCCCGAAAGCAGACGGAGTAAAACTTTCCTGTATCCAGTTCCTGGTCTGCGGGATCCTGTCCATGATCCCGGCTCTTGTCCTGGAACATCCGCAGATTTCTTCTATCCTCACTGCATGGCTCCCCATCCTGTATGCCGGCATTATGTCCTGCGGCGTTGCCTACACTTTGCAGATCGTAGGCCAGAAAAATGTCAATCCAACGGTAGCTTCTCTGATTCTTTCCCTGGAATCCTGTATCTCCGTACTTGCAGGCTGGGTCATCCTTGGACAGAAGCTTTCCGCAAAAGAGCTTCTTGGATGCGTCATCATGTTCGCGGCTATCATCCTGGCACAGCTGCCGGAGAAATCTTCTGCGAAATAGGCAGATAAACAATAAAGTGCATGAAAAGTTATCACGCTTCTCATGCACTTCTTTTTTATCTTTCATTGGCTTTCACTGCCGCCCCGTGTGGATACTGGCCGGTCACTTCATTTACTCCGCTGCTGCTTCGTCTCTCTTAATAAAGTTATTATAATGCGCCTTGATCTTCTCAAAGCTCTCCTGGCTGATATCGTGCTCCATCTTGCAGGCATCCTCCAGTGCGATCTCCGCAGGAACTCCAAGTCCCTCCAGCATCTTGGCAAGTACGGTGTGTCTCTCATAGATCTGGTTGGCGATCTCTGCGCCCTTCTCCAGAAGTGTCACAGTACCGTAACGGTCCATGGCAATATATCCGTCCTCACGGAGAAGCTTCATCGCATGGCTGACACTTGGCTTGGAAACGCCAAGTCTGGTAGCAATATCAATGGAACGAACCCCGCCGCCCTTCTTCGATAAAACCAGAATTGATTCCAGGTAATCCTCTGCTGACTGTCTGATTTCCATATAAAATCCTCCCTACAAAAATTAAACTCTATATAGACCCTCTAAAGGGATCTGAATCGCATTCTCGCCCCTATTTCACAGGTGAATATTAACTTTTAATATACCGCTTAAATGATGTTATGTCAAGTATTTCACACATATTTGTCTTGACATTAAAAATATTTTACCTGATAATAGTATCTGAACAATACATCTGTTCTGTAGCAGCCCGGAACTTTTTTCCAGGGGTGCTATCTTTTTGAACAGTAAAAGAAAGGAGATTTTTTATGCTCAAAACCCTTCTGGCACAGGTCAGGGAGTTTAAAAAGGCCTCGTTTCTCACGCCTTTTTTCATGATCCTGGAAGTTCTCTTTGAGACTCTGATCCCCCTGGCCATGGCTTCCATCATTGATAAGGGTGTGGAAGCCGGAAATATCGGCCATATCTATCGGATGGGTGGAGTTATGGTAGTTCTTGCCCTGTGCGGACTCTGGTCCGGCGTCATGGGCGGAAAATACGGAGCACTGGCCTCCACAGGCTTTGCCAGAAACCTCCGAAAAGCCATGTACACCAACATCCAGACCTTTTCTTTTTCCAACATCGACAAATACAGCACTGCCGGCCTGATCACCCGTCTTACCACAGATGTGACCAACCTGCAGAATGCCTATCAGATGATCCTGCGTATGTGTACCCGTGCACCGGCCAGCCTGATCTGTGCCATGGTCATGGCATTTCTCATCAACGCCAAACTTGCAAGCATTTATCTGATCGCGGTGATCTTCCTCGGTGCCTGTCTGATCTTTATCATGCGGAAAGCAACGAAATATTTCCAGACTGTGTTCCGCAAATACGATGACCTGAACGCAAGTGTCCAGGAAAATATCGGTGCCGTCCGTGTTGTCAAAGCCTATGTCCGTGAAGACTACGAGATCAGCAAATTTCAGAAAGCCTGTAACAAAGTATACGAAATGTTCTTAAGTGCCGAGAAGATCGTTGTTATGAACATGCCTCTGATGCAGTTTACCGTTTACGCCTGCATCCTTGGAATCAGCTGGCTTGGCGCAAAAATGATCGTGGGCAGCACGCTTACTACCGGTGAGCTTATGAGCCTTCTCACTTACTGCATGAACATTCTCATGAGCCTGATGATGCTCTCCATGGTTTTTGTTATGGTGACCATGAGTATTGCCAGTGCCGAGCGTGTTACGGAAGTCATCAACGATACTGCTGATATCACTGACCCGGAGAACCCGGTAACAAAAGTTCCGGACGGAAGCATCGTCTTCGACCACGTAAACTTCAGTTATAAGAAAGACAGCAAAGAACCGGTCTTAAAAGACATCAACCTTTCCATCCGCTCCGGCGAGACCATCGGAATCATCGGCGGTACCGGAAGTGCCAAATCCAGTCTTGTCAACCTGATCAGCCGTCTTTATGACGTAACGGACGGTTCTGTTCTGGTGGGAGGCATCGATGTCCGCAAATACCACCTGGAATCTCTCAGGAACCAGGTTTCCGTTGTCCTTCAGAAGAATGTCCTCTTCTCAGGAACCATTCTGGAAAATCTCCGCTGGGGTGACAAAAACGCCACGGAAGAAGAATGCCGCCGTGCATGCCAGCTTGCCTGCGCTGATGATTTCATCGAAAAAATGCCGGATAAATACAATACTTTCATTGAACAGGGCGGTTCCAACGTTTCCGGAGGTCAGAAACAGCGTCTCTGTATCGCCCGTGCTCTTCTGAAGAAACCGAAGATACTGATCCTGGACGATTCCACCAGTGCGGTAGATACTGCCACAGACGCAAAAATCCGCCGTGCTTTTGCAGAAGAGATCCCGGATACCACCAAGCTGATCATCGCCCAGCGTGTTTCCAGTATCCAGAATGCAGACCGCATCATCGTTATGGACAACGGCGAGATCAACGGATTTGGTACCCATGAGGAACTTCTTAAGACCAACGCCATTTATCAGGATGTATTCAATTCACAGACCGGCGGTGCCGGTGATTTTGACGAGGGAGGTGATCCGGCTTGAAAAAACAGAACATGAAAGGTCCGGGTGGTCCTGGACCGAAAGGCATGGGAGCGCCGGAACAGCCAGGAAAACTTCTGGGACGCCTTTCCCGTTATATTTTTAAGAACTACAGTATCCATATCGTGATCGTGGTGATCTGCATTTTTGTCAGCGTTCTTGCCAATGTACAGGGAACCATGTTCATGAAAACCCTGATTGACCAGTATATCACGCCTCTTCTTAAGGCAGATACACCGGACTTCGGGCCTTTAACTGCTGCAATCGCACGTGTGGCATGTTTTTACGCCATCGGTGTTATTGCCACCTATACTTATAACCGTATCATGATCAATGTTTCCCAGGGAACTTTACGTAACCTCCGAAACGACATGTTTGCAAAAATGGAAACACTTCCCATCAAATATTTTGATACCCACGCACACGGTGATATCATGTCCATCTACACCAACGACATTGATACCCTGCGCCAGATGATCAGCCAGAGTTTCCCACAGCTGCTTTCCAGTGTGATCACCATTGTCAGTGCTCTTGTAAGTATGCTGATCCTCAACGTTCCGCTTACTTTCGTGACTCTGCTTATGGTTGCCATTATGCTGACTGCCAGCCGGAAACTTGCGGGCCTGAGCGGAAAATATTTCCTGGAACAGCAGACAAACCTTGGTATTGTCAACGGCTATATCGAAGAGATGATGGAAGGACAGAAAGTTGTCAAAGTCTTCTGCCATGAGGACGAAAGCATCCAGAAATTCGATGAGCTGAACGACCAGCTTTTTGCCAGCGCAGACAACGCCAACCGTTTTGCCAACATCCTGATGCCTGTAGTTGCCCAGCTTGGAAACGTCAGCTACGTGATCTGTGCCATGGTTGGCGGTATCCTTGCCATCAATGGCATCGGAAACTTCACTCTTGGCGGACTTGCCAGCTTCCTGACTTTCAACAAGAGTTTTAACATGCCCATCAACCAGGTCAGCCAGCAGTTCAACAGTATTGTTATGGCCCTTGCAGGTGCCAAACGTATCTTTGATCTTCTGGATGAGAAATCCGAAGTGGACGAAGGCTACGTTACTCTTGTCAACGCAAAAGAGGAAAACGGCGTTCTCACCGAATCCGAGAAACGTACCGGCCGCTGGGCATGGAAACATTTCCATAAAGCTGAGGGTACCACGGATTATATCGAGCTGAAAGGTGACATGGTTCTGGAGGATGTGGATTTTGGTTATAACTCCAACAAGATCGTTCTTCATGACATCAACATGTATGCACAGCCGGGCCAGAAGATCGCTTTTGTAGGATCTACCGGCGCCGGAAAAACCACCATCACCAACCTTCTGAACCGTTTTTACGACATTCAGAAAGGTAAGATCCGTTACGACGGCATCAATATCACCAAGATCAAAAAAGACGATCTTCGCCGTTCCATGGGCATCGTTCTTCAGGATACCAACCTGTTCACGGCAACCGTTATGGAAAACATCCGCTACGGAAAACTGGATGCCACAGATGAAGAGGTCATCGCCGCAGCAAAACTTGCCAACGCTGACGGTTTTATCCGCAGGCTTCCACAGGGTTATAACACCCTTCTCCGTGGAAACGGTGCAAACTTGAGCCAGGGCCAGAGACAGCTTCTCTCCATCGCCCGTGCAGCTGTTGCAGATCCGCCTGTCCTGATCCTGGACGAAGCCACCAGTTCCATTGATACCCGTACCGAAAAACTGGTACAGGATGGTATGGATAAGCTGATGGAAGGCAGGACAACCTTCGTGATCGCCCACAGACTTTCCACAGTACGCAACAGTGACTGTATCATGGTCCTGGAGCAGGGACGTATCATCGAGCGTGGTTCCCATGAGGAGCTGCTTGCTCAGAAGGGCCGGTATTATCAGCTGTATAATGGCTGATCCTGGCCTCCCGGTTATTTCCGGGCAAAAATATTTCAAGGCAGAAAAAACATGCAGGGTACATCTTTGTGGGATGGCTCTGCATGTTTTATTTTTCCGTAATCTTTCTTCCATTTTATCTCTGCACTTCTTCTGATGATTCTTTTATGATATAATTTTTTCGTTGATTTTTTAGAAAGGGGTTTCTGCTGAATTCTGAATTACAACAAAATTTCAGAACTACGGCGGATTAAATTCAAATATATGAAACAGGCTGAAGAATATTATTACGGCAGAATGCCAAAAGATAAACAGAACGTGTACCGCGCAATGCTTCACGGACTTATGGAACTTTCCGATGAGTTTCTGATCCCACAGGTTCCCACTACCGACGGAAACTGGCTCTATGATGTGTTTTTCCAGCTGAGACTGGATCATCCGGAGATCTTCTGGGCCGTGGGGTTCAAATACCGCTATTACAAAGATTCTCCAAATCTGATCCTGATCCCGGAATATATCTTTGACAAGAATAAGATCCGGGAACACCAGAAAGCTCTGGGCGCCCGCGTAGACAAGCTTGTACGCCCTGCCATGAAGCTTTCCGAGTGGGATAAGGAAAAATATGTCCACGACTTTATCTGCGAAAATATCCGCTACGACAAGCTGAAAAAGCCATACTCCCACGAGATCATCGGGCCTCTTGGACACGGCGTAGGCGTCTGTGAGGGAATCGCCAAATCTGTAAAAGTGCTCTGCGATGCCCTTGGTGTCTGGTGCATCATCGCCATCTGCGGAAACAATCCGGAAAAAGGGATCAAGTACCGCCACACCTGGAATATTGTCCGGATTAACGGACAGTACTACCATCTGGACGCCACCTTTGACAATACTCTTGGCAAAAACGAGGACGGCTCTGTCAGCATCCGCTACGATTATTTTAATCTGGATGACAAAAACATCTTTCGTGACCATGAACCACTGATCGCTCCTGCCCCCACCTGCCCGGACGGAAGCCACTTCTACTACCGCGAGAAAAAGCTGTCCTTTACCAAGCTGGAAGACGTCTACAAACGCGCCCTCCAGGCCGCCAAAAAAGGCCGAGAATTCACGTTCCACTGGAGAGGCGGTTATCTCACCCGTGAGATCCTCTCCGACCTCGTAGACCAGATCCAGGCCGCCGGAAAGACCCGGGAGAAAAAAGCCATCATCACCCTCAACTGGCCCCAGGCTGTGCTCCGTTTTCACTTTGTGGAGCAGCAGGCGGAAGGGAAAGTATTTATTGAGGAAGTGAATGAGGGAGAGAAATTGTAATTTGATTTAAAAAATTTTATAGAGCCCAAATGCCACAGATCATTACCGATACATCTGTGGCATTTTATTATGAGTATTATTCTGAAAATACAAAAGACCTTCTATAAATCAAATTTACAGAAGATCTCTTAATAAGTGCGGATAACAGGACTTGAACCTGCACGATTGCTCACTGGTACCTAAAACCAGCGCGTCTGCCAATTCCGCCATATCCGCATATTCAATTGTTGCCATCACTCTGTCTGATGGTAAAAAAATAACGGAAAGCAAATGCTTTCCGCTAATGAGGCATCGGGGATTCGAACCCCGGACAACTTGATTAAAAGTCAAGTGCTCTACCGACTGAGCTAATACCCCATAAAAAAGGACTGGGCTAGCTGGATTCGAACCAGCGAATGCAGCAGTCAAAGTGCTGTGCCTTACCGCTTGGCGATAGCCCAATGGGCGAAGGGTGGATACAGGGATTCGAACCCTGGGCCTCCAGAGCCACAATCTGGCGCGCTAACCAACTGCGCTATACCCACCACAACGTGCCTGAAGGGATTCGAACCCCCGACCCACGGCTTAGAAGGCCGTTGCTCTATCCAGCTGAGCTACAGACACATGCTCTCTTTTCAGAGAAGCGGGTGATGGGAATCGAACCCACGTATCCAGCTTGGAAGGCTGGTGTTCTACCATTGAACTACACCCGCATGCTTGCGGTAATAAGTTTACAGCAGTCGGGGTGACAGGATTCGAACCTGCGGCCTCCTGGTCCCAAACCAGGCGCTCTAGCCAAACTGAGCCACACCCCGATATACCATTTACTTATGGTCTTTATTAAGTTTTTGTCGCTGTTGCTTTTCTCTTGCCTGACGACAAGTGATATTATATTATAGCTTTTTACAAATGTCAACACCTTTTTTGAATTTTTTTAAAAAAACTTTTTTTCACGTTTTTTCCGTCTATTCAAAGGTTTTCCTGTCATTTGCGACTTGCTTATGGTATCATAATCCTGATAATAAAGTCAAGAAGAAAATCTGGAAAATTAAGGAGATGTTTTTATGGATATAAAGTTATTTCAGCAGAAGCTCAATGAAATCTGCACCATCGCAGAGGAGAACGGCAAACAGCTCTCCCAGCAGCAGATCCGTGAGCATTTCGATGAATCTGATCTGAGCACTTCACAGCTTGTAAAGATCCTGCAGTATCTCAAATTAAAAGGTATCACTATCGAAGGTGCCGAGGAAGCAGCCAGCGCTGCGGCGGCAGCAAATACCTCCTCTGAATCCGGAAGCGAAGAAGAACTTCCAGGTACCCGCGCTGCCCTTACCGCTGAGGAACAGGCTTACCTCAACGATTATATGGAAAGTTTTTCCCCGGAAGGGCTTGATTCCGACGATCTTGCTTCCCTCTTCCAGGCCTTTGCAAAGGGTGACACCGCTGCCGAAGGTGCTCTGACCCAGTTCTACATGGCCCAGGCAGCCCAGATGGCCGCTGAACTGAACTGTGAGGAGATTTACCTGGCTGACCTCATTCAGGAGGCGAATCTGGCCCTTCTGGCGGCTCTTAAGGAAACAGAACCCCAGCAGAAGAACGACGCCTGGATGCGCGGCCGTATCCGCAGCGGAATCCTTCATGCCATCGAGGAACAGACCCAGCAGAAGTTCCGTGACGACTATCTGGTATCCAAGGTAGAAAACCTGGAATCCGCAGTAAAAGAGCTCACAGACGATGACGACACCACCAAATTCACCATCGATGAACTCGCCGTAATCCTGGATATGAATGTGGACGAGATCCGGGATGTGCTTCGGCTTACCGGGGATGATAAATAAGATCTTATATTATAACGAAAAAGCCTCAGTACATGCATAGCACCAACAACTTACCTGCTGCCTGTGTTATACCTGTCCTGAGGCATTATCATTCTATAGCAATTCTGAAAATTATTTTTTCTCATACTGCTCGATCATACATTGATGTTCTTTTTTATCCTTATCATAATTAATCGCTACAAGTAAAATATCTCCTGTGTACTCCAAAACAGAATCTGGATACTTCCTGTCTTTAATCTGCTGCATTGCAGTCTGAGCGTTCTGATTCCACTTCAATTCAACTACAAGCGCCGGATAATCACTTTTATATTCCGGCTTCGGAATAAATACAAAATCTGCAAATCCACGTCCTGATGGCAGTTCCCGAACCGGCTTGAAATAATACTGCATAGCGCTTAAATATGCAATCGCCAGCACACTGCTTAATGAATTTTCGTTATGATACTGAATAACGGAAACATATTCATTATGGATTTTTTCTATCTGTGCAGATACCACCGGACAATCCATTTCCAATGTTGCATCCAACAGCTTCTCCGATTCCTGCTGAAAAAGGATCATTTCATTCCAGGCTTTACTTTCTACCGCAGTTGTCAGCTCCTGCCTGATCTCTTCATTGGGCACAAATGCCGTTTTTCTGGTCTGGTCATAACCAAGATATCCCAAATGGATCATATAGGTCAGTACATCATCTCTGCTCTTTATATTCTCTGTATCATTTTTGAATGTCGCTGTATTGACTTTCACAGATGCACCGGACAACATTTCTATGATCGATGTTTTCAATCCATCATAATTCATATTAATAAGAGGCACGATCGCTTCATAGGACGCTGTTTCCGACCAGTAACTCTTAAATTCACCTTTAAGCATCACGCTGACTACTGCTCTCGGATTATAAACCTGACAGTCCTTCAAAAGATATCCATCATACCATCGCTTCACTTCATGAAAATCCTGTTGATATTCTTCCGAAAGATTCCGCACCTCATCTTCTGTAAATCCGATATACGGTGCAAGATTGCCCGCACTTAACATTGTAAATTCATCAAAATTATTAAGCGCTGACTGTGTTGTTTCTTTTTTTACCGGGAGAATACCTGTAAGATATGCAAGTTGGATATATCTGGTTGGTTCCGTCCCTTTGAACATTCCTCTGAGAAAATTAATATACTCTTTCTGCACTTTGGAATTCGCCGCTGCATCTCGGATCAGAACATCCCACTCATCAATGATCACAACGAATTTCTGCCCTGTTTTCTCCCGGATTCTTGAAAGCGCATCTGGCAAAGATATCTCTTTTGATGGTAACACACATGGATAAATCGTTCTCAGCTCATCCAGTATACTCTCTGTGATAAATGCAACAACGTCATCTGCCTTTGCACAATTTGCCAGAAACCACTGAACATCTATATGGATTAAATCATATTTATTGAGATGTTTTCGGAAATCTGCTGCCTTACTGATCTCCAGTCCTGAAAACATTTTTTCGGAATCCGCTCCCTTGCTGTAATACGCAGTAAGCATATTCGCCGTATAGGATTTCCCGAATCTGCGCGGACGACTGTTACAGATATAGGCATCCATAGTATCCAGAACAGTATTTGTGTACTCCAACAATCCTGTTTTATCCACATATATCCTGGAATTCAGTGCTACCTGAAATGCGCTGTTATCCGGATTTACAAATCTTCCCATTTATGTCCGCCCCTTTCTGAAACTATATACTATATCCCCGTACTTCTTGCTTTACAGTATATCGTAATCTATTCTGCATCGTCAATGGCTGTTGTCACAGAGTGTGACATCCTCTCCTTCTGCCTTATAAAAAAGAGGCTTCGATCCAATGTAAACATTCAAAGTATACATTGAACCTGGCCTCTTTTGTATGATATAAATTATCTGATTGTACTTACTGGACAATGAAATAATACGGAACTTCCATAACTGTTCGCTGATCTTTTGTTACGGTGATAACAAGCCGGTGGCTGCCGGAGCCTGTAATTCCTCCGAGGGAAAATTTATTCTTGCCCTGGCTTACTGCGGCCTGCAACAGAACGCCCTCATATCCCTGGGATGTTTTTTTCTGGATGTTGGCACTAACCGTATAGCTTCTGTCAATGTTCTTCCACTGTACATCAAGATCCAGGGTACTGTCCTTCGTTGTGAGAAGTCTGTGTGTACCTGTTGTGTCTGTGATCTTCAGGGACGGATTTGTATTTTCTGCCACTGTAAGCGACAGACTTTCAGCTGTTACGCCTGTGTCCGTCTCACCAGCTGCGATCAGAGCCTGTCCGTCCTTTGCTCCGGCGTATAATTTTGCCTGGAATTGATAAGCCTTTCCTTTTGCTTCCGCAACATCCGAATTTAATGTCAGGTTTACATCCTGAGACGTTGCCCATGTAAGCGTAATTACAAAATTACCGTTGGAATCCGGCCAGTACTGCTGGTTTTTATCTCCGGTTGTTACTGTCAGGCTGACATCTCCCGGAAGTGTTTTATCTGTGGAAGATAATTCCAGTACCAGTGATTTATTGTTCCATTTGTTATAGGATTGCATCGATGGGGCAGTAACTGTAATACTGCTGCCCGCCTTCGCTGTCAGACCGAAGCTTTCTGCATTTACAATTCCAATGTTTACTGAATTTGTAAGAGGATTATCTGTATAGGCATAAATCAGACCACAGTTCAGATTTCCTGCAGAATATCCTGCCTTTACTTTCGAGAAGTCTACAATAAAACGATAGGTCTGATTTTCCTGGTTCTTTATGTCCTCATAATTAAACTCAGTACTTTTTGTTCCCATTTCTTTGAAACTGCTCAGTCCGATCTCTGTCGTGGAAGAATTCTCCCCTATCTTTTTCCAGTAATATTTATTGTGTATGTATAGAAGATTTGGATATGAAAGCAATGTCACAGTCGCTGAATTTTGGAAAATCTGTTTCAGATAACGGC